>JBGTCQ010000149.1:0-39494 GCA_041748755.1 Chroococcidiopsidaceae cyanobacterium | reverse complement strand
CGGCTGATGTTAAAGATTTCACCTACCTCACACTTTTTTCGACCGTCTAGCTCAATCGCGTCAATGACTTTTTGACGAAAGTCGTTACTGTAGGGCTTTGCCATGACTCTAGTCCCAGTTCTAGGTTAATTCATCCTCTAGTCTAGTCCTAAAAGCCTTGGCGATTGCTATAGCTTTAATATAAGGCTTGTCAGAGCCGAGACCTTCCGTAATTCCATCTAAAGCTGACAAAATTACAACATCGCAGTCTAAATATACCAACACATCGTAGGTTAATTCATCGACACCATAAAGAGCATGGAACTTGTTAGCGAAGGGGGTACTACCTAAGCGGGGCATTACACGTACATCAATTGGTGAAAATTGCTTCTGGATAGTTAAGAGTTCTTGCTCTGGAAGACTAGTACCATTGATTACAACAGTAAAAGGAGCATTTTTGTAAATACCTGCATTTTTGCGAAAGCTATAAAGAAGTGCTTTAAGCATATTTAGGTATTTAGGCGTAGGTTCAGTAACAGCGACAAAATGGACACGCATAGAATCATTCCTCTACTTATTTCAGTTAAATTAGGTACTTCAAAGAACTATTCATTCCTGAATGCTAGGGAATGAATAGTTCTTTGTGGTATAGTTATTAGAATTGCTCCTCTACCAAACTTTAAATTTTGGTAACAACTTTCAGTTCTACTAAAGCCTAAATAGTATGCCTATAGAAGTTTTGAGGCTTCTGGCGTCATTAGAAAAGCACTCAAGACGTAAACCTGATCAGGTTGTATTTCCCTTTCGGAAGCATTTACCTTGATTTCTTGAGGCAAAAACTTTTAGTACTTGAAATACTACTTAACTTATAATTGCAACCTTCGGGTTTTGTCAATTCTGCTAGTCTTAGTTCAAGAACTTGCCCAATTTTGTTATTGGTAGCCAGGGAATCAATAGCCTCAACACTGAGCGCGTGATTATGAGCTTCACTACTCTATCTTGGAGGTCAAGTAACCTGCTCGAAGTTTTTGAGCTTTAAATTCTGGTAATGTTTATGCAACAAGCGTTAATTTTTATTCATATACAATTACAACAAATTTTTTAACTTACCCACCTAGAAGAAACTGGTTTGACAAGTCCCAACTGGAAGTAAGGCAGTTGAAGGTACTATATTTTCCCCTAGAACTAGCTATCTTCAGTCTTCGATGTACTTGGAGTCGTTTGACATCCTGGTTGCTTTAAAGAGAAGAATTTTCATCAGCTATATGTATATTATAGTACAAAATAACAAAGAATATTTTGCTTACTAATAGTCCGCCGCCTTAGATTCCACACTACAGCGAAAGTGGGTTTTACGGTGATTTCTGTAAGCTTGACAGCTATATACCAACGCCTTTGACTTCTTAAGCCGAAGGACTAGAGCTTACAAGCTAGAGTCATTGAAATCAAAGAGTTCAATTGCGTTGTCTTCTCTAGTCCCCAGTCCCTGGCACCTAATTTTTCTTATCCATTCGTGGTTTGAGCGGCCAACATCTGCTTTAGCTTTTCTAGTTCAGAAGCCCAACGTGGATCGGGTCGAATACCCTCTGAATCAGTTGAGGTAGTAATAGCGGCGGCATGACGCGGCTTTTTATTAGTTCCACCCCCACCACGACGGCTGCCGACTTTTTCGGCATTGATGCTACTTGCGTTACCACCACTGACATTACTAGTTATCGGGTCTTGCTCCTCATCTTCTTGACCTTTAGCACGAGGCAAGGCCTTCTCAATTTTTAGAGGAGTATCCTTAAACATATAACCATTGAATTTCTCAATGATTTGATCGGCTTTTTCGTCATCGTTGACTGTTACAAAACCAAAACCACGGCATTTGCCTGTTTTCCGATCTTTAATAACTTTGGTGGTGACAGCATCTCCTTCTTCTGCAAAAACCGCTTGCAGTTCTTGACGCTCTATTTCATCTTTCGGCAGATTACCGATATATAGACGAACTGACATAGAAGATACCTCCAGACTTGGGTACAAATAAATTGGAAAGAAACTCGCTCACTTGAGGTTGGCTGAAGATAAATGGGATTGACACACTGCCACAAACCAAATTTTTTATTTTAATTTGCCAACTTTTACAATTTAGTCCAACGCTTAAGAAAGGTTCTTGATATTTCGTGAACACTTCTACTGAAAACTTGATTTCTAGGTATGTATGCCACCAGTTAGCAGCCTTGATACCACCGATGGCACTTTTGATTCCCTGGGACGTTAAGACCATCACTTACAATATCATAGTCCTTGTTAAGGAAATACCTTATTTAACTTATTTCCACCTTTAGCAATATTCCTAACTCGGTTTTAGCAAAGATATCCCTCCAAGGCAGAAATTTATAAGATTCCTCCAAAGCGAAAAATAAGAATCAGCCTCTGGCTAAGGTAATTTGCTGTGCGAACCTGCTTAAAGACTGATATCAATATAGTCAAGCTAACTTCAAGCCCTAAATACAATTTACAATTATTAGAACAACCTTAATTTTTAAAGTATGATTTTCAACTGCCTTGACCGCGATTTACCACAGTTAATATTGAATTAGAGTTAAATATCTATGAACTATTAGAACACATAATTATTTAAAATTGCAATTTGTATTTACATTCTTAGTGATGGCTGAACGCAGTTGCTATCCCCCATCCCCCAAAATGATGTATACTCCCCAAGCGGCTGCCGTAACTGCTAAAATCGTAGAACAGACGGGGTGAGCACTGCGACTAATTTTATCTCCTTGACGCAAGGTATCAATGTCGAGCCAGGAAGTTGCTCCACGACGGAACCAGCCTGTAATGCTTATATTTTGCTCCAACATATTTGTGAGACTAGGCACTTGATGGCGCAGATTGCCAATAAGTCCCAGCCAGGGAAAATGGTCTAATTTAACTAAACCTGTGGAAGAGTGCAAAATCAAGTCTTGTCCTAGCCAGTTGCTGATACCGCGACGACCCAAGAGCTTACCTCGTAGACGAACGGGCTGGCTATCAACGGGTAAAGCAGTAGGGTTTGACAGAACGTCTAGTAACCTAGAGTCAGTTTGCACGCTGTCAGGTTTGATATCTGGAAAGAAGGAATTAATTCGGACAAAAGTACCAATACTAAAGCCAATGGGTAGGCAACCTTTGATAATCACCCAGTCGCCGTACATCCAACTTAGTTGAGCAATCTGTAGCAGAATTCCAATTCCGCCAATTAGCCAAGTCAAGCATCCAAAGGCGAAGCCCAGTGCAATGCCCAAGAAAGGAGCGGCTTGTAAGAAAAGTTTTGAGTTTTGAGTTTTGAGTTTTGAGTTGAAGAGGTGACTTTTGAGTAGATTTAGTTCGGTATCTAGATGCCAGTGATGGGCAATTTGGTTGAGGTGGTGGAGGCGATCGCCGATTAAGGGATGAGTATTATTAATATTTAGCCAGTAGCGATTGGGATTTAAGCAGTCCCAAGCAAGGATACGTTCAAGTTGAGTGGATGATTGAAAGTTGCCTAGAGTAATTGCTTGACAGTAGCCTACTGGTAACAACAAATTTAAGCTTTCTAAAAGCCAAGTGGTATGTCCCTGTTGCTGAATATCTAAAACGATACCTTGGGACATTTTAAGTAAAGCCCGACTAAGAGCATTGGGATTGCCAGTGATTTCGGCAGACAGGCGATCGCTGTAGTAAAGCCGCAGTTGAGATAGCCATACAGCACAACCGCTCAGAAGCGACCAAATGCTGTATGCCAAAGAAGTAATCACTACCGCAGTTGAGCGTAAAATTACATTTGTCTGGTCTCCCCAGTGGGACACTTGCCGATAGATTGTGTACGGCAGTTGGGTTACAAGAATTACAAGGGACATGACAATAAAATCCCAGTGAGCAATATGCCCTAGCTGACTCGCGTAAATCGTAGCGATTTCATCATCTGCCAGCTGATCTAATAATCCCTGACTAACGACAATTCTGGCTGTGCGGCGCAAATTCCCATAGGTTAGTGCCACGGGTGCTGATGTGGGCAGAATACCCAGTTGCGGTAATGACCAACGCCGTTGACGGCAACAGCGTTGTAGTACCCGACTTGCTTCTGGGCTGTGGGTGGAGAGGGTGTTTAGTGCTAGTGGTTGGAGACCATAAAATAGCCGCAGCAAGTTATCTACTAACCAGGGCGACAAAATCAGCAGAATGCCCAACGTTAGTAAGACAAATTGCGTTGGATCGCGGTAGAAAAGTTGAAACGGCTCCAAGTACGGCAGCTTAACTAAAAGAGTATTCGTGCCAGCCATTGCGAACTTGAGCAGTTCCCGAATCAGCCAAAACAGCAGCGTAGCAGTACCGAATTGTAGTAGCCAAAGTGGTATTAAATTAATTGGAGCAAGATTTTGCCATTGTTTAGCGCGTCTTGCCTGTCGCCATTGGGGGGATGGGGGAGTAAGGGAGGGGGGATGCAGGGGTGCAGGGATGGAGGGGTGCAGGGAAGATTTTTCTGCTTCCTGAGTGCTAACTTCTAACTTTTGACTTTTAATAGGTGGGCTATCGAAGGCAATAAATCCAGTTACGTCAGTTGTTTGGCGGTTTGTTAATCTAGCATGATTGTGAACTGCCCACTCTCTGACTTGAGGATTGCTACTGTTACTAAGTGTCTGACAAAGGGCGATGGCGCGGTTGATTTCGCCTGTGTTTTCATAAGCTACAACCAATCCCATCTGCGCCTTAAAATGGGAAGTCTGATTGTGTTGAGTGTTGGGAACAGTTTCAAGGTGCGCGATCGCCGCTGAGTAATCTCCACAGCGTAGTGCTGCCACCCCAGCCTCCAGAGAAGAGTCAGGAACAGAAGCCATAATAATTTTCCTACTCTAGTCTGCTTCAATGTATCCTCAATTCAGCTTTCAGCAAGTTAATTTATAGCTACTCGCTTACTGGTTCTTGACCGGAACCTACAGGGGCGATCGCCTTCAACTTCATCTCTGGATGGTCTGACTCTACTTGATTACAATTCCATTCATTGCGAAACAGCAATACTGGTCGTCCCCAACTGTCCTTCACCGTGACAGTGTTGAATAAACGACCCACCTTTTGCAATGCTTCCCAGCCACCAGCAACCCAACGCGCGACTGTATAGGGCAAAACCTCCAACTGAGTTTCAACGCCATACTCATTTTGCAAGCGGAACTGCACTACCTCAAATTGCAATTGACCCACTGCTGCCATGATTGGATCACGTTTTGCCTCATCCGCTGAGTACATAATTTGGACTGCGCCTTCTTCCCTTAGATCCGAAACACCCTTATGGAATTGCTTGAACTTTGAGGGGTTGGGGTTTCTCAAAATTGCAAATAGTTCTGGAGAAAAGCAAGGAATGCCTTCGTATTCCAATTTCTGCCCACTGTAAATCGTATCGCCAATTGCAAATACACCGGGATTATTCAAACCGATGACATCACCAGGATAAGCAAAGTCAATTGATTCTCGGTCTTGAGCAAATAGTTTTTGTGGACGTGACAGGCGTACAGTTTTCCCTGTGCGGGCATGATTCACCGTCATATCTTTTTCAAACTTACCAGTACAGACGCGAACAAAGGCCACGCGATCGCGGTGCTTCGGGTCCATGTTTGCCTGAAGTTTAAACACAAATCCGGAAAATTCTGGGTAAGTCGGTGGCATTTCTCCGACACTACTATTATGGGCAGCCGGTTTCAGGGCGTAGTCAAGGAAGGTGTTCAAGAATGGTTCTACACCAAAATTGGTCATGGCGCTGCCAAAGAATACTGGTGTCATCTTGCCTTCATGAACCAACTGATGATCTAGTTCTGGTCCCAGTCCTTCTAGGAGTTCTAAATCGTTTTTGAGTTGGTAGTAAAGGTCTTTATCTAACAGCTGTTCAATTTTGGGGTCACCGAGTTCGATTACTGTATCAATTGCCTCGCGGCTACCGTGGGCGCTACGTTCAAACAAGTGAATTTGTTGCTGGCGACGGTCGAATACGCCTTTGAAGTAATCGCCCATGCCAATTGGCCAGTTAACTGCGTAAGTCTGTAAGCCTAACTCCTGTTCAATTTCGTCCAACAGTTCCAAAGGTTCACGGCCTGGACGGTCGAGTTTGTTGACAAAAGTGAAAATCGGGAGCGATCTCATCCGGCAGACTTCAAACAACTTTCGCGTCTGTGGTTCCAAACCTTTAGCAGCATCAATCAACATTACTGCATTATCAGCTGCTGCCAGGGTACGATAAGTGTCTTCACTAAAGTCCTGGTGTCCCGGCGTATCTAGCAAATTTATCTGACAATCTTGATATTCAAACTGCAACACTGTTGAAGTTATCGAAATTCCCCGCTGTTGTTCCATTGCCATCCAGTCCGAGGTAGCCTTACGCTGCGCCCGTCGCGCCTTAACTGCACCTGCTTCATGAATCGCGCCCCCGTATAGCAAGAGCTTTTCTGTTAATGTCGTTTTACCAGCGTCGGGGTGAGAAATAATCGCAAAATTGCGACGATGCTCAACCGCTGTTTGCAATTCAGCCTGAAGGTCAGTGGATATCATGAAGCTTATTTGTAAGATATTACAGGGATTAAAAACTAGAATTTAGCAGAATTAGGCTTATTTCAAAGATAACAGCCTGCGAATTAGGTCGTACCCCAGAAAAGACATAGCTAGATTAAACAGGTGGTTGTATGAACGAAGTTTACGACAAGGACAAGCGGAAGATATTATCGGCACTAGCTCATGGATCGATCTTTTTTAGCCTTCTGGGTATATCTATTGGGATACCGATTGCAATCTTATTTGTATCCGACGATCCAGTTGTGAAAGAAAATGCTAAAGAAGCGCTTAACTTCCATTTTAACGTGTGGCTTTATGGCATTATCTTTGGAGTGTTGACTATTGTATTAATTGGTTTCGCTCTACTGGGTATCTTGCAGATCGCCAATGTGGTATTGCCAGTTCTGGCGATCATTCAGTGTTTGGGCAATCCTGACCAATCCTACCGCTATCCCTTCATTTTTCGGCTAGTTTAAGACCAAATATATCCTTACCCTAGCATTGCTGAGAGCAGCTGGTTTAGGGGCGTAATATACTTCAAGGTATGAGTTTAACTTTGGGTGTGGCCAAGTCCAACGCCCTTTAGTTTTTTACCTTCTTAATAAAACGCCATGTTTCCAATTCTTCGCCCCCGCCGCCTGAGAACCCATCCCCAACTGCGTCGGATGGTGCGTGAAACTGTTTTAACAACCAGTGATTTAATTTACCCTTTGTTTGCCGTACCTGGTGAGGGGATTGCCAAAGAAGTTAAGTCAATGCCTGGAGTCTACCAGTTATCGGTAGATAAAATTGTCCAAGAGGCGAAAGAAGTCAATGACCTCGGCATCCCTGGAATTATTCTATTTGGTATTCCCGAAGATAAAGATATAGATGCAACTGGCGCATGGCATGACTGCGGCATTGTCCAAAAAGCCGCTACCGCAGTAAAAGAAGCGGTACCAGATTTAATTGTAATTGCTGATACCTGCTTGTGTGAATACACCAGTCATGGTCACTGTGGCTATTTGGAAGTTGGCGACTTAACCGGACGTGTGTTGAATGACCCAACGCTGGAATTGCTGAAGAAAACAGCAGTTTCTCAAGCCAAAGCGGGTGCAGACATCATCGCTCCTTCTGGGATGATGGACGGATTTGTGCAGGCGATACGTAGTGGTTTAGATGAAGCGGGTTATGAAGATACGCCGATTTTGTCGTATACTGCTAAGTATGCTTCTGCTTACTATGGGCCTTTCCGTGATGCAGCTGAATCGGTGCCACAGTTTGGCGATCGCCGCACTTACCAAATGGACCCAGGTAATGCTCGTGAAGCCTTGAAAGAAATTCAACTTGATATTGCTGAAGGCGCAGATATGCTGATGGTTAAGCCAGCCTTGGCGTATATGGATATTATTTGGCGCGTCAAAGAAGCAACAAAATTACCAGTTGCAGCCTACAACGTATCAGGTGAATATTCCATGATTAAAGCTGCTGCCCTCAACGGTTGGATTGATGAAGAGCGTGTAGTGATGGAAACTCTAACTGGGTTTAAACGGGCTGGTGCTGACTTAATTCTCACCTATCATGCTAAAGATGCTGCCCGTTGGCTAGGGTAAGCGTGAAGGTTTGCTATTTGTAATTTGTACAGGCGGGATATATCTCGTCTGTACACTATGGCGACAAGCTGGTTTGCTGCTTCCGTAGTGGTTCGACTACATAAGTTAGCAACCCTGGAGAAGCGTCTGGTAGTAAACAGGTTGGGAATGTTGACATCAGAAGATTGGGTGCAGGTGCAAGTGAAGACAAAACAACTTTGGGATTATATTCAATGACTGCGTAGTTAAATTTGTCAATGCCATGCGATCGCTAAAGAAATTCCACCTATGTTTGCATCTCACGAAAATTTCAGCCAATACCTGCTGCAAAATTCCCTAAATTCTCTTGCCGCCACTTTGCGTCTATCTTGCGATTTGTTTGTAACTCCAAAACTCTAATACCCTTGATTGGGAGTGGATTTAATCGTTGCTGCAACTGCTCCCAAGAAGTAATCAATTCATGCTCCACATCATAGGTAGTACACAACTGGGCAAAATTAATATCCTGTGGCGTAGCGAAAAACTCTTCAAATGGTGGCTCAAACTTGGAGATAGGCAACATTTCAAAAATACCGCCGCCATTGTTATTAATTAAAATAATCGTCAGATGTCCAACAAATTTATTTCTTAATAAAAAACCGTTGGTGTCGTGTAATAAAGCTAAATCACCCGTCAACATTACACCGCTTTGATTGCGATGCGCCATACCCAAAGCTGTGGATAAATTACCATCAATACCATTTGCTCCGCGGTTAAAAAATGAGCGCACAGCTGAGTTACTGGGTTTCCAGAAAAACTCTACATCTCTCACAGGCATACTGTTAGCAATAAATATTGGAGTTCCCGATGGCAAAATCTGCGAGAGCAACCAGGCGGCTTTGCCTTCAAACATCTGGTTCATCGTCGCCATTGTTTCGTCAACGGCTAACCTCACCTTTGCTTCGGTAGTACACCACAGCTGGAGATAGGAAGTTATTGTTGCTTCAACTGAGCAGATTTGAGCTAGCTGTTCTACAGATAACCGCAAATGAGTTGTCTTGCCGTGCAGGGGGTCAAGATTGTGATCGCAGGGGTCAATCAACCATCTTCGCGGCTGTGTGCTATCAAGCCAAGTACGTAGTTCTTTACTCGTAGGCAGTTCACCCACCTGAATCACGACTTTTGGTGTTAGTTGCTGTGCTAGTTCGTGATTCCGCAAAATTAGGTCATAGGTGGAAATGAGATAGGGGTTGAGGTCAGCATAATTTCTAACTGGGGAAAGCGCTTCTGCCAGAACGGGGAATTTTAAAGTTTTGGACAATTGGGCGATCGCACCACAATATTCTCGTGCCTTTTGGGGTTGAGCAAGACCAGCAATAATAATTCCTCGCTCAGATTTTAACCACTCGTTGGGAAAGGGACAAGGGGACAAGGAGACAAGGGGACAAGGGGAGATTGTTATTCCAGCGAAAAAATCTTCTGGTTGGAACTGGCATTCTAAAGATGTAGCGGAAGTTCCATCTGGTAGAGGGGCGAGAGGATCACGGAAAGGAATATTTAGATGAACTACGCCCCCGACGGGATAAAGTAATCGCTCCCACGCATGAATAACTGTTTGCCGCAGATAGGAGAGTGTCCCCATTTCTAGAGATGGCAGCGCTAACTCTGCGTACCAGTTGGGGTATGTACCAAATAATTTCAACTGGTCAATTGTCTGCCCTGAATGGCAATTTCGTAGTTCCGGCGGGCGGTCAGCTGTTAAAACCAATAGCGGCACTCTACTTTCCCTGGCTTCAATTACAGCAGGGTAAAAATTCGCTCCTGCTGTTCCAGAGGTGCAAATGATTGCCACAGGCAACCCTGATTTTCGGGCAATTCCTAGAGCAAAAAAAGCGGCAGAGCGTTCATCTAGCACTGGGATAGCGTCTACCCCATCAGCTTGGGCCAAAGCGATCGCCAAGGGTGTAGAGCGCGAACCAGGACAAATAACGGCTGTGGTCAACCCCAGCCGCTTTAATGTCTCCACCATGATCGAAGCCCAGACAAAATTGGTATTCCTAAAATCAATTACCATCAAATCAAATAGCCAAAGGAAACATTTCAGGTGCGTAATTGCGCTAGCAAAAATAACCGCTTTAGATACTCAAGCGGACTAGGAGACGGAAATTTTTAATTTTATTGGAACAAACTTCTTTATCCTAGATTGGTTATGGGGAGATGGGTAAATGGACTGCATTCAGTTAACGGGAATTCGCTGTTATGGCTACACTGGTTATCTGCCAGAGGAGCAGGTACTGGGGCAACGGTTTGAGGTGGATTTAACATTATGGCTAGATTTGGCGGTTGCGGGTAAGAGCGACGTAATTGAGGATACCCTCGATTACCGCAGCGTGATCAGCACCGTACAGCAACTGGTGAAAACTTCTAAATTTGCTTTGGTGGAACGTCTGGCAACTGCGATCGCTGAATCAATCCTCGCGTCTGACAGCGTGGCACAAGTTCAAGTCCGGTTAAGCAAACCCGCTGCACCAATTCCCGACTTTAGCGGCAAAGTCACTATTGAGATAACTAGATCTAAATAAAGCAGCTACTTTATAGTCAGGGAGCAGATGTTGATCTGCTCTTATACTGGACAGAACCAATGGTGAGATGCTACGTTCTCGATGATCGGATTGTAGACCGTGAAACCGTCGCAAGATTTGTTGCATCGAGTTCCGCTGCGTTAGTTATGATGTCAACTAGATTCAACGTGTTCACTTAAAAACTTACTTGAATAATGCAAGTTTTACCCACTGACAGTTCTGCTACAACAAACGAGTGCCTGCCAAGCGGTAGATTGATTGTTTTAACAGGTCCCAGTGGAGTTGGTAAAGGCACTTTACTGCGACGACTACGTGAGCGTCATCCAGAACTATATCTTTCAATTTCAGTAACTACCCGTTCTCCCCGTCAGAACGAAATACACGGGAAAGACTATTACTTCGTCAGTTGCAGCGATTTTGAACAAATGATTGCCAAGAGTGAACTACTAGAGTGGGCTGAGTTTGCCAGTAACTACTACGGTACTCCCCGCGAACCAGTAGAAAACCAAATTTCTCAGGGCAAGTGCGTGTTGCTGGAAATTGAGTTACAAGGAGCGCGACAAATTCACAAAACATTTCCCAGTGCCCTCCGCATTTTTATTGGACCGCCCTCTTTGAAGGAACTAGAGCAACGCCTACGCAAACGGGGTCAGGAATCTGAAGCAGCGATCGCTCGTCGTCTCCGCCGCGCTGAAGAAGAAGTTAAGGCGGCTAGTGAGTTCGATTTTCAAATTACTAACGATGATATTGAAGCCGCTTCTAAGCAGCTAGAAGTAATTTTATTTGCCTAGTGCTGAAGCGCGATGCCCCAAAAGGGCTTGCTGCCTTAGCAGTTCGCAGTAGCTCAACAAGTAGCAGAAAAATTATTTCAACCATCAATATAAAGACACAAAGATTGTAAAGTCTGTTCTACCTTTGAGGATAGGCTAAACCTTATTTTTCTTTGTGTCTTCGGTGTCAATACCCGTTCCGCAACAGGTACTAAACTGAACTATTTGGCCAGATTAGGGATCAGGCTTTGGATCACTTCAAGGTTGTTAAGCAGGAAGTAGGCAACTACCGCACCACCTACACCACCAATTAAAAACCCACTGGTAAAATTGTTCCAGCCTTCTGGCGATCTAAAAGCATCTGGAGACCTGGGCGTAGTAACAGTGACGGTAGGTTGGACTGGATTACTATTAGCATACAGAGATAGACTAATGCTCATAATCGTAACCAGACCAAGGGTTGCGATTAACCCAGCTACGTTTGCTATATCTGTATCCCGTAGTGGTCCGAGTTTGGCGAAGGGACCAATTAGCCAATAACCATGAGCCATTCCAACTTCTAATCCCCGTCTCCAAGGAGTTATCCCCTGGCGATAGGCAGGCAAGTTATTAATGAACCACTTGACGATACTAGAGTTGTTAATTGGTGTTTCCAGGTTCCCACGTTGCGGATCACGCCCTGCTGGAAAGACAACCTCTCGATTTCTGGGGTCACTAGGGCGATCTTTTGATCTACTTATCGCTTCCACCATATTTTTTGTTGGTATCTAAATGAAGTAGTTGCATTATTTTATGTGAGTAACTGACCTCAACTAGCAGTATTGAAACCGAAGTTTAGAAAAATTAACCTGATAGGGAATGACTAAAGAAAAACCCCTGTGTTATGAGGCGACACAGGCAGCTATTATTTTAGAATCTAAAAGAGAAGAATTAGGTATCACCACTTATTTAAACAAATTTTGGATCACTTCAACGTTAGAAAGCACCAAGTAACCTAATACAGCACCGCCAAGACCACCAGCAAGAAAGCCAGTTGCATACTTATTCCAACCTGCTCCTGTATTTAAATCGGCTGGAGGTTGGGGCGTACCAATGGCTACAAACGGTGGTTTCGGATTGCTATTAGCGTAAAGGAAGATAGCACCAGCTGAAATCACAACTAGACCAATTCCCGCCAGTAACCCAGCTCTATCGGCAATATCTGTATCTCGAAGTGGACCCAGTTTAGCAAAGGGATTAATCAGCCAAAAACCATGAGCAATACCAGTTTCTATACCTCGTCTCAACGGTGTTATGCCCTTACGATAGGCAGGCAAGATACTAAGATACCACTTGATGAAGCCAGAGTTATTGATCGGAGTTAACAAATTACCGTTTTGCGGATCACCAGCTGGAAAGACGACTTCTTGATTTCTGGGGTCACTGGGTCGATTTTTTGATGCGTCTACTGCTTGTACCATATCTCGATTTCAGATTTAGTTAAGATATGTAGTTATTTTATGTGAATAAATAAAAGTGAGTTTCAGTCTTTGGAGTGAAGTTTAAAAATTTTTACTAAGTTAATTTCTAACTTCTAAAAACAGCTGAAACCCGCGATTTACTGAACGTATCGCGGGTTTCAGAACCATATTGCTCCGCTTGATTTTGTAGCAGTTTTACTCAAATTGTGTTGCTAAAAATACAGTCTCTGTCTCAAAAGTGCTGACCAAGTTTAAGCGAGAGACAAGCAATATGCATTATTTTTTAAGCCGTTTCGACTTATGGATTCGGGAACATCAAGATATCTGGGAAGAAGTAATTAATTAAAGCCCAGGTGGTGAATGAAACTACTACCGAAACAACGGCAAGAACTGGTCCCAGAGAAAGATACTGGAGGAAATACTTTGGTTGATCGTCTTTAGTCCGCATGATTCAGTCTCCAAAATAAGTCAATGTAAGGTGAACTAGCGTATGGAAATAGGAATTTCTTCGTCTTTGGCAACTAATTCGCCCGACAGCAATTCTTTGACCGCACTCACAGGCCAGGCAGCACCTCCCAACCCACATTTGATCGCCAAAGGAACATCGATAGCGATTTCTTTGCTTTCGGGGGCACCTTCCATTTTCTTGGTTGCTCGTAGATAAGAACGACCCATCCAACCAATCCAACCAGCAATATAAAGAAAGGCAATACCCGGAAGGGTGATGTCACCGAGATGTCCAGGGCGACCATCCACAATTAAACGCGGCAAACCCTCTGGTCCACACAGAGCATTATTATCGATGTAATACTGAAATCGGTCTTGTGCAGGTCTGGTGTCAGTCGAAGCGCGGGCGTTTTGGGCCCGTTGGAGAAACTCAGGAGATTCACCGCAAGGTACAAGACCAGCCCCTAGCGCTTTCGCTGGTGGGGCAAAATTGAGCCATAGCCCAATCAAAAGAAATAGAGCTAACAATCGTCGCATGAAATTGTTTCCCTTTATTACAAAACAAGAAGTTTGTTGTACAAGCGGAAAGTTTGCAGTGAATTGCAGTATTGCTGTGCAGAACTTTCCCACCAGATTAGGAAGCGGGCTGTTCTGGGCAAAGTAAAACAGCACTTATACAGGCTTTTTTACAGAACTTGGAAGTTATCATACTCTTGAAGCGCGATCGCCGAAAGTTTAAGTAAATAAAAGTTTAAGTTTCGCGAAACTCGTCCATTCAGCTTTTATATATTCGATGTCAACTGTTTTAGCAATTGAAACCAGCTGTGATGAAACTGCCGTAGCAGTTGTTAAGAATCGTCAAGTTTGTAGTAGTGTTATTAATTCTCAAATTCCAGTCCATCGACAGTATGGGGGTGTGGTGCCGGAAGTAGCATCGCGTCAACACTTAGAAACGATTAATCAGGCGATCGCGCAGGCAATAGCACAAGCTCAGCTTCCTTTAACAGCAATTGATGGCATCGCGGCAACTTGTGCGCCTGGGCTTGTAGGAGCGCTGTTAGTAGGCTTAACTGCGGCAAAAACTTTGGCAATGGTGCATAAAAAGCCATTTTTGGGGGTTCATCATCTAGAAGGTCACATTTACGCGAACTACTTGAGTGAGCCAAGTTTAGAACCCCCTTTCTTAAGTCTGCTAGTTTCTGGCGGCCACACCAGCTTGATTTATGTCAAAGATTGTGGTGTATACGAAACACTTGGAGAAACCCGTGATGATGCAGCGGGTGAAGCCTTTGATAAAGTAGCGCGGTTGTTGCATTTGGAGTATCCTGGGGGTCCCGCTGTTGACAAGTTGGCCCAAGAGGGGAATCCGCAAGCCTTTAAACTACCAGAGGGCAAGGTTTCTCGACCGGATGGAAGTTATCATCCTTATGATTCAAGTTTTAGTGGGTTAAAAACGGCGGTACTGCGGCTGGTCCAAAAACTGGAGCAATCACAGCCGCTACCAGTAAAAGATGTGGCAGCTAGTTTTCAAGAGACAGTGGCGCGATCGCTTACCAAAAGGGTGATCGCCTGTGCCTTAGATTATGGTCTCAACACAATTGCCGTCGGTGGAGGTGTAGCAGCTAACAGTGGTCTGAGAAAGCACCTCCTAGCAGCAGCAGCTGCTCACAACTTGCGAGTGCTATTTCCCCCCCTCAAATTTTGTACTGATAACGCCGCAATGATTGGTTGTGCCGCAGCCGATCATCTCAACCGGGGTCATACTTCCCCCTTAACGCTAGGTGTCCAGTCGCGGTTATCAGTTACTAACGTGATGCAGCTGTATCAACATGAGGGGCTAGGGACTAGAGACTAGGGACTAGGGATCAATATGAAAAAACCCCTAGCTCAAAAAGGTCTCAAGCGTGTGCAAACTCATTCATGGATTAAGAAAAAAGATTTTGTCGAAAACGCAACGTGCGATGGCTGTAGGCATCCTTATACAAATCCCCTGCTTAAGAGTCATGGGGACTCCCTAGTCCCTAGCCCCTAGTCCCTAGCCCCTAATTATGCTGGGCAAGGATAGAGCGGATCTGGCTAGTAAGAGTATCCGGCTGCTCTACCATTGCTAGGTGTCCACAATCAGGAATTTCAATGACATTATCTCCACACGCTTGAAATAGCGGGTGAAAGCTTGCCAAATGGCGGACATACTTTGGTTCCATGATCTTGTCTTTAGCTCCAGCAAGGAAATAGACTGGCTGCCTCAGCTGAGAAACCAACTGGGGTAAGCGATTGATTTCTGCTTCGGTAGTGGAGTTCAGAAGCGTTCCTAAAGCAGCTTCTGGGTGTGCCACGACAAAATCAATCACCCGTTGACGACCCCAACAGCGAGCGATCGCCCGCGCCACATTTGCCCGTGTAAACAACAAATCAATCAAAGGCAGCTTGCATAGCCAAGGAGGGCGAAATTTTAATAGCTGCTGACCAGAATAGCGAAACTGCTCAAAGGCTTCCTTAAGATAAACGCCACCACCTGCGTTAATACAGATTACTCCCTTGACACACTCAGGCAACTGTTCAGCTGTCGAGAGGGCAATGGTACCTCCCAGTGAATGACCAACCAACCAAGCACTGGCAATATCCAAACGTTGCAGTAGAACTACTAAATCCTGGGCATAGGCAGCTGGGGTATAGAGAGAAGTCGAAAATATCGTAGATGCTTGCTCCTTCTTTTTTTCTTTAGGGGCTTCAAGAAGAGGCATACTTGGCAATGTAGCGCCAACAATACTGGGGGTAGTCAAGAAATTTTGCTGACAGCTTTCTGCTTCTGGTATAACCTGGGACTGACCAAAACCGCGCAAATCATAAGCCAGGCATTGATAATCTGATGCCAGCCGCTCAATTAGCGGTTGCCAGTAGCCACGACTTAGAAGCCAACCGTGGATAAAAACTAAAGTATGGGAACCTTTCGTGGGGTTCGTTAGCTCGTAGGCATGCCGAACTCCCACAATTTCAATACTTGCCATACTTCTATCGTATCTTTGGAAGTCACTAGTCCAGCAATTTAATATTCATTTAGAGCAGAGTAAGATAATCAGACTGTTTGTACCTTGCAATGCTCGTGGGCAATTCTTTTTTAAAATGTTTGTCTAGGTAGTCCAGCTACTCTACTTCCTTGCAACTACCACGGACACTCTTTTAAAAGGACAGTTTTGACAGTTCGCCCTCACTCGCCCGACTTATAGTGGACCCAATTCCCATTTTCTCCTCAATTATTCTTTATCAAGCGACATTCTGCCCAAACCTGTTCTCCTTTCAAGACGAAATGCTACAGTTGAGACTAGCTAGTTTTAGAGCCATGACACTGCTTGGTGTATTAAAAACCTTTAACACAATCGCGTCTATAGTGCAACTTTAGAGCGTGAATTATGTCAAGGCTATCAAAATAAATCATCAGGCAAGTGGATGTAACACAAACTAGCTAGTGATTCAAAATTATTTTATTACCCGAACCAAGTTGGCATGGGTTTTTGGAAAAGCTGGTTTAGCGGTTCTGAAGCTGCCGCTGGAACCAAGACAACGCTAATTGAGGAGTGTACTGTTGAATCTGTGGGCGGTTCTCCTCAAAGTGGCGATCACATTATTTTTAGTAGCGAACGTGACATTGACCTCTACGAACTAGAGGAACTTTGTGATGCAGTCGGTTGGTCGCGTCGCCCGATGCGTAAGGTGAAAAAAGCTCTTGAGCATAGTTTTCTCGTAGCCTCATTGTGGGATGTACGAGGAACACAACGGCGGCTAGTTGGTTTTGCCCGCGCCACCTCAGACCATGCCTTTAACGCCACAATTTGGGATGTAGTGGTTCACCCTGATTTCCAGGGTAAAGGGCTAGGTAAGGCGCTGATGAAGTACATGATCAAAAAACTCAGGAGTGAAGACATTAGCAACATTACTTTATTTGCCGATCCCCATGTTTTGGATTTTTACCGGGGTCTGGGTTTTATGTCTGATCCAGAAGGCATAAAAGGGATGTTCTGGTATCCTAACTAAAAGGAACGCTAACAGCGGGAGTGCTATTTTAAATTAGAGTAACTAGCAATAGCACTTTTAAATCCCGTTTCCTGTGTTATGATACCTATCTGAACACCGGGATGTAGCGCAGCTTGGTAGCGCGCCTGCTTTGGGAGCAGGATGTCGCAGGTTCAAATCCTGTCATCCCGATTGTATCTAAGACAATGCCATAGCCAACAGCTCAACAAAAGTAGTATGTGGCTATTTATTCAAGTAATTTTACTTAATCTCCATAGTCAAAACATCCAGTTCACTATTGGATATCACTACTGCTATCACACCAACTAGGCCAGTCAGTGCTATTCATCGATTAACGATGAGGATGTCTAGGTTACTTCATATTTTTATGCCAGAGCTAGGTAACAAGTTCTTTCTACTTGGGAACACTAAGTAGAGAAAACCTAAAACTGGAAACAGGAAATATGAGAACTAAACAGGAATCGAGGGAGTCTTGGTGGTCTCCGTGGTTCCCCTACCCTAGCTCGTGGCTAAAGTCTTTTGCCCTATCTCTGTGGATGGCTATAATTCTAAGAGTATCTGGATTTTGGGGTGCTCTTATAGGTATGGCTTTATCAGGCATCATGAACCACCCAGAGGCATTGCTGTGGTTTTTGGGATTGGCGCTAGTGGCTTCTATACTTGTGTTTTCTTTAATTCACCACGTCCTTTGGGGCAAGCCATCAGCATGGTTGCCTCGCTGGTTTCCCAGCCCAAAGAGTCTATGGGCAGGTTTATATGCATCAATTGTAATGATCTTGGCTATTCTAGTTAGTGCAATCTGTGTACTCCCTTTTCACAATTTTGAAACCTATAATCAAGCAGCTCTAGAAACGGAAGCTGGATGGTTTGGGGTAATTTGGTTTATTACAGCTACTTACTTGTACCAGGCTGAATACATAATCCGCCGCCGAGTTATCTCTAAGTCAAAAACTAAGCGCACCCAAAGAATTTAATACTGATAAAATCATCAATATATCAAGCACAATCTTATTGAGACGATTGGTAAATAATTATGCCCCGACCACAAATGGCAGCACAATGAGTATCTGAACATGGGATAGAAAGGAATATGGCTAACCGGGGTGGTTATGCTACCTCTAGTTCTCCCAAATTTGATAACCAGGCTGTAGAGGGTGAATCCGTAGTAGATGAGGATGAAGCAGTAATCAGGCTTATCCGCAGTTTTAGGAAAAAACTATCCAAGTTAACAATATTGTTTCACTCAAGCCTTAAGAATGGCGCTTGGAACATTCAATTAGTCGTAGCGTCAGCTAAAGTTGCTATCTAATCCAAAAGCAAAGTTAATTGCACGTTACTATAACTACAAACAGTTAAGCGTGTAATGTAAATTAGTTTAATTGTTTGTCTCACTCTATTTGGCTATTGATGCCAGGAGCAGTCATGAAATCAATGAATCGCTGGGGCACAAAGTTGGTTCTAGCCGGGAGTACCATAATTGGCTCTTCTCTTATAGGCATTATGCAAGTGCTGGCTTTACCTCAAGATCAAATTGAGAAAAAGCTGGGAGCGGTGCCTGTGTTCACAATTACGGATAACAAGGGTGCGCCACTGGTTGCTTCTATTCCAAATAGACAAAATCAGGGTTCGGCTGCAAATCAACAAAACCCAATGTCAGTTGCGGGCGTTTTTATCAATCAACGCGATGCTCAGGCATTTGTTGAGAAGCTAAAGAAAGAAAATCCAGAATTAGCGAAAACGGTACGGGTAGTACCTGTTTCCTTGGGAGAAGTGTACAAGTTGGATCAAGCGAACCAAAATAAACCAAATTCTCTGGATGTTGCTTATTTACCATCGCAGCAGCAGGTTGATGCGGCGTTAACTTTGCTGCGGCAGAGTGGTAAAAAGGACGCAAGCCAGTTTAATGGAACTCCCCTATTCGTTGCCACCGCAGGAAAGGAAAAAGGATACTTAACGATCAAACAAGCCAATCAGCAAGTAATTCCTTTCTTTTTTAATAAAGAAGAATTGCAAGGTATGTTGGATCGCTTCAAGCAACAGCAGCCTAACTTGGCTTCCACAGTTGGAATTCAGGTAGTGAATCTGGAGGGAGTGCTGCAAACCTTAAAGACTCGCAATGATGCACAATTGAACCAAATTATTCTAGTGCCTCCAAAAGAGTCAGTCGAATTTGTGCGATCGCTTCAGCCTGCTCCTTCTACTCCTTCTAATAAGCCCCCAACACCTCAGCGCCCCGCGCGTTAGACACATAACAATTAGCAGATGTGGGTATCTGGTTTAGAACTTTGGCAGTGGCGTAATATTGCTCAAAAAGCAGCGATCGCTGCTCAAGTTTCACCTAAGGAAGTGGACTGGCTACTGCAAGAGTTAGCTGGACTGGATAAATTGGAACTGCGATTGGAGTCTTTCAAAAACTCGCCACAGATTCAGCTACAGCTGCCTCTACAAGAATTAAACTTGCTGTGGCAACGACGGCTTGATGATCGATTGCCAGTCCAATACATCGCTGCTGTTGCACCCTGGCGGCAATTTAAAGTAGCGGTTTCTCCTAGTGTATTGATTCCCCGACCAGAAACAGAGTGCTTAATTGATTTAGCAGTTGCAGCTGTTAACAGCAATCACAATCTAGAGCAAGGACACTGGGCAGATTTGGGTACGGGTAGTGGAGTAATCGCCCTGGGACTTGCAGATGCGTTGCCAAGGGTGATGATTCACGCTGTTGATTACAGTTTAGAGGCAGGAGCGATCGCTCAAATGAATGCCTATGATCTTGGTTTTGCAGACCGAATTAAGTTTTACCAGGGTTCTTGGTGGGAGCCTCTGGAATCACTAAAAGGGCAGGTAAGTGGAATGGTGGCGAACCCGCCCTATATTCCCAGTTCTCTAGTGCCGCAGCTACAACCGGAAGTGGCCAACCATGAACCCCACTTAGCTCTTGATGGCGGCGTAGATGGCTTGGATTGTATTAAACATCTGATAGAAACATCTCCCGCTTATCTGCAACCAGGTGGCATCTGGTTAATTGAGATGATGGCAGGACAAGCTCAAGTTGTAGTGGAGTTACTGCAAAATCAGGGTACTTATTGCAATATTCAAATTCACGCCGATTTAGCTGGAATTGAACGTTTTGCTCTGGCTTATCGCTGTTATGAGTAAATGACACAAGTTTCAATGGCCGCCCTCATAGCTGGAGTACGTTCTGGCTGTGTGGTGAGCTTTCCCACAGATACAGTGCCAGCCTTAGCCGTTCTACCTGATCGCGCTGAACTAATCTTTACGGCAAAGCAGCGCAGTTCAGACAAACCACTAATTTTGATGGGAGCTACTTCAGCTGATCTTTGGCCTTTTGTAGCAGGTAGGACAGATGAGTGGCAGATTTGGCAGCAGGTGGCTTCATTACATTGGCCAGGTGCTATAACGTTGGTGCTGCCAGCGTCAAAGCGTGTCCCAAAAGTAATGAATCCTGCTGAACCAAGCACAATTGGATTGCGTGTACCTAAGAGCTCTCTAGCTCAGCACATCTTGTCGCAAACTGGTCCTCTTGCTACCACCAGCGCCAATTTATCAGGGCAAATGCCTTTGCGAACTATGGCAGAAATTACAGCACAGTTTCCCGATGTCCTGACTCTCATAGCGACAGAATTAGCAGCAGTTAACAGCGTAGGTGTTCCTTCTACAGTTGCTAAATGGACGGGTAGTGATTGGGAAATTTTGCGGCAAGGAGTAGTAAATATATAGTTTTGAAAATGAGTTTTAATAATAAGAATGAGCTGGAGTAACTGGATATATTTAGGACTAGGACTAGGACTGGGACTGGGAAGTCGTTGGTTGTTTGAATCAAAGCCAGTATCTCCAGCACCGCTTAGTGATCTAGAAGTTAAAAGTCAGAATGAGCAATTAATTCCACCTCCCAAAGATCCTCATCAGGACGTACCTGCTTTATTACAACAGCTGAAGCAGACACAGCTAGCGTACCAATTAGCACACGAAATGAGCCAATTTAAGGCTGGATTTTTGGTGCGGATTTCTCATGAGTTGCGATCGCCCCTGAATAGCCTAATTGGTCTACATCAGTTAATTCTGGCGGATTTATGTGATGACCCTGCTGAAGAGCGAGAATTTGTTGCTCAGGCTCACGAGTCAGCACTGAGGCTGATAAACTTAATTGATGAAATTCTTAGTGTTGCCAGAATAGAACATAGTACTAACCAGCTAGAAATTCAGCCGTTACAGCTAGCTTTAATATTGCAGGAAGTCTACAATTTGACTCACCTACTAGCAGCAAATAATAATTTTACAATCGAGTTATCACCTCCTGAGCCAGAAATTTATATCTTGGCAGATCCCCGTTGGCTGAGGCAGATATTATTAAATTTGGTAGATACTTGCATTACCCAGATGTGCGAGGGTAGTATCTATATTTCAACTCAACACATACCAAAAGATGAGTTGATTCACATCTGGCTCGATGTCCCACTTCCAACAAGTGCCTGGTCTGAACCAATTGATTTAATCGAATCTAAATCCAAAATTAGTGAACCAATTAAAGAGCATATTGCACCCTCCCCTGGGATGACCTTAATGCTAAATCAGACACTTTTGGAAGTTATGAAAGGTCGCTTAGAAATCCTGTCACTAGATGCGGTTGAATCCAATTTCACGAAGTCAGAGGAAGCCCCGGAGTTTCACTCCGGGGTCTCTCTGACCCGGATTCAACTAACTATCCCCCTGGTGATTCCTGAAATTGTATTTTTTGAGCAGTGAGAGAACTAGCTAGCGGCTGATTGCATAGTACCATCGTAGTACTGGAGTTGCATTCAAAACCAATACGTTCGTAGAACCGCTGCTGGTGAGTGGTCATCAGGTAAACGCGCTCTACCCTGTTCATCCGAGGATGGCTGAGGACTGTTTCTACTAATTTGCGCCCTAGTCCAGCGCCGCGATAGTCAGGGTCAATTACCACATCCCAAATATTAGCGCGGTAGATACCATCGGATGTTGCCCTGGCAAAGCCAATTAGGCGCTCTCCATCCCAGACGCTAACGACTGGGTTACTGTTAGCAATAGCTACGCTTAAATCCTCAATGCTGCGCTTTTTTGCCCAAAAAGCTCCTACCTCCAACAACGCTTGCAGTCGGTTTAAATCACCTTGAGACTTGTGAGGAGCGCGCAGCGAAGTACTTTCAGCAATGCAGAATTGAATATGGCTAGAATCCATAATTCCCTAC
This sequence comes from Chroococcidiopsidaceae cyanobacterium, assembly GCA_041748755.1. Taxonomy (GTDB): domain Bacteria; phylum Cyanobacteriota; class Cyanobacteriia; order Cyanobacteriales; family Chroococcidiopsidaceae; genus JAHHHE01. Next base: position 16,897 of record JBGTCQ010000149.1, on the reverse strand, counting down.
TTCCAGCAGTAGATGTTATAACTGTAACTTTTTAGTTTTTTTGAGAATGCCATACCTCAAGCGGTAAAACTGTTACTGGCAAACCCTCTTCCACAGCGGATGACTTTGTCCTTGCTGACGAATCCGGTAAACCTGTTGTTCTAAGCGCTGCTGTTCTTCTCTTGGTAGTCCTAATAGAATATTGCGACTTTGCCAAATCAAGACGGAAGCAGTCATCCCAATACATAAAGCTAAACCAAAAGTCGGCAGTGGATTGTAGTAAAGCCCATATCGTACCGCCACCCAGGTAAAGTATTGCCGTAATAGGGCAATTTCTGAACGCAGACCCCACAAACTTAAGGACCCGATGCTGACCCAGAGTAAACCTACTACCAACCATCTGCCATAGACAGTCAATTGATGTAATCTTTGCACTTGCAGCTTGAAGGTTGGATCGAGCGCAGTTTCTTCAGTTGAATCAGAAGGCAGTTCTGGCTTCATAGGATAATTAGCGACCCTGAGAGTATATACACAAGATCGCGCTTAGACTTGTCACAGTGATGCATCAATAGGGTCTGTTGCGATCGCACCAGGAGGCTTAGATTGACCTGTACGCGATCGCCACCAAGCAAGCAAGGGACCAGCAATGAAAATACTAGAATAAGCGCCCATAGTGAAACCGATAATTAGAGTGAGGGCGAAGTTCTTCAAGGTTTCGCCGCCAAATAAAAACAGGGAAAACAAAGTTAGCAGCACGGTTAGTGTCGTATTAATCGACCGTGTTAGAGTCTGATTGATCGCGTCATCTACAACCTGATTAATAGAATTATCAGGATTTAGAGTAAGTATTTCCCGAATCCGGTCGTAAATCACCACAGTATCAGTTACTGAAAAACCGGTAATCGTCAAAATTGCAACAACGAATAGGCTATCAACCTCAATACCTTGCACTAATCCCAAAATCGAGAAAATCCCAACCGTAATCAAGACATCATGGAACAGCGCAATAATAGCGATTACGGCGTAGTCCAACTGAAATCGCAGGCTAAGGTAGATGACAATGCCGACGAACGAGACAATTAGAGACAATAACCCGCTGGAAAACAGCTGCCGACCAAGCGTGGGACCAACAGTATCAATCTGAGTTGCTTTAGGATCAAAAGCTCCAATTTCTTCGCTCAAGGCTGTTTGCAACCTGGTACGTTGCTCGACATCTAATGTCTTCGTCCGAATAGATAATGCCTGTTGGTTTTGGCCAACGATTTGGATACTACTGTTGTTTAGTCCTTGAGCGTCAATTACTTTCCGAACAGTTGTAATGTCAAGCGGTTGAGCGCAGTTATTTGACTGAGTACAATCCCGTTCAAACTGTAGCCGCGTACCGCCGACAAAATCCAAACTAGGACGAAGTGGTGCGCCTAGCTGTTGCCAAGAAATCAGCATCGAAATTATGCCAATCAGAATGGTGACGATAGAAATTGTCCACCACAACCGTCGCTGTTTAATTACACTAAATTTGAAGTTCATCTTGCCCCCTGCGCTTGAGACTTAATAGAAGTTGGCAGATTGGGACAAAAGAGTTCGGGTTTACGCAAGTTTTGAAATCCTAATGTTACAAATAGCAGCGTGCGACTACAAGTAATAGCCGTAAACAAATTCACCCCTAGACCTAGCGCCAGCGTCACAGCAAAGCCTTTAACTAAACCCGCTCCTAGCCAGAAAAGCGCTGCACAGGCAATTAATGAGGTTACGTGACTATCTAAAATGCTGGACCAGGCGCGGTAAAAACCAGATTCTACAGAACGATACAAAGATTTGCCTGCTCGCAATTCTTCCCGCGTGCGCTCAAAAATTAGGACATTGGCATCAACAGCCATCCCAATACTAAGGATAAAACCGGCAATGCCTGGTAAAGTCAGCGTGACACCCACAAGAGCAAAGCTAGCCCACGTCAGCAAAGCGTAGATTATTAAAGCTATATCCGCAATCAAACCTGGTAGTCGATAGTAAACCAACATGAATATTAATACTAAAAGCAGACCGCCAACACCAGCGTAAATGCTGCGTTGAATGCTGTCTCGTCCCAATGTTGCTCCAACAGTGCGGTTTTCTACAATTTCTACTGGTACAGGTAATGAGCCGCCCCGCAGCTGAATTGCCAAGTCACTTGCTTCTTGTGTCGTAAAACGACCAGTAATTACAGCATTACCACCTGTGATTCCGGAGGCGGCAAATTCTGGACCAACAGTGGGAGCGCTGATTAAGTCTCTATCCAGAAAAATCCCAATGCTGCGTCCAGTACCAGCGAGGTTTTTCGTCAGCTCAGCAAAGAGTTCACCGCCGCGCTGATCGAACTGAATCGCAACATTCCAGTTGTCGCCAGCTTGGGTAGGTTCAGCAAACGCATCCTTAAGGTTTTTACCACTTAGACCTTTGCTGGTAAACAGTTCAGCGATCGCATCATTATTCTGCTTTAAGGCTGCCTGATTTTTGGCAATTGCCGCAGCGTCCCCAGTCTTTCTCAACTCAGCTTGCAATGTTTTCAGTTCTTGTCGAGATGCTTGGAAAGCGAAAAGTTGTGTTTCAGTACCTGGGTTTTGCGCCCGAAATTCCAACTGAGCAGTACCACCTAGCACTCGTTCGGCTTGCTCTGGGTCACTCACTCCTGGCAGCTGCACTAGAATCTGATCCTGTCCTACTGTCTGCACCACTGGTTCAGACACGCCAAGACCATTAATCCGATTTTCTACTACTCTTTGGACTGCTTCCAATTCTCGCTCAGTGATTTGCTTAATTTCTTCTGAGGGTTTCACCTGAATAGTTAGTTGGGAGCCTCCTTGAAGGTCTAATCCCAACGGAATAGGAATCTTAATAATTACCGTGATTGCGGCGATTACCAGGACTATGATCAAAGCTAATAGCGATCGCTGTCTTTGCATACCATGACTTAAAATAGTTTTGAGTTTTGAAAATGAGTTTTGAGTTACAACTTGTCTCCCGTGAGCGCTAACTACTTTCGCTCTCACTCATAACAACTATTTTGCCTTACTAAGGCGATAAGCGCTGATTCCTTGTCTTAACTCCTAAACCTGCAACGCTACCATTTTTTGCACTGCTTCCACGATTTGCTCTGGTTGCACAATTGTTAATCGCTCTAGATTGCCATTGTAAGGAGTGGGAATATCTTGGGAAGAGAGCCGCAGCACAGGTGCATCCAATTCATCAAATAGGCGATCGTTGATCGAGGCAGTCAATTCTGCGCCAATGCCCCCAGTTCTCATGCACTCTTCCACAATAATTACTCGATGCGTTTTCCTAATAGAAGTGCCAATGGTATCAAAGTCCAGTGGTTTTAGAGATATCAGGTCAATCACTTCTGGATCGTAACCATCTTTTTCCAGCGTCTTCACCGCTTGGAGTGTATGATGACGCATCCGTGAGTAGGTGAGAATCGTGACATCCGCTCCTTGTCGCACCACTTCTGCTTTATCTAGAGGCAGCACGTACTCTTCTTCTGGCAGGTCTTCTTTCAAGTTGTAAAGCAGAACATGTTCAAAGAACAGAACTGGATTATCATCACGGATAGCTGACTTAAGCAGACCTTTGGCGTTGTAGGCTGTCGAACAGGCAACAATTTTGAGACCAGGAACTGCTTGGAAGTAAGCCTCTAGCCGCTGCGAATGTTCTGCACCCAATTGTCGCCCAACACCGCCAGGACCACGAATTACTAGAGGAATTTTGAAGTTGCCGCCGGAGGTATAGCGCAGCATCCCAGCGTTATTAGAGATTTGGTTAAAGGCGAGGAGCAAAAAGCCCATGTTCATGCCTTCAATTATTGGTCGCAGCCCTGTCATTGCGGCTCCCACTGCCATGCCAGTAAAGCTATTTTCAGCAATGGGGGTGTCTAAAACCCGCAGATCGCCATATTTTTTGTGTAAGTCTTTAGTAACTTTATAAGACCCGCCGTAGTGCCCTACGTCCTCACCGAGGACGAACACAGTTGAGTCACGCGCCATTTCTTCATCAACTGCTGCACGCAGGGCGTTAAAAAATAGAGTTTCTGCCATTTGAGAGCATTAAGTATGATTGTTTAACTTAAAATACTAACGTTTTGCAATTGTAAATGCTGTGTGCGATCGCAATTTCCGCTTAACCTGCCATGCGAACGGGATTTTTCTTGTAGTGTTCCCCACTCAGTCGCATTGATTCAAATTCCTGCGTTAAAATTCTCAAGCTGACACGAGCGCGTCCCCTCAATTCAATGCAAATCAACTGGCAAACTGCCAAAACCTACGAAGACATCCTGTATCACAAAACGGACGGCATTGCAAAAATCACCATCAATCGTCCGCATAAGCGAAACGCCTTCCGCCCTCAAACAGTTTTTGAACTGTATGACGCTTTCTGCAATGCCCGCGAAGACATCAGCATTGGCGTAGTCCTGTTCACAGGTGCTGGCCCTCACACTGATGGTAAATATGCTTTCTGTGCTGGGGGCGATCAAACTGTGCGCGGCACAGCTGGTTATGTTGATGATAATGGTATTCCCCGCTTAAATGTGCTGGATCTCCAACGCCTAATTCGCTCGATGCCCAAAGTTGTGATTGCTTTGGTAGCTGGTTATGCGATCGGCGGAGGTCACGTCCTGCACTTGATTTGCGATCTGACAATTGCAGCCGATAATGCAATTTTTGGTCAAACAGGTCCGAAAGTGGGTAGCTTCGATGGCGGATTTGGGGCCAGCTATCTCGCCCGAATTGTCGGTCAAAAAAAGGCGCGGGAAATTTGGTTTCTCTGCCGTCAATACACTGCGGCACAGGCGCTGGAAATGGGTTTGATTAATTGCATTGTTCCAGTGGAACAGTTGGAACAAGAAGGCGTTCAGTGGGCTAATGAAATTTTGGAAAAAAGCCCAATTGCAATTCGGTGTCTCAAAGCTGCTTTTAATGCTGACTGTGACGGTCAAGCTGGTCTACAGGAACTTGCAGGAAATGCCACTTTACTTTACTACATGACTGAAGAAGGAGCCGAAGGTAAACAGGCGTTTCTGGAAAAACGTCAACCAAATTTTCGGCAGTACCCCTGGTTACCTTAGAACAAAATCTTTCAGGCGTTGTTAAATCAAAAATTGTACTTTTGTTGGAAGGTGCGAGTTTAATCTTGCACTACGTCAAGTTATTGTAAATTACCTAGATTTATCTTTATATTTCATGCGTCCTAAATACTAAGAGGGTAGAGCATCTTTCTAGACGGTAAGGTGAAAGAATATCACTACGCGAGTTTTGCACGGCAAGGCTACACTAGCAGCGGCGCCGCCTGCTTCAGTTCAGGTTTAAAGTTTGCCATTTCTTCAGTAAGTTCAGTTGCCCAATTGTCCAACTCAGTAACTAAGGGACGAACATCTGAAAACACAGGGGCTTTATCCGGCAACATGATTCGTTCTAAATCCCAAGAGGTTGCAAAGGCTGGACGCGCTAAAGTGCAGGCTTGCCATTTGCTTTGAACTGCTACCCCAAGCATTTGGCACATCCCACCGCGCCGTCCTTCTGGTTTGTACCACCGACAATACCGACAGGTAGAAATTAACAAGTTTGGGGCGTTCATAAGAGTGCTGTTTAGAAATCATCTGTATCTTTCTATTTTGCATCTTTATTTAAAGTGGCTTGGAACTAGCAAATGACTAATTTGTCTAGGTTTTAGCGATATCCAATGAAAAATAACTTTATAATTTCTTTATATTTCTGTTATGAATCTCAACTGCTTTGTCAAGAATTTAATAGATAATTTGCTCGACTCTATACCTTTTGACTTAAAACATTCGGGGATCAAGCCTAAATTAAGATTAAAGCTACAAGTCACGCCCTTCAATTTGACAGAGTAACGAAGAGTGGCAAGAGAGAGCAGCCTTAGATATGAGTATAGAATTTTTCAGTAATTTAACTTTTACTAGTGCCTTGAAAAGTTATTATGGCGCTACTGATAAATATTAGGACGTGATTGAATGCAGCATCTACATAACCACGAAAAACATCAAATTCATCCCACTATTGCCTCATCCAATTCTTGAGCACAAATCACCAATGTTCAATCTGGTTCAGATCTCACATCTTGAACAAATCGCGGTTGCAGGAGCATTCATTTAGTTATCGGTGCGAACAGGTGCCCCTGCTTGAGACCAGAAATCCCACTGACTCGCTGGGTGCGTCCCGATTCGAGAGCATGGATCGGTTTTACTTGTGGTCTTCCTACTGTACGTCCTAATTTTGTTTCGTAGGACTATATCAGCCAACGTAGAGGCGTTAACCTGGAAAAGATAGCAGGTAACTTTTATGTTAATTAGTTAACGCCACACCTTTTAGTATTGCAAGGGTCACGAAAAACAAATGTCAAAGTCTTATTTTGATACAGAAGATAGCCGCCACCGTTCCTTTGAGTTACCAGGAGCAAAACCTCACTACAACCCCGATCGCCCCGGACAGGTTGAGCATATTTTTTTAGACCTCAGCCTGGATATTCCCAATCAAAGTTATCACGGCACTTGTGCTATCCAGCTAAAGCCCATACGCAGTGGAATTGAGCGGTTGACGTTGGATGCGGTTAACCTCAATATCCAGTCTGTACAGATTGACAATACGCAGCAATTATTTGACTACGACGGCTCAGAATTGCACGTTCAACTCTCCACACCGACGCAATTGGGCAATCCGGTAACAATTGCGATCGCCTACTCGGTCGAAAAACCTCAGCGTGGTCTTTACTTCATTGCCCCAGATAAACACTATCCCAACAAACCCACCCAAGTCTGGACTCAGGGAGAAGACGAAGACTCCCGCTTCTGGTTCCCCTGCTTCGATTATCCAGGACAGCTTACTACTTCAGAAATTCGGGTTAGAGTTCCCAAACCCTTGATCGCTATTTCCAATGGTCAGCTGATTCATACAAAGGAAGATGGCGACTATAAAATCTACCACTGGTCGCAAGAACAACGGCATCCCACTTACTTGATGACTCTGGCTATAGGAGACTTTGCCGAAATTCAAGACGAATGGCATGGCAAACCTGTAACCTACTACGTCGAAAAAGGTCGGGAGGAAGATGCCCGCCGCAGCATGGGCAAGACTCCGCGAATGATTGAGTTTTTCAGCGACAAGTATGGCTACCTTTACCCCTTTCCCAAATACGCCCAAGTCTGTGTTGATGACTTCATTTTTGGAGGCATGGAAAACACCTCTACAACCTTGCTAACAGACCGCTGCTTGCTAGATGAACGAGCGGCGCTGGATAATCGTGGCACTGAAAGCTTAGTTGCTCATGAACTAGCGCATCAATGGTTTGGGGATTTAGTCGTGATCAAGCATTGGTCTCATGCCTGGATTAAAGAAGGCATGGCTTCTTACTCCGAAGTGATGTGGACAGAATCAGAGTATGGCGCAGAAGACGCAGCCTACTACCGCCTGTTGGAAGCGCGTAACTACATTACTGAAGATAGCAGCCGCTACCGCCGCCCGATTGTTACCCACGTATATCGAGAAGCGATCGAACTGTACGATCGCCACTTGTACGAAAAAGGATCTTGTGTTTACCACATGATCCGGGCGGAGTTGGGGGAATTGTTCTGGCACGCAATTCACACTTTTGTTCAAGATAATGCCCATAAAACTGTAGAAACGATCGACTTGCTACGGGCGATTGAAAAGGCTACGGGGCGTAATCTTCTATTTCTATTTGACCAGTACGTCTATCGCGGTGGTCATCCAGATTTCAAAGTAGCTTACTCTTGGGATGGAGATAGCAAACTAGCTAAGGTTACAGTTACTCAAACCCAATCAAAAGAAGGCAACAACGGTAGTAGCAGTGAATTATTTGACCTGAAAATCCCGATTGCTTTTGGCTACACCCAGCAGGAGGCAGGAGAGCAGGGGGAGCAGGGGGAGCAGGGGGAGAATATTATCTCGCCACTGTTTAAAACTTTCACAGTGCGGGTTCATGAGCGGGAACAGAGTTTCTACTTCCCACTAGAGGAAAAACCTCAGTTTGTCAGCTTTGATGCTGCAAATAACTTTTTGAAAACTGTGTCTCTAGAGTACTCATTACCGGAACTGAAAGCACAACTTGAGTTTGACCCCGATCCGATTTCCCGCATCTATGCAGCTGAAGCTTTGGCGAAGAAAGGTGGATTGGAAGCGGTGAAGGCTCTTTCAGCTGCTTTAAAGCGCGATTACTTCTGGGGTGTCCGAGCGGAAGTAGCTAAAAGTTTGGCAGATATCAAACTTGACCAGGCATTTGATGGGTTAGTGGCTGGGTTGCAAGATCAAGATGCTTTGGTGCGTCGAGCGGTGGTAGAAGCACTTGCCAGTATCAAGACGCACGATGCCTATAAAGCTCTTAAACCATTGGCGGAAGGCGATGCTAGCTATTACGTTGAAGCTGCTGCCGTGAGAGCGTTGGGAGGAATTGCAGCGGCAAAACTTGACGAAAAGCCCAAAGAAGATAAGGTGCTGAAGCTGCTTAAATCTGTTCTAGAGGAAAGGGCTGGCTGGAATGAGGTGGTGCGCTCAGGTGCGATCGCTGGTCTTAGTCAGTTAAAAACATCTGTTGTAGCACTCGATCTAATTCTGGAATACACCAGATTAGGTGTACCGCAAGCACTGCGCTTGTCAGCAATTCGCGCCCTGGGTACTATCTCTGCTGGTCAAACTCCTGTCAACTTGGAGCGGATTTTAGAACGATTAGTAGAACTATCCAGGGAAACTTTCTTCTTAACACAAGTATCAGTAGTTGTTGCTCTGGGACAAATGGAAACTCCCAAGGCAATCGGCATTCTCAACTCTTTAGCTGACCAAACCCCAGATGGTCGTGTGCGTCGTATGGCTGAAGAGGCAATGCAACGAGTGCAGAAAAATTCAGGTAATGACCAAGCTGTCAAGCAACTTCGGGAAGAACTTGACCAACTTAAGAAAGCAAATCAGGAACTGAAAAGCCGTCTAGAAGACCTGGAAGCTAAGTCTTCGGGCAAAGGGGTGAAGGGAGCTGGGGGAGCATAGCTGGCTGGGGTGAGCATTGAACTCTCCCTACCTCTCTGTGTATCTTTTTTCTGTTGTTTTATTAAATTTTCTTAATAAGTCTTAGTAGTTTTATATAATAGAATTAACAAAAAGTTAAAAATAGTTGTTAAGTCCAGTTAGGTGAGACAGTTACAGAGCTTACCAAGAATGCATAATTGTTAGTTGTTTAGATAAAGAAGGGTTACTAGCTTGTAGTAATAACTTTTATAGTTCGCGTAGATAAAAAATTATAAACTTAGTAGTTTAAGAGGCACCTTAAGGCGTGGGTCAGCATCAACTCAGTGAGAATAATCGGCGATACAATTCAGACGCGATCGCTCGATACTACCGCTATCGTCCCTGGCGTGTTTTTTGGCGTGCTTTCACAGTTATCTGGTCTTTTGCGGGATTTATTCTTAGCCTCAAATCGGATGAATGGCTAAACAAACTTGAGCAGAACAAATTAAAACGAGCCGCGCAGTTGCGGCAGCTGCTGACTCGGCTTGGTCCAACTTTTGTTAAAGTCGGTCAAGCTTTATCCACAAGACCTGATTTAATCCGCAAAGATTTCTTAGACGAACTTGTTAAGCTGCAAGACCAGCTGCCCGCCTTTGATAACGCTCTAGCATTTGCGACTATCGAGACTGAGTTACAACGCTCGGTCAAAGATATCTTTAGCGAAATCTCCCCAGATCCTGTAGCAGCAGCCAGCTTAGGTCAAGTTTACCGAGCCCGCCTTCACAGTGGCGAAGAAGTCGCAGTAAAAGTACAACGTCCCAACTTACGACCTGTCCTGACACTCGACCTCTACTTAATGAGGTGGGCAGCAGGTTGGCTGGCCCCTTGGCTGCCTCTGAATCTCGGTCACGATTTGACGTTGATTGTGGACGAGTTTGGTACGAAGTTATTTGAAGAAATTGACTATATTCATGAAGGTCGGAACGCCGAAAAATTTGCCACTAATTTTCGCAACGCTCCTCATGTTAAAGTTCCATCCATTTACTGGCGGTTTTCAGCAACCCGTGTCCTAACCCTGGAGTGGATTAATGGATTTAAGCTCACAGATACTCGGCGGATCCGTGAAGCAGGTCTTGACACGAATACCTTAATTCAAATTGGCGTTACAGCGGGTATGCAACAGCTATTAGAACATGGGTTCTTTCATGCTGATCCCCATCCAGGCAATTTGTTTGCGATGGCAGATGGTCGGATGGCATACGTTGACTTCGGCATGATGGATCAGCTGGATGAACTAACCAAAGAAACCCTGGTCGATGCAATTGTGCATCTAGTCAACAAAGACTATACCGAGTTAGCTGAGGACTTTGTAAAATTGGGGTTTCTGACTCCAGAAACAGATATTCGCCCAATTGTACCTGCCTTAGAAACTGTCTTGGGAAACGCGATTGGTCAAAGTGTGGGTAGTTTTAACTTTAAATCAATCACAGATTCCTTCTCGGAACTGATGTACGAATATCCCTTCCGAGTTCCGGCGCAGTTTGCCTTAATTATTCGTTCTCTGGTGACGCAAGAGGGGATCGCGCTGAGTCTCAACCCGAATTTCAAAATTGTTGAAGTGGCTTATCCCTATGTAGCGCGGCGGCTGCTAACGGGAGAAACATCAGAACTACGGCGACGACTGCTTAATTTGTTATTTAAAGATGGTAAATTCCAATGGCAGCGGTTGGAGAGCTTGATTGCGATCGCGCGTGCGGATGAAAACTTCGATCTTTTGCCTACAGCCCAACTAGGTCTCCAATTTCTCCTCTCTAATGAAGGTAAGTTTCTCAGGCAACAACTAGTTTTGGCTCTTACAGAAGACGATCGCCTGCACACCGTAGAAGTTCAACGTCTCTGGAATTTAGTTAAGGATGACTTAAAGCCAAATCGCTTATTTGATGTTGCAGTTGGTGCCTTAACAGAATTATCTGCCATAGCAGACATTAGGGACTAGTGGGATTTTCTCGGTAGAATAACAAGGTTTTCTAATTCTGATAATCCCTAGCCCCTTATCGCAGAGTTTCTTATGTCCTACTATCCAGAGCCGCCGTATTTCCTACTAGTTATCGGTATTCTAGTTGCTTTAAGCTGTGGTACAGCGTTTTCAGCAACACTTAAACAAATTGTGCAGAAATGGTCAAGCGATCGCGCTGCAAATACAAAAGCTCAATTGCCAACAGGACAATTGCTGATACCGTTTCTCGGAATTTCTGCTGGTGTTTGTATCTTTCTTTCTTCAGGTTTAGAAATTTTTGGCTTTATCGGTTGGCTTTCTTATGCAGTTGCTGTACCACTTACTTTAATGATTGGCTTCCTGGTTTGGTATCAACTGGGAAGTATGTTTGCTTTGGTAGAACAAAAAGGATTCCAATCTTTAGATTTAGACTCTTGGTCGTAAGCTGTTGCACAAATGAGCTTGGATACACAAAGCTGCAAAGAGCTTTGCTAACTATAGGTTTTTTCTTTTTAACTTCTGACAAACTTGCTTAGGTAGAGGCAATGCAAATAACAATAATTCCGGCACTTTCAGATAATTATATTTTTTTGCTGCATGATCCTCAGCAAAATATTGCCGCTGTTGTTGATCCAGCAGAAGCCAAACCAGTCCTAAAGCGACTTCAAGAACTGGGGGCAGAACTAGTGGCAATTTTTAATACCCACCATCATATTGATCACGTAGGCGGCAATCGGCAACTACTGCAACACTTCAAGCAAGCGCAAGTATATGGAGGTGCAGAGGATCGGGGGAGAATTCCAGGACAGCAAGTGTTTCTGAAAGAAGGCGATCGCGTCGAGATTGCCAATCGTGAGGCTGAAGTTTTATTTGTTCCCGGACATACTCGCGCTCACATAACCTATTACTTTCCGCCTACACAAGCAAGTGAAACAGGAGAATTATTCTGCGGTGACACTTTATTTACTGGTGGTTGTGGTCGCTTACTTGAAGGTACCCCATCTCAAATGGTCGAATCCCTTAGTAAATTGCAAAGTTTACCCGACAATACGAGAGTCTGGTGCGGACACGAATACACCTTGAAAAATCTCCAATTTGCCCTTACTGTCGATAGCACTAACTCAGATTTAAAGTCCCGATTTACTGAAGTTAAGACTGCTCGTAGCCGTTCAGAGGCAACTGTACCGTCAATGCTGGGCTTAGAAAAGCGGACAAACCCATTTTTGCGCTGGAGCAAGCCTACCATACAATCAGCCGTGAACAGTCACGAGCCAGTACAAACCTTTGCCCGTTTGCGGGAAATGAAAGATCGGTTTTAGAAATTGCAGCGCTGAGAGAGCATTGTCCAAGTCTCGGTTTAGTTAAAAATGGTTACATAGATAAAGGTATCGTTGGCAATTATTTTGTTAGCATTATAAGTCATGCCTTATCTCCACCCCTTGGTAGACTAAATTAGAAGGTTTGGAGAAATGGTTCTAAGGATTAGCTACCAAATTCTTCCATAAACACAGGCAATTAAGATTCTATAGGAAAGACAATGGCGAAACGTGTGCAATTAGTTTTGAATCAAGATGTTAGTAAGCTAGGAATATCTGGCGATCTGGTTGAAGTCGCTCCTGGCTATGCTCGTAATTACCTAATTCCCCAGAAGTTGGCGATTCGTGCAACTCCGGGTATTCTTAAGCAAGTGGAACGCCGTAGAGAAAAAGAGCGACAGCGCCAATTGGAACTGAAGCAACAAGCCCAAGAACTCAAGACTACTTTGGAAAATATTGGGGGCTTCACGATCGCTAAGCAGGTTGGTGAAGAAGATGCTATTTTTGGTACTGTTACTGATCGCGAAGTTGCAGCCCTGATTCAGCAAGCGATTAATCAAGAAGTAGATCGGCGAGGAATTACTTTACCTGATATCAGTCAGACTGGTACTTATAAAGCTGAGATCAAGCTACATCCTGAAGTTACAGCAGTAGTAGAAATTCAAGTAGTACCTGAATAGACTTTAAAAGGGGCGAGAAATAGTTATGAGTTCTACAGTAATAAAGTTTTGAGTTAAATGAAGTGAGCAACTAATTACTCTTATTTCATTCTTCAATTCAAAATCCAAAACTCAAAACTATTCCCAAATTGCTGTATGCAACAACTTAGTTTTCAAAACAGTGGCGGCGATCGCCTTCCTCCACAAAACATCGAGGTAGAAGAAGCGATTTTGGGAGGTATTCTGCTAGATCCAGAAGCGATTAGCCGAGTTAGCGATCGCCTCACGCCAGAAGCTTTTTACATCAGCGCTCATAAAGTTATTTACCAAGCGACGCAAAAACTTCACAGCCAAGGTAAGCCTACAGATTTGCTGAGTGTTACTGCTTGGCTTTCTGACCACGATCTTCTAACACATATTGGTGGTAAAAGCAAGTTGACACAGTTAGTAGATCGCACTGTATCAGCGGTGAATATTGATGCATTAGCGACGTTAGTAATGGATAAGTACCTACGTCGCCAGTTAATTAAATCTGGTAACGAAATTGTTCAATTAGGTTACGAGACAGAAACTGAGTTGCCAGTTGTCCTCGATCAAGCAGAGCAAAAGGTTTTCAGTATCACTCAAGAGCGTCCCCAGCAAGGTCTAATTTCCGTTTCTGACACGCTGATTCATACTTTTCAAGATATTGAGAATCGTCATCAGGGCCTTGCCCTCCCTGGGCTTTCCTGTAACTTTTATGATTTGGATGCTATGACTGGCGGTTTTCAGCGTTCTGATTTGCTGATCGTCGCTGGTCGCCCATCAATGGGAAAAACTAGCTTTGCCTTAAACCTAGCTTACAATGTTGCTGCTATTCACAAGCTTCCGGTTGCTATTTTCAGTTTAGAAATGTCAAAGGAGCAGTTGGTGCAGCGGTTGTTAGCTAGTGAAGCTGGAATTGAGAGTAATCGTTTACGGGCAGGGCGAGTTAGTCAAAATGAGTGGGAACTGTTAAGTCGTGCTATTGGTATGCTCTCGGAAATGCCAGTTTTTATTGACGATACCGCGAATATTACAGTTACAGAGATGCGATCGCAGGCTCGTCGGCTTCAGGCAGAACAAGGTGGACAACTGGGCTTGATTCTGATTGATTATTTGCAACTGATGGAAGGTAGTGGCGATAATCGGGTGCAAGAGTTGTCAAAAATTACGCGAAGTCTTAAAGGTTTAGCCCGCGAACTTAATGTCCCAATTATTGCTTTATCTCAACTGAGTCGAGGAGTTGAAGCTCGCACCAACAAACGCCCGATGTTGTCTGATTTACGTGAAAGCGGAAGTATTGAGCAAGACGCAGATTTAGTAGTTATGCTTTATAGAGATAGCTATTATAATCCAGATTCTCCAGATCGAAATATTGCCGAAGTGATCATAGCAAAACATCGCAATGGCCCAACTGGGACTGTTAAACTACTATTCGATCCAAATTTGACAAAGTTTGTTAATTTAGCTAAATCACAAACTTATTAAGAGGGGCTAGGGGCTAGGGGCTAGGGTAGAGAATCCCATAATTAAAATTAGGGGATTTAATATTGATGCCTTATATCGGACGTGCTATGCACTCATAAGGCATAAATCTTTTAACTTTATTCCATGTTTAAAAACACTTAAGAGTGAAACCACCTACGGGGCGCAAGTTGAGCGTTTATTCCTCTAACCCCTAGTCCCTAGTCCCCAGCCCCTAGCCCCTTCATTGTTATTAGCTAATTCTCAGCAATTCAACATCAAAAATTAGAATTGCATTTGGTGGAATTATGCCACCAGCACCACGAGCGCCATAACCTAACTCTGGCGGAATAATTAACTGCCGACGTTCACCGACTTTCATCGTGCTAAGTCCTTCGTCCCAGCCTTTAATTACTTCTCCAGCGCCTAATTTGAATGAAAAAGGTTGATTGCGATCGCGTGAACTATCAAATTTAGTCCCATCTTCTAAAGTACCCGTGTAGTGAACCACAACTGTTTGACCCTTCTGCGGAGTTGCCCCGGTTCCTTCTTGTAACTCCTTATACTTCAATCCCGAATCTGTAGTAATAACCTCAGTAGATCTGCCTTTAAATGGAGATGACTCAGACATAGTATCTTTGCTTGCAATCAAATTATTTTCAGTTACCGTAATAAGCGCAGGTTGGTTTTGAGTCAGCGTTCTTCCATCGGGAACCTCTGACTGCGTAGCCTTTGTCAGTTCATCTGCGATCGCAGAATTTTGTTGACCGCTAAATTGAGAGAACACTAAAACCAAAACGCATACCAGCATAACTCCCATGCTGATTAAAATTTCCCTCAAAATAAGTCCTCCATCAGTACATCTCAATTTACCATTGAAGCGCAATTAATCACACTCGTAAAATGGATTGATACTTAACGCCAAAGCTTATTTTCCAAGTCACGAACTTGGCGCTCCAAGCGGTCAATGCGACCACGCAGTTCGTCCATCTCCGACTGGCGAGGCACTCCCAGTTCCTGCATCATATTTCGTACTTGTCGCTCCATCTGGACTTCCAAATTACCTTGCTCTGACTTTAACTGCTGCATCATGTCATCAATAAATACCTTGGCTTGCTCTGGATTAAGCTTGCCATCCTTAACCAATTCATCGCTGACTTCCCGGAGTTTTTCTGCTACCAAAGATGTCGTGCCAACACCGAGCATCATTAGCTGTTTAATCCAGTTATTGCTGTCCATCCTGCCTTCTTTGTTATTTAATAAAAGTGGTTAAAAATCGGGGATCAGCGCCAGCCTTTCGCAAATGGAGGGATACGCACTCTTAGTGGCTCCCACTGACCTCTAGTTTGATCAAGCTATGCTTGAAGTGTGAACCCTTTAAACTTACAGTTCTATTGTGGCAGATTTGAAGGTGTGCCTACGGCTTCCGAGAGATAGAGAATGACTACGGTGATCATCGAGTTGCTCAAGGTTAAAGTCGCGCCAGAACTACAGAAACAATATCTTCAGAAAGATGCAGAAATTTGGACACAGGCACTTGCTAGCTGCCCTGGATTTCTTGGTAAAGAAGTTTGGCTTAACTCTAACGAACCGACGGAAGTTATCCTAATAATTCGTTGGGCTAGCCGTGAACAGTGGAAATCTATACCTCTTGAACTAATAAATGCAATTGAACAACAGTTTGCCCAGCAGTTGAGTAACAATTATCAGATTGTTGAGTCATCTGAGTATCAAGTTAAGAATTTTCCTCAACCTTAGTCCATCTAGAATCCCGAATCTTAAGTTACAAATAACTCACCTCGCAAGAGCGCAAGAGCTAACCTACCAATGGCAAATTGTCCTCGTTGTCATCAATCTATTGATACTCAAGCAGTTACCTGTCCTTATTGCCGTACACCTTTAAAAGCTTACGGTCATCCAGGCATTCCCTTACACCGTGCAACTGGGTCAGCGTCTTTATGCGAAAGCTGTACTTATGACGCGGATGATACCTGTACTCTTCCTCAACGTCCCTTAGCTCGGGAATGTACCCTCTATCAGGATATTTCTCAAAGTAAGTTGGGTGCCAATCAGTACCGTGACCCCAATAGTAACTTTTTCTTAACTGTGACAAGCTGGGTAAGACGCAACCAAACTTTGCTGCTTTTACTGGGTCTATTATTCCTAAGTTTTTTAATTGCTCTATAGGAGCAACAACACTATTTGAGTTAATTCCTACTACTCCCCTCTCCCCTCCATCCCCAAAGGGGACCCCGATCCTCCCCTGCTTCCTACCCCTGCTGTTTCAACAACTAGTAGATCTTCAATTAATGGTGTTTCTTGGTAATGGCTCGAATATGTGGGTAAGCATTTGTTAAATCGCTCGTTCAAACTCATAGCGATTAATAAACAAGCCAATCACAAGGTCATGCATCTCAATGGATTTAGAAAAGCAGATTGTCTTGCGTGCTAAACGCTTAA
>JBGTCQ010000148.1:0-14955 GCA_041748755.1 Chroococcidiopsidaceae cyanobacterium | reverse complement strand
TAAAAGGGTGTCGGTTTCAGTGCCTCCATAGAGAGCGTCATTTCCTGTTCCACCTTGGAGGCTGTCATCCCCTGCCTGACCGTAAAGTTGATCGTTGCCTTCCTCACCTAAAAGTTGGTCATTATTATCACCCCCATCAAGGAGGTCATTACCAGTTCCTCCATTCAGGATGTCTTCACCCATTTGACCATAGAGGCGATCATTGCCGTCGTCGCCATTGAGTTGGTCATTATCGTCGCCGCCATCAAGGAGGTCATTACCAGTTCCCCCATTCAAGGAATCAGTACCAAGTTGACCATAAAGTTGGTCATCCCCGTCGTCGCCATTGAGTTGGTCATTACCGTCGCCACCATCGAGGAGATCATCGCCTATGTCCCCATTCAGGATGTCTTCGCCTTCTTGACCAGAGATTTGGTCGTTGCCATCAGCACCTAATAGTTGGTCATTGCCAAATCCACCTTCGAGGTAGTCATTGCCAGCATCACCATTCAGGGTGTCATTGCCGTCTTGACCGTAAAGTTGGTCGTTACCATCGTTGCCAAACAGCAGATCATCGCCAGCTTCACCTTTAAGGAGGTCTTCATCGGCTTGACCAGATAACTTATCGTTGCCATCTCCACCGTACAGGCGATCGCTTCCTGTCCCGCCATCAAGCAAGTCATCGCCAGCTTCACCGTAGATCAGGTCACTGCCACCCAATCCACTAAGTATATTGTTCAATCCGTCGCCAATGAGCAAATCCTCGAATTCTGAACCTTCTAGGTTTTCAATGGCTTCGAGGCGATCGTCTTTGGCATCTCCAGCCCAGCCTGTACCCGTTGTCAGACTGACGGCTACAGGTGTCGCAGAGGTGAAATAAGAAGCCGTGTCGTTGCCTTCTCCGCCATTGAGACTATCGGCATCCGTACCCCCAACCAAGAAATCGTCACCGATTTCGCCAAAGAGAGTGTCTTTGCCTACTTCACCAAAAATGATGTCGTTGCCGTCTCTAACCTGAACAACGTCATCGCCATCTCCAGCATGAATGATATTAGCTTGGGCATCGCCAATGATTTCATCATTGAAGGCAGAGCCGACAACATTTTCAACATTAAAGATTTGGTCATTGCCAGCATAATTGTAGCTGCCATCATCGTTGGAGCCACCAGTGCCAAAGCCGTCAGTAGCTTGATTTTGCTCTAAGTTGACTTTGACTGATCCAGGGTCGCGGCGATAACTAATGGTGTCAATGCCATCGCCTCCGTCAAAGTAGTCATTCCCAGCATTGCCAACTAACAGATCGTTCCCAGCTAAGCCTAAGATGCGATTATCTAGGCTGTTGCCAATCAGAACATCATTAAACCCAGAACCGATAATATTTTCTAGATTTTGTAGGGTATCTGTAGTGCCAAAACCATCTGTAGCTGTGCCTGCATTGATAGTAAAGTTTGGTTCTGTGTCGGTAGGAATGAGGCTGGTAGAAACTATGGTTGTGTGGAAAGAGCCGCCGGAATTTTCGTAGTTCTGTACTTCATCAATATTGACGACCACACCATTGGGAGAGTTGTCATAGCTAACAGTATCGACTTCAGTACCACCGTCAATTAAGTCATTTCCTGCTTCTCCCAGCAGTAGGTCATTGCCAGTATCACCAGACAGGGTGTCAGCATCAGCGCCGCCGTATAGAGTGTCAGCACCAGCACCACCCGCTAGCTCGTCATCGCCAGCATCACCTTTGAGAATGTCATCATCGTCTTCACCGGAGAGTTTGTCATTCCCCTCGCCGCTATTGAGGGAATCATTACCTGTACCGCCGTATAAAGTATCAGCACCATTACCACCCGCTAGCTCGTCGTCGCCAGCCTCGCCCAAGAGAGTGTCATCGCCGCCTTCACCAAAGAGTTGATCATTCCCCTCACCACCATTGAGAGAATCATTACCATTACCACCAGCTAGCTCGTCATCGCCAGCCTCGCCCAACAGAAAGTCATCACCGTCTTCACCGGAAAGTTTGTCATTCCCATCGCCACCATTGAGGGAATCATTGCCCAAACCTCCATTAAGTTGATCGATGCCAGTACCACCTGCTAACTCATCATTACCAGCATCACCTTTGAGGAGGTCATCGCCGTCTTCACCAAAGAGCTTGTCATTACCCTCACCGCCATTGAGGGAATCATTGCCTATACCCCCATAAAGTTGATCGATGCCAACACCACCCGCTAGCTCGTCATCGCCAGCATCACCATAGAGGAAGTCATCTCCAGAACCCCCATCTAGGGTGTCATTTCCATCTACAAATTTATTTCCTTTCTCGTTTATGAAACTATCACCGCCAATGAGAAAATCATTACCGAAACCACCATATAGAAAATCGCTCTGGAGACCACCATTTAGGATATCGTCATTTTCGTCACCCCATAGTTTATCAACGCCATCTCCACCAAAGAGTACATCTTCGCCCTGATTACCGTGGAGGAAGTCATTACCTTCATTACCACTTAATTGATCATTGTCAGTTCCTCCGTAAAATTCATCGGTATTAGAACCTCCAACAAAAACATCATCTCCTGAAGCACCGTGTAGTTCGGAAGCGACATTACCATCAATGATGATGATATCTTTGCCTATATCGGTGAAGGCAATAATTTTGCCGACATTACCGAAAGATTCTTGCTGACCAAATGCTGCCACTTTTAGATTACTTCCATCAGCAAAAATCCGAAACTCTTCGTTAATTTCTTCTGGTTTTACATTACGTTTACTACGGTCTTGTTCTGAACCTACATTAAGGCGTAAATTACGGGTTGCAGAGTCGTAGCTTGCAAGATTTGGTTTAAACTCTTCAGATGAACCACTGCCACCGCCAAAATTAAATAACGTAGTTTCGAAAAGCTTTACATTAAAATCTTTGCTAGGCAGAGGGGAGGGAAAACCGATTCTGGCTTCTAAAGAACCCTGAAGTTTAACATTTCCACCCTCGATATCAAAAATATCAAAGCCAGATAAATTAGTAATTTCAGAGATCCGAAATTTTTCTGGTCTTCCTGGCAAGAAGAAATTAACATTCCCCACAATTCCAACTTTTCCTCCTGCTGCTACAAGACCAGCTTCTGCCAAAAGCTTGGCGTTTAAATCAGCACTAAGTTTAAAAATCGCTTCTGTACTATCAATGAATAATCCTTGAAGTGGATTATTGTTCTGTTTTAATCCAAAAGTATCAAAACCAAAATTTAGCCCAGGAGCCGATAAAGTAGCACCACCAGAAAACGTTACAGTTAAGGGTATCGGTGAAGGAGGAATCGGAATGACACCGTATAATTGGTTATATGTAAATTTAACATCTGGAACACCAGTAATATTGAATTTGATTAAATCGGCATCTTTGCCTAAAAGTAGGTCAAAAGCAGTTTTAGGTGTTTCTAAAATCGGAAATGCTAGTCCACCGCTAGGAAGTCCTTTCGCTGTCTCTAAAAAACTTTTAAGTCCTGAGTCTAATTTACCTACAATATCTGTCTGGGGTAATGAGTTGCTAATACCATTTGTATTTAGCGTGAACTCTCCTAATGGAACGGTAGTTCCATTAGGAGACAGGTCATTTGCTACTTTAACAAGCGATGAAACTTTACCAATAGTCTCGAAGAACGTCTCTAAACCGCGTCCTCCACCACTGTTATATGTTTTCGCAAGACCTAATAGATTAATTTTGATACCAATTTGATCTAAACCGGGGATGTTAGTAGTAAGTACACGATTAATTGATTCTAATGGTTTAATAACCTTGTTAATTTCGCCGAAAATTGGCTTAGTGAAATCCTGCACAAAAGAGCCTGTATCCAGTCCAATGTTAAAATCAAGACTGGAATTTGGAGTATCTAAGGAGATATTGGAATCAATGGTAGCTGTAAGTTGTGGTAAACCTTTGCCAAAATTTGTTTTTAGAGAAAAATCCTCCAAATTCAGTTCACCATTGACAACCCAATTCTTTTCACCTAGTTGACTATCAAAAACTTCATCTACTCTGTCAAAAATTTCCTTTTGTGTGATAGCACCTTCTATTTTTGTTTTTGATTGATTGATACTCTCTTGTAGTTTACCAAATTCAGTATTGAAAATAGTGGGAATTTTGAACTGACTTAGAATCTCGTTGAGTTGAGATAAAGTACCTTGAGCTTTTTCTACGGTTATCATGTGAATTAAATCCTATTGAAACTAAAATGTATTGAAGATGGCAAACGTATAGTTCTAGATACTGAAAATACTTTCTTGCCTAACAGTTTTTCATTCCAAACCCCGATAATTTGAGTGCGATCACATCACAATTTAAAGCCATAACTCTCTCCTCCAAATTCAAAAAAATGGCCAGACAAATATAGCGAACAAACAAGCATCGTCGCTCATAACTGCTATGGCTCAACTAGATAAAAAACTTATCGCACTCGACACCTTTCGGTGTTTGATTAAGGATTTGGGTAAGTGCTTTATCTGTGCTTAATCATTGGGCAAATTTCTGCACTAAATTTAATTACTAAATACTCTACTGCGAAGTATTAAAGTTATAGGTCTGTACAAGGTCAGCAAAAAGTCAGCAAAAGGTCACATAGAACATGAAGGATCGTCGAATGCATTGTGGGATAATGGGTGTACTTAATCCAGAGTCCATTCATTCTTTGTACTCACGTCCATGACCATTGAAGAGGCGCTAGATATTATTGAGCCAGCTGTAGCACCCAGGCAATTGAACAAAATTCAGCGGCTGGTTTTTCAGCACACCTGGCAAGGGCAGTCGTACATGGAGATTGCCAGAGTGACTGGTTACGACTACGGCTATATTAAAGACACAGGCTCTAAGCTGTGGCAGACGCTTTCAGAGAGCCTGGGTGAAAAAGTAACTAAGCAAAATGTCCAGGCGGTACTGAAGCAATATATCCGGCAAGTCAGAGAGGCGGGGGTTACCAGTCGTGCTCCAGTACATTCAGTTTCCCAAGCAGCAGTTTTGCATCCATCCCACGACTGGGGGGAAGGGGTGGATACTTCAATTTTCTACGGGCGATCGCATGAATTAACAACCCTGAGTAAATGGATAGTACAGGATAATTGCCGACTGATCACAATACTAGGCATGGGTGGTATAGGCAAAACCGCTCTGGCTGTAAAGTTGGCTCAACAGATTCAGGAACAGTTTGAATATGTGATCTGGCGATCGCTACGAAATGCCACGCCTGTTAAAGAAACTCTAACTAATCTGCTCAAATTCCTGTCCAACCAACAGGAAACTAATTTGCTGGATATTGACGCTCAAGTGTCACGGCTGATCGAGTATTTACGCTCCTCGCGCTGTTTGTTGGTATTGGATAATGCTGAGTCAATCCTAGAAAGTGGCGATTATGCAGGGCGATATCGAGAAGGATATGAAGGTTATGGGCAGCTAATAAGACGTGTGGCAGAAACCTCTCATCAAAGCTGCTTGGTAATCACCAGTCGGGAGAAACCCATAGGTTTAGATTCAAAAGAAGGCAGCACACTACCAGTTCGAGCTTTCCAACTAGCAGGTTTACAGCCAGCAGAAGCGCAGGAACTACTTAAAGTAGAGGATCTCTCTGGACTAGAGGATGAAAAAGATAAACTAATTCAGCTCTATCAAGGTAATCCATTAGCACTAAAGATAATTTCTACCTCTATTCAAGTTTTATTTGATGGCAATATCTCCGAATTCTTAGAGCAAGGCACTGCCGTTTTTAATGGAATTTGCCGACTTTTAGATCAGCAGTTCAATCGCCTGTCAGAGCTAGAAAAGCAAGTGATGTTTTGGTTAGCAATTAATCGAGAGCCAGTTTCGCCTTCAGAGTTACAGGCAGATATTGTGCCGCTGATATCCAGACCAAAACTGCTAGAGGCGTTGGAATCTTTAAGACTGCGATCGCTTATCGAGAAGGCTACACATACGCTAAGCGAAAAAAATACAACAGGCTTTACCCAACAACCTGTGGTGATGGAGTACATGACCGAGCAATTCATTGAACAGGTTTATGAAGCGATCTCCAAAGAAGACATTCATCTACTGATGAAATATGCCTCGATTAAAGCTCAGGCAAAAGATTATGTCAGAGCTAGTCAAATCCGCGTCATTCTAGAGCCAATTGTCAGTAGACTACTTGCCAATTTTAGAACTAAAGACATTGAATTTAAACTCAAGCAAATATTATTAAAACTACGAGAAGAATTCTCCACATTACCAGGATACGGGGCTGGAAATGTTATCAATTTGCTGCACCAACTTAAGTTTGACTTAACAGGCTATAATTTTTCCCACTTAACAATCCGACAAGCATACCTACCCAACGCAACCCTACATCAAGTTAACTTCGCCCATACTGAGATTGACAGATGTGTATTCGCGGAAACTTTCGGGGGAATTACATCTGTCGCTTTTAGTCCAGATGGTCAACTACTAGCAACCAGTGACACTAAAGGTGAAATTAAAATTTGGCAAGTCAAAGATGGCAAACAGCTTGTTAGTTGTCAAGGTCATCTCCACTGGGTTTGGGCGATCGCCTTCACTCCTGACGGACGGACATTGGCAAGCGTTGCGGATGACTATCTAGTAAAGCTATGGGATGTCAACACAGGACAATGTTTCCGAACACTAAAAGGACACACTTATTCTGTTAATGCCATTGCGTTGAGTCCTGACGGTCGAACCCTGGCAACTAGCGGTCAGGATACCACCATCCGACTCTGGGACATCGGTGACACAAACGATGCCACAAACTCGACTGCATCGCGTATCCTCTTGGGACATGACCAACGTGTGTGGTCATTGGCATTTAGCCCAAACGGACAAGTGCTAGTTAGTGGTTCTGAAGATCTAACCATCAAGTTGTGGGATGCTGCCATAGGCAAGTGTTTCCAAACCCTGGAAGGACACTCAAAATGGGTCAAGGCTGTTGCTTTTAGTCCCAACGGGCAGTGGTTGGCTAGTGGTAGCTATGACTTTTCAATCAGGCTGTGGGAAGTGAGTACGGGGCAGTCTCTTAAAACTATGCAGGGGCATACCAACGTTGTTACTGCTGTGACATTTAGCCCAGATGGTCAATGGCTTGCCAGCAGCAGTTTTGACCAAACCCTCAAGCTTTGGGATATTAAAACAGGGCAGTGCCTTAAGACTTTTCAAGGGCATACAAATCGAGTCTGGACTGTCGCCTTCAGTCCTGATAATAATCAGCTTGTCAGTGGTGGGGATGATCATGCTACCAAGTTATGGGATATCAAAACTGGGCAGTGCGACAAGACGCTGAAGGGACACACTAATTCAGTCTTCTCGATTGCTTTAAGTCCTGACTGCCAGATCTTGGCAAGTGGCCATGAAGACCAGAGTATCAAGCTATGGAACTTCTCCAAAGGTGAATGTCTCCAAACTTTGCAAGGACATACGAATCGGGTCTGGTCAGTCGCATTTGCTCCATCCACCAAACAAGAGAATAATAGTGACACTGACGAGGTAGTTCTGGCAACTGGGAGTGCCGATCGCATGATCAAGTTGTGGAACTATAAAACAGGTAAGTGTCTCAAAACCTTGCAAGGACACACCAGTTGGGTCTGGTCAGTTGCTTTTAGTCCCGATAGTCAGTATCTTGCCAGTACCAGCTATGACCAAACCGTCAAGCTTTGGGATGTAAGGACAGGAAAATGTCTAACAACTTTGCAAGAACACACCGCTTCTGTGGTTGCTGTCACTTTCAGCCCCGATGGTCAGCATCTTGCCACTGGTGGCTTCGATCAAACTATCAAGATTTGGGAGGTTAGTACAGGGAAGTGTCTTGTTACCTTAAAGGGACATACCAATAGCGTTTGGTCACTAGCTTTTAGTCCGATTGGTGAGTTTCTCGCCAGCAGCAGTTTCGACTCCTCCATCAAACTATGGGACACTAGTACGGGGCAATGCATTCAAACTTTGCAGGGGCATGATGGAGCAGTAAGTGCGATCGCCCTAAGTCCAAATGGTCAACTACTATTTAGCGGTGGCTTTGACTCCTCTATTCGCGTGTGGGATATCCAAACTGGGCAATGTCTCCAGGTCTTGAAAGGACACACAGGGCTGATCTCTTCGCTAGCATTTAAGCCGTGTTGGATGCATGAACAGGTACAAGAAGTCAGTTCGAGGGCAGTTATCTCCAGAAGTGTGCAGAGCATTTTCAGCGCCAGCTTTGATGAGACAATTAAGGAGTGGGATGTTGAAACAGGAAAGTGCTTAAAAACTTTGAGAGTACCTCGACCCTACGAGAGCATGAATATTACTGATATCAAAGGGTTGACTGAAGCACAAAGGATAACCTTAAAAGCTCTAGGGGCAGTTGAAACGTACCAATAAAATCGCAAAACGCTTGACTACATGCTCAAACAGCGATCGCACATACATTACCAAAACATTCGATTCAGAAAGTCACTCAATAGTTTTACCTCATTTGGTTCACAATAGCCTTGTGGTAATAAAGCTATCAAAGCCGCTTCCAGAGCATCCAACGCTGCTTGTACTTCGTGTGGCTTTGGTCGGTTTGATTGCGGAAAAATTAACGGTTGACCAAAACGGATAGTCAATTCCTTTCTGAGATATAGATTTTGCGTCCCAATAATCCCCACTGGGACAATCGGCACTCCAACACGCAGAGCATAGATTACAGCACCACGCTTGAGCGGCAAACGCAGCTGACCTTCAGCTTTACCAAGACCTCCCTCTGGAAAGAGCAAAATCCCGTCCCCACGAGCAAACATGGCTTGAACAATGCGGTCTAGCCGTCGCAGTGTCTCTATTGAACCGCCACTCGGAACATCATGCTCAATAGCGGCTGCCAAGTCCGCAAGTTCGCTTAATCCTTGCTTTGCACCCTTAATGACTGCAAATTCTTCATTCCATAAGCGCTCCAAGGGAATAACGCCTTTCGCCAGGTACAGGAGTTGACGCTTCCACCACTTGTTATAAAGTGTGCGGGCATCGCCCAAAATGTGGTAGTAAGGGCGCGCAGGCAACTCAGACAACAGCAGAAATGGATCAATATGATTTAGATGGTTAGGGGCAAGTAGTGCAGCTGTAGTAGGAATTCGCTCAGAGAACTCGACTCTTACCCGGAAAAGAGTGTGGATAAGCGATCGCAGCACAAAACGACGTTGCTCACCGTTGATTTTAGGTTCATAGCGCCCCTCAGCGATCGCCTCAGATGATAAAAGTGCTTCGGAGACAATGTGCATGGCACTAAGTTCGCGAGCGGCAGTAAGACCTTCCCTTGCCCGCTGGATTGTCGCTGAAGTTAGTGGTACAAGCTGTTGTACGTCACATTGGAAGTCAAGAGTCGGCTTATCTTGTGCTCTAATGCTCATGGTTATCCTATCAGTGCAACTCGATATGAGTCGTGTGGACTAACAAAGCTGGTTTATCTAACCAAGACTACGTTCGAGGCTGCTCATTCAATTATTTCAAATAGGCAGTTCAGTCACTGTCCTAAAAAACAGTTGCTGAAGTGAAAGAATTACACCACTATACAGCCCTAGAAAGTAGACAAATTGATAACTGGCACAATCAAAAATGTTTTAGATAAGCGATCGCTGCGCCAACGTTAAAAGCATCCGTATCAGAACCCCACCTATTAGCTTCTCTCTTCCTCGATAACTTTTATTGTCAGCTTATCTTGGCGGTATTCTGCTTTGTAGCAGGCGGAATTAGGTAGGTCTAAGTTTCCAGGCTCATAGTATTTACTGGTGCAAAGATTCGGGCAATCAGTTGGAATATGCGATCGCCACACAATACTGATAATTACTTAGATAAGCTGATACAAACCCTTTAGCTAAATAAGTAAGTGTTCGCCAATTCTTCATCCAAATATTCATCATCTCTAAACCCAATCTGTAATTACAGAAGTCAGCATAAAGGTGTCGTAATACATCAAAGGCTGTGTTCATGAAATCCTCACTCAAATCCTTGGTATCTGTCTTATCATCGCTTGGTTTATTTACAATAAGCGTAAGTTTTTCTCCACATGCTAAGGCATCATTACCTTGCGAATATGGTACTGTTAATAGTTATCCGAATGGATCAGTTGCAAGTTGCGACATTAAGAATAATCTTTATATACAAATGGGTAGTTTTGCTTTTCCTTGCTTACAGGGACATTCCATATCTTTTGATGAAAAGGGGCAGTTTGAAAGCTGCGTTATTTCTGCACCAGTTCAAATTAAAACAGTTAATGCGATTGAGACCTGTCCTGAAAAATCTAGGGTGGATGTTTCAATTTCAAATGATGGCAATCAATCTGTTAGTTGTAGTCGCTTGTAATAGCTTAGAGTTGTTTAAGATTAGCTCCACCAGTTTATTTTGTTATGTGAACGGAAATCGGCTGAGTAACTATACAAAAATCACACTTTGGTATAAAAGAAAGTCAGCCAGCCTTAAATTAACAACTAAGTCTAATAGTTGCTTCATTCAAATTCGACCATTGGTTTTAGAGCTACCTGACCTTCAAGAGTAACCAAGTTTTTATTGTTGGTAACTTGTAAAAGCCAGGTGCAATATGTAAGTGTTTTCTAAAACTAGCTATTGGCAACAGACACATCAATATTGAGCGTACTTACCAAGAAAGCCCAGCGATCAGCAATTTCTTCGATAAATTTAGTCGTTGGCTTCCCAGCGCCGTGTCCCGCATTCGTTTCAATTCTAATTAGCACTGGTGCTGAACCAGTGTGAGCAGCTTGCAGTGCAGCTGCAAATTTAAAACTATGCGCAGGCACTACCCGATCATCATGGTCAGCTGTAGTAATCATTGTTGCTGGATAGGAAGTACCAGGTTTGAGGTTGTGCAGTGGCGAATATGCATAAAGAGCCTTAAACTCCTCCAAGTTATCTGCTGAACCGTAATCTGAAGTCCAAGCCCAGCCAATGGTGAACTTATGAAACCGCAACATATCCATCACGCCCACAGCGGGCAGCGCCGCCGCAAATAAATCAGGGCGCTGAGTCATACAAGCACCTACTAACAGCCCTCCATTGCTACCACCAAAAATTGCGAGTTTAGCTGGGGAAGTGTACTTATTAGCAATCAACCACTCAGCTGCCGCAATGAAATCATCAAAGACATTTTGCTTGTTCAGCTTTGTTCCAGCCTGATGCCATTCCTCACCATATTCGCCACCACCACGCAAATTGGGTACAGCATAAACACCGCCCATTTTCATCCAAACAACTTTGTCAACTGAGAAACTAGGTGTTAAAGAAACACCAAAACCTCCATAACCGTAGAGGCAGGTAGGATTATTTCCGTCTAGCTGAATTCCTTTTTTGTAGCTGATAAACATAGGCACCTGAGTGCCGTCTTTGCTGCTGTAGAAAATTTGCTTCGTCTCGTAATCATCTGGATTGAAATCAACCTGTGGCTGCCGAAAGACTGTACTTTCACCACTTATCATGTCATAGCGGTAAATAGTTGCTGGGGTAGTAAAGCTAGTGAAGTTATAAAAAGTTTCTGTATCGTAACGCTTACCACCAAACCCACCAGCCGAACCAATTCCGGGTAACCCAACTTCCCTGCTAAAGGAGCCATTTATGTCAAAGATTTTAATTTGAGTATGGGCATCTTTGAGGTAGGAGGCAACAAATTGGTTGTTAAGTAGACCAACACCTTCAAGAGTTTCAACTGTTTGAGGAATAATCTCTCGCCATTGGTCACGGGATGGGTTGCTGGTGTCGATCGCAATGACACGACGGCGCGGAGCATCTAAGTCAGTTTGGAACCAAAATATCGAACCGTCATGATCAATAAAGCTAAAATCAGCCTCAAATTCACTAATTAGTTCTACTACCTGGGCATCTGGGTCTGTCAAGTCCTGATAGAAAACCAAGTTCTTCGGGTCAGTGCCCAGCCAAACAGAGATAATTAGGTAACGTCCATCCTCGGTAACACCCCCATTAAAGCCCCATTCCTTCTGGTCTGGGCGGTGATAAACCAGCACATCTTCTGACTGTGGCTTACCCAGCTTGTGGTAATACAGTTTTTGGAAATAATTAACATCTTCTAATTTAGTTGCCTCTTCCGGTTCATCGTAGCGGCTGTAGAAAAATCCCTGATTATCGTCAGTCCAAGCCGCACCAGAAAACTTAATCCACTTCAAATAATCTGGTAAATCTTCGCACTTTTCCACATCCCGAACTTTCCACTCTTGCCAGTCCGATCCAGCAGTCGAAAGACCATACGCCATAAGTTTACCGTCTTCACTGATGGACAAGCCTGAAAGGGCAACTGTGCCATCCTCGGACAACTTGTTGGGGTCGAGTAGCACTCTAGGTTCGCCGTCAAGGGAGGTTAGAGTATAAAGTACAGACTGGTTCTGGAGCCCGTCATTTTTGAAATAAAAGTAGCGGTTTCCCTCTTTAAACGGAATCCCAAATTTTTCATAATCCCATAACTGAGTTAGACGCTGCTTAATCTGTTGCCGGACTGGAATTTCGTTAAGGTAATCAAATGTAACTTGATTCTGAGCCTCGACCCAAGCCTTCGTTTCCTCTGAGTCTGGCTCTTCTAGCCAACGGTAAGGGTCTGCAACTTTTGTATCGTGGTAGTCATCAAAGAAGTCAACTTGACTGCTGCTTGGGTAAACGAGTAGCTTGTTGGAATCTGTCATACGATTAGCTTCTGGGCAACACTGTACAATTTAGCACTGCTACCATTTAAGCCTGAGATTTCTAGACTTTGGCTTAAAAATTCCTACTTGACTACACTGAATATAAGCCTCATCGATCTTTTGCCAAGTAATTTATTATCTAAGATTATTTGTAGACATTGATAACTGCTACATTGTTAAGTTTTTGCAATTCTATAAACAGGTGAAGATTAAGTAATGAAAATTAACAATAAGCGAATCTTGAAAGTAGCTAATCGGATGACTCGCCGAGCTTTTTTAAGCTGGACAGGCTTAGGCTGGCTAACCACGGTTTTACTTGGGCTAGTTGGTATTCGTACCGCTGAAGCTCAGTCTGTGGAAGGTTTTCGCTCTGTTGGCAATCTGACCCAACTAAACCAAGGTAACGGTCTACTTCTGACAAAGTTCAAACAGACACCAGTGGTCGTGATTCGTGATCCAAATCAGCAAAATACTCTGGTAGCTTTAAACCCAGCTTGTACCCATCTAGGTTGTCAGGTTAATTGGCAAGGAGAAGCAAAGCAGTTTGTTTGTCCTTGCCATTATTCTAAGTTCAGTCCTACTGGTGGTGTGCTTAAAGGTCCAGCTAAAAAAGCTTTGCCCCGTTACACTGTCCGTGTTCAAGGTCAAAGCATTTTGGTAAAGCTCAGTTAGTCAAAACTAGCGGGCTGCTTTACGGCGGCGCAACTGAAACCACATGATAATTCCAGTAATTACCAGGGTTAATAAACCCAAGGCGTTCAAGAAGGGGTAAATTACCTCTAGATTGAGACTGCCAAAATGTCCTTTATGCAACTCCAGTAACCACCTAAAGTCCCCTCCTTCGCCGCCCAAATCAGCTATTTGATACAGCATTCCTGTAACCAAGGTTAGCAAGACTGGCAAAAGCATGATTGGTGCCAGTGTCCGGTGTAGTTGACGTAAACGAACTTGATTAATCGCCATCTATGCTTGAGTAGTGGAATTATGTTACCTCTAGAATAATGCGATCGCTTGACGAGCAAGCATACTAAGCTTAAACAATGCTCTTTGCCGCCACTAGTACCTCACCGTTGAGCATCCGTTGAGCACCATCTAGCAGTGATTCTTCCACATATGGTTTAGTAAAGTAGCCCCTTGCCCCCAGTTGAATTGCCATTTTTCTGTGTCGATCTGCACCGCGCGAGGTTAGCATAGCAATTGGCAACTGACTGAGATTGGGATCTTTCTGCATCCGTGATAGCAGCTCCAACCCGTCCATTCTAGGCATCTCGATGTCACAAAATACGAGATCGCAGGGGAGACCGTCACGGAGTTTATCCCAAGCTTCCTGACCATCACGGGCTTGTTCTACTCGGTATCCCGCCTTGTTAAAAGTCAGAGATAGGAGTTCGCGGACGGTAATTGAGTCGTCTACAATTAGAACCATAGGTTCAGTCTTGACATCAGGTGTTGTCAGCACGGGAGCAGCGCTAGAAGTCCATAGCAAGTCAGCACCGCCTTTTCGTTGGAGTCGTCCTGTTGAGAGATCAATCAGTTCCAGCACGTCAGCAATCGGCATAATCCGACCGTCCCCCATTACCGTAGCACCCGCAACTCCCACAGGCTTTGGCGCTGGACCTTCAAATTGCTTAATTACAATTTCTTGTTCACCTAGCACCTGGTCAACCTGAACGACGATGAACGTACCAGCAGAGCGTAACACCACAATTGAAATCATGTCGTCTTCGCGCTTGCCGCCATAGAGGTTGCCGCGACCGATTTGGCGATTGCACGTCAGAAGTTCTTTGAGGGGTCGGAATGGTAGCAAGGAATCACGCCAGGAAATACAGGATTGACCTTCTTCATTAAGAATGACGTTATTTGGCGATATGTCCATCATGTCTTCCACACCATCCATCGGGAAGGCAATTTGAGCCTTATCGCTTAGGCAGCAAAGCGCTTTGCAAATACTCAGGGTGAGTGGCAGACGAATGGTGAACGTCGTTCCCTTGCCCAGGGTAGAATCAGTGCTAATTGTCCCCCGAATTTCATTCAAGCTGGTTTGGACCACATCCATGCCAACGCCGCGACCAGCATACTCATCGGCTTGGTCTTTCGTACTAAAACCGGGATGGAACAGCAGATTGTACGTATCTAAGCGAGACATTGCTCTGGCTTGAGCTACGGTGATCAGACCCTTTTGAATTGCCTTGGTCATCACCACATCAGTATCAATCCCAGCTCCATCATCGCTAACAGCGATCACAGTCTGGTTGCCCTGATAAAAAGCCCGGATGGTGACTTTACCTACAGGCGGTTTGCCCTTCGTAG
>JBGTCQ010000147.1:0-7771 GCA_041748755.1 Chroococcidiopsidaceae cyanobacterium | reverse complement strand
TCGCTTGAAGATATTTAAAATTTTGTCTGAGCGCTATCGCAACCGTCGTAGACGTTTTGGTTTACGTTTCAATCTGATTGCTGGGTTGTACAATCATGAACTCAGTCTAGCTAAATAACCTTTTGCAAGAGATCTAATGACCGAAAGCTTTACTTTGAAATTTGTTTTCTCACGCTACGTACTAAAAAAAGGGGTTAGATGCCCCTTTTTTGACCTGTATGAATAGCTAGTCTACCCAGTAACCAACAACAGATTTATGCCTGTGTTGGTTCAACTCGCCCATAGAATAGCCCACGAATCTTGACTTCCTTGGCTTCACCAGCGCCCAAATCTGTGTCGGAAGGCTGTTCACTCTCGAAGGTACCGGCAATTTCACCAGTGTTGTTATCTACTTTGGCAATTCGGAGAGAAATATTGCCCTTTAGACTTTCAACCTCCTTGACGTTAGCACGGGCAAGTTCTTCAGTATCCCCTCCAGCGGTAATACCCACCGCAGTGTCATAGCCAGCCGTTACGCCACGACCCTTTGGATCGAGGAAGGCAGATCCCCGATAAGAGGGTACTTTAAACTCACCCTCAAAGTCAGTCGAAGTGTTAATACTGCTCAAGCCTGGTTGGCTTTGAGCAACTAAGTCTTTAACGGTAAACAGGAAAGGCACTCGCTCACCGCCGGGCATTTGAACGGTGATAGCTTGGAAGTCCAAACCATCTTCTTCAACAAATGTCAGGCTAAGATCATCGTTTACTTTCAGTTTGCCTTGCACCTGGTCGATGGTGGAGGTGTTTCGCGTCAGCAATTTTCCAGCAATAAATTCTGCTTTTTGGCGTTTGTTGGCAGGTTCTTCTTTCACAAAGAAAGTAGTCGGCTCCAAGCACATGCCAGTCACTCTATATGACTGACTAGTATCAATCGAAATAGAACCGCGAGTTGTTTCTGCCATTACCGGACATCTGTTAGCAAGACCAGTGCCTACGATCTGATCGTAGGTTAGTATATCCCTACCTTCAGCTTGCGGGCCCTCACTACAAGCAGTTAGTACCCCCAGGCACAAAGCCAAAAATGCAACAATTAAAGCGCGATATCTCATGGTCAACCTCATTGTCTTAATTTAGTATCTAACCTGCAATCCCTGCTAGGGCAATTGGAAATCGGGCGAATATCAGCTTTCGTTACTAAGAGCTATAGCACAAGGGCATGTAATCACTTTTATGGATACACAACCACACTTCAATATGCTCGTACTTAGTTTTAGGACACACAATGCCTTTGGCGCGGACTACCGCAATAGGTGCGACTTCTCCTAGCCTAGCCTTCGGCAACACCTTGGGCGGAACGGCAACACCTTGGGCGAACGGCACCCCCAAGAGCAATTGGGCTATATCCTATGCAACCCCCTTTAGAGAGCCATTGAACCGCTGGGATTTAGCTCAAGTCTTACTGCTTTACAGCATAGTTTGACCCAGAGCTCAATACAGAATTTTACACGGCGATGTCGCCTTTACCTTGAAGATTGCAGCAAATAAACGTTGCTTGGGTTGCTTAAATGGAACCTGTTAAGGATTAAAGAATTAGACTAGGCAACAGCGGTTGCTCTCCAAGTAAAAAGAAAATTTTTGTAAATTAGAGAAAATTCCTGTAAATTTAAGTCAATCAAATTTATCGGAATTTATTTGTAATTACTGCACCCACAAGGGTATACATCTCTATATCTAAACTGACCTGCAACAGAAATCATGTCCAAAGCTGGAATTTTGGGCAGGTTTATTAGCTCGACCCAATGAACTTTATTGGGGATCACCTTAATAACCTTCTGCAATAGCCTAACCTTGCTACTTAGTCCATTGAGCTAACTTGTTTATTTTTAAGATATCGTTGTCTTTAGTTTTGTTACGGTGCAGTAACGCTCAACGGATGGTGCAAAAAGTAAGGGAGGGGTATATACCAGGAAGTTTATATGAACAGGGGCATAGGTTTTGAGTCAGGACAATTGTCTACCAAACTACAAGCCATTGCCACTGCTATCCGCGCTTTGGCTCAAAGTTGTCAGGAGGATAGTCTGGCTCTTCTGGCGTTGCTACGGTGTCTAGAAGAGCTACATCGAGAACTCCGCGATGGGCTTTTTCAAGCTTCTTTACCAGATAACCGTCAAGCACTCTACAAGCTACTAAAAGATATCGAGACTGAGGGTGGCTGGCCTTACATTGAGCGGATGAAGCTGCAATCCTTTTTGGCAAACTTGCCTGCCGAACTTGAGGCTCCTAGTGTTCAACCACAGATGGTGGAGGAGTTTGGGGTCCCCTTTAAGGAGGAGACTACTCAACCAAAGGCTAACGCTTCAACCACTGCTAATGTGGAATTAGAAAGCGACTCAAGCTTACAATAAGGAGCTGTTAATTGCTAAAAACGAGTGTCTGAAACTGCGGAAATCGCGTGGGTGCATAGGAGGTCTGGAGGGTGGCGATTATCGCAGAGTAACGGAGCCTGCTGGTGTATATGATCGCGAATTATAGTATTTGCCTGCTAAACGGAATTATAAATTTTGATCAATACTGGTACAAGAAGCTTTAAGCAGAATACACGGATGGAAATTCGAGCGACTGATACGCCACTTTTAGACTGGACTGGGGAAGGCCTTGCCATTGGTTTATTTGAAGATGCTGTGGAGTTAACGGGCGATTTGAGCCGGCTGAATGAAAAATTTGCTGGTGTGTTAAAAGAACTAATTGCCGAAACGGAATTTAAGGGCAAAGAAGGTAGTAGCGCTGTAACGCGGGTTGGTGGTGGTAGTCCCGTTCGTAAAGTCATGCTGGTGGGACTAGGAACAGCTCCCTTGAAATTAGACAACTGGCGACGAGCTGCTGCTGTTGTTGGCAGGTTAGCCAAAAAGGAGAAGTGCAGAACCCTGGGAATTAGCTTGCCAGTGTGGAATAATGACGCAGCTGCAACAACTGGGGCGATCGCGGAAGGTATTCAACTGGCTTTGTTCCAAGACAATCGCTTTAAGTCTGAACCAGAAGATCCAGGAACATCTGTAGAACAAGTTGATTTACTAGGATTGGGGAGTCAAGAGCAAGTAATCGCCCGTGCTAATCAAATCTGCTCTGGGGTGATTTTGGCACGGGAACTCGTCGCCGCCCCACCGAATGCAGTAACGCCAATTACTATGGCAGAAACTGCAAGCGCGATCGCGTCTGAACACGGTCTGCAAATAGAAATTTTAGATCGCGTTGAGTGTGAACAACTAGGTATGGGTGCTTTTTTAGGTGTTGCCCAAGCCTCTGACTTACCTCCGAAATTTATTCATTTGACTTACAAGCCAGAAGGTGCGCCGAGACGTAAGCTGGCGCTGATCGGTAAAGGCTTAACCTTTGACTCTGGCGGTCTTAATATCAAAGGCGCTGGCAGCGGTATTGAAGGGATGAAGATGGACATGGGTGGTGCAGCGGCAATACTGGGAGCAGCAAAAGCAATCGCTCAGTTGCAGCCGAATGTCGAGGTTCACTTTATCAGCGCTGTGACGGAGAACATGATCAGCGGTCGCGCCATGCATCCTGGTGACATCCTTAAAGCTTCTAATGGTAAAACAATCGAAGTTAACAACACTGACGCTGAAGGTCGCTTAACCCTGGCAGATGCCTTGGTGTTTGCGGAAAAACTGGGTGTGGATGCGATCGTTGATTTAGCTACTCTTACAGGCGCTTGCGTTATTGCCTTGGGAGATGATATTGCTGGTTTGTGGAGTACCGATGATGCCGTTGCTACTCAGCTGACTCAAGCGGGTGAAATGGCTGGGGAGAAGATTTGGCGGATGCCCATGGAAGAAAGATACTTTGAAGGGCTTAAATCCCCACTTGCTGACATGAAAAATACTGGGCCGCGTCCTGGTGGAGCAATTACCGCTGCACTTTTCCTGAAGCATTTCGTTAAGGAAACACCTTGGGCGCACATCGATATTGCTGGTCCCGTTTGGACAGACAAAGAAAACGGTTATAACAACCCTGGTGCTACGGGTTACGGGGTTCGCACTTTGGTCAATTGGGTAATTAGTAGTGGTTGAAGTGTATTTGAACTTGGGAACACTACTTTAACCATCGACACATTCAAAGAGACCGCAGATAAACGTAGATATAATAGCTCGTCTACATTTATCTGCGTACCTTGGCAGTCGCAGTGTGGTTGGGCATTGACCCGATTTCGGTATTCAATTGCGTCAGCAGCTAGCTGTGATTACCGCTTTTTGGTTTTTGCTGCTCACCCTCGATTGCCTGTCGAATTTCAGGATTATCGAGAATATCTTTGGCCATATCCATAAATTTCAGGCTGTCTGGATGGATTCGACGCTGCAACATTGGGATCGGCTCAGAATCCGATGGATTCTCGTCAGGTGTAGATGGACGTTCTGAGTACATAATTCTGAATTGAACTCGCCTTAAACAAAATTGTATCGGGTTTAACTCTTGGAGTTGTAAATCTGAACTAAGTCAGGTAGAAATTGGGGTTGTATGTAGTTGGTTAAGCTTAGAGACATCGCTTCAACTACTCTTACGATGCTGTAAATTGAGAACAATTGCTACTTCTGCTCTGGATGCGCTGCTGCTGGTGAGGGAGTTCCCAGATCATTGATTGTGGCAATCATTTGGTACAAGCGCCCCAAATCTCGTTGATTAAAGTAGAGGACAAGGCGGGGTAGCCCAACAGCTGTTTCATCTTGGGCTTCTTGAGGTAAAGCCGGACTTTTCTCTATGCGTCCCTTAACCACAATATCGCTAAAATTAGCATTCAACTGCTCGACATCAGCATCTGATAGATCACTCTTGAGGCGAATCACCAATTGGTTCCTAACGTAGCGGCAGGAGTGATAAACCTGGTAAAAACGAGTGATAGCATCGCAAGCCACATCTAGATTGTCCGTAACAGTGTAGAGACTGGGGTCTTCTTGACTAATTAGACCTTGTTGCACCAGATGCTTGTAGATGTAATCACTCCAATCCTTCCAGTAGTCACCACCAGGGCGATCAATTAAAACTAGAGGCACTGGACCAAACTTACCTGTCTGGCTTAAGGTCATGCACTCAAAGGCTTCGTCTTGCGTGCCAAAGCCGCCAGGGAATAATGCCACTGCATCACTCTCTCGCAGGAGAAACAGCTTGCGTGTGAAAAAATACTTGAAGTTAATCAGTTTTGGGTCGCCCACAATAAATGGGTTTGCCTCCTGCTCAAATGGCAGTTGAATATTCAATCCAAAAGATTTTTCTCTGCCAGCCCCTTCGTTACCAGCCTGCATAATGCCACCACCAGCCCCAGTCATTACCATAAATCCCAGATTAGTTACACGGCGAGCAAAATCGACCGCCATGAGGTATTCTGGACTCTCTGGAGGGGTGCGAGCCGAGCCAAAGATCGTTACTTTACGAACATGCTGATAAGTATAAAAAAGCTGGAAACCTTGCTCCATATCTGCCAAAGATGCAGATAGAATCTTCCAGTCTAAGCGGTCTATTTCACTGCTAGCAAGACGTACAATCGTAGCCATTGCCTGCTGGATGAATTTTTCATGTTTTAAATTTGGTAGCTGCTCAATTAAGTCAGCGATATCTGCTTTAAGAGATTCTAGATTATCAGAGTGAGGCGATAAGGTCATGAGTGCAGCCGCACAAAAGTTTCGACCCCTGAAAGAAATTTAATATTTCCTTCAAAGATATGACGTGAATAATACCATTGTACAATCGTACAGCTAGCGCAAACTACGAGATTTGAGTAAAGTGACCCTGGCAGCTTCCGAGCGTTAGACAATTTTAGCGAACTTAAAAGAGCACCTACAGTAATAATTACCAAGGTACTCTTGTTATAAATTGAATGCCAACTGGAAAAAGTTTAGCAAAATTAATTCAGTTGGCTTTTTCGCTGAAATTCAAATTGAGCCAGTCCAACAATTAGCTGCTTAAAAGTGCTTTTCAGCCTATTCAGTTTTAAAGATACTTTTCCAAAGTGTTAGATAACGTCGTCTTGGGTACCGCACCTACAACCATATCAACCCGTTGTCCGCCCTTAAAAATCATCAGCGTCGGAATGCTGCGGATACCATACTGGCTAGCAACATTGGGATTCTCGTCTGTGTTAAGTTTAACGACCTTGACTTGACCGTCGTATTGCTGTGCGATTTCCTCGACTACAGGAGCTACCATCCGACAGGGACCGCACCAGGGAGCCCAAAAGTCAACTAAAACTGGAACTTCACTGTCAAGTACTTCTTGCTGAAATGTAGAGTCGGTGACTTGTGCGGCTGGCATTGCTTGAAAATCCTTAGTTAATATTTTTGCTTACTTTGCTGAAAATTCTATCACAGTGAAAACCAGCGTTCTTGTCTTTCAAGCGTCTATATTTAGACAGATTTTAAGTAGCAATGAGACTGCAATTATTTAAGTAGATGTTGCTTACCCCAGCATAAGGAACCGCCCGAACAATAGTCCGGGCGGGATGTGGTGTGAGGAGTGAACGGAAACATGCGTCTCCGCTTTTTATATTGTAAGCGACAGCTGGAGTTTTTTCAGTGATCACTCAAGGATTCCCGAAAATTTTAGAGTTTAAACGGTTTAAGTAAATTTACTTACCCATTCCTAACTGCTGTGCTTTTTGATAAACCTTACCCTCAGTTAATAAAGAAGGAGCAATCACAACTTCAACTTGCTGCATCTCTTTAATATCCTTGGCTCCTAGAGTACCCATGCTTGTTTTTAGCGCTCCTAGTAGGTTATGAGTACCATCATCGAGCTGCGCTGGTCCCCGAAGAATTTGCTCACACGTACCCGTTGTACCAACACGAATCCGAGTGCCACGGGGCAGAACTGGGCTGGGCGTTGCCATGCCCCAGTGATAACCACTTCCTGGTGCTTCTTCGGCTCTAGCAAAGGGTGAACCAATCATTACACCATCGGCACCGCAGGCAATGCACTTACAGATGTCGCCACCAGTGATTAAACCGCCATCGGCAATAACCGGAACATAGTTGCCAGTTTCATGGTGGTAGTCATCACGAGCCGCAGCACAGTCAGCGATCGCACTTGCCTGTGGTACGCCCACACCTAGTACTCCACGAGACGTACAAGCTGCTCCTGGACCAATTCCTACCAAAACTCCGGCTGCCCCAGCTTTCATCAAATTCAGCGTCACTTCATAAGTAACGCAATTGCCTAAAATTACTGGTATCGGCATCTCTCGACAAAATTCAGCTAAATCAAGGGGCGTTACCGAACTTGGAGACAAGTGAGCAGTCGAAACTACTGTGGCTTGGACAAAAAATAAGTCAGCGCTAGCTTTTGCCACGATTGAACTATACTTGGTTGCCCCAGCTGGGGTAGCACTTACCGCGACAATGCCACCTTGTTGCTTAATTTCATCAATCCGCTGCTCAATTAATTCTGGCTTAATTGGTTCTGCATAAAGTTCTTGCATCAGCCGGACAAACTCATTTTTTCCTACAGAACTGATGCGTTCTAAAATTGGATTTGGATCGGCGTAGCGAGTTTGGATGCCTTCTAAATTGAGTACGCCTAATGCTCCTAACTGAGACAAAAGCACAGCCATGCGGACATCCACAACCCCATCCATTGCACTAGCAATAATCGGGATTTCTCGCTCAATGCCGCCAATGCGCCAGCTAGCATCAGACATACTCGGATCAAGTGTCCTAGTCCCAGGGACTAGCGCAATTTCATCAATGCCGTAGGCTCGGCGAGCCGTCTTCCCCCGCCCAATTTGAATATCCACGCT
>JBGTCQ010000146.1:0-7023 GCA_041748755.1 Chroococcidiopsidaceae cyanobacterium | reverse complement strand
GATAAACGGCATCCCAAAGAGATGGGCAGTGCTGAAATTGAAGCCTTTTTAACTCATTTGGCAGTAGAGGAACACGTTGCAGCATCGACTCAGAATCAGGCATAAAATGCGGTAGTGTTTAGTGCAGGATTCCACGAACGGGCTTTTTGGGTAATAAATGACTTTCAGTTAAGCGGCAGGAATTAAGTGTGGGTTACAGGTTCGCCTACTCACGTGTGAACCACATAACCTTGGATTAGTCAGCTCCCCCTACCAACTGGTTTTGACTACACCCGTTTTGAATTCTTATTATTTACTCGGCATTCTCTCGGCGCACCCCGCCTACGACGGGTCGAACCTCAGAGTCAGAGAATGGATCGCTACCTCCAACCCAGTTAAAATCACTAATCCGCAAGCTAAGAGAACCTAATTCTAGCTCGGGGTTGTAACGTAGGGTGATGCCGTAGGTACGGCGAGTATATTCCAAAATATAATCGGTGCTAATTTGATCACCCGTATCTAAGTTGAGAACCGTTTGAAAGCCAATCCGAAACGGACCGTAGATTTGTTGGGTGAATCCTGCCGAAAGGACTCTTGTATCAACAAAGCGATCAAAGAAAAAAGGTGATACACCGTTAATTAGGGTCTCAGAGTAACTGATATTAAAGGCGGTATAGTCCAAAAAGGGTCGGGAGAAACGACCAATTTGCCCTTGCAGTCCAATAGTACCTGTCACGGATGTTTGGTTATCACCACTACTATAAGAAGTCCTAGTACCGTTTAATCCAACAAACGCTTGCAGGAAGGGAACCACTGGTGCTGGTGTGTATCTCAATCCTTCAGTAGCAGTGGCAGGTAACGGTTTCCCTTGCCACAATAAAAAGCCACGACTAAGAGCAGCGCTGCCTTGGAAGCGGTTTAAGGAGATGCGATTATTTTCTCGGATCTGTTCTAATAAGTCCGAGCGATCAGTGTTGGCTTTAATGCGTTGAGCGCCTACTTGATAGCTTAAGTTGATGCCAGTTTTACCTAAAGGAATAACCGGAGAAGTTAAAACACCACCGATACTACTCTGGACGGTTTGATAGCCAAGGGAGCCATTATACAAGCGATCGCGGTAGCTAGATTCCAGTGTCAATGTATGGGGTAAACCAGTGCCAATTGTCTGACGCAGCCGCAAACTCGCGCGGAGATCACTATCAATTTCGCCCAGATCCAAACTTTCAAAAACCGCAGTCCCTCTAACTGAAGTTCGTGGTCCCAGATTAGCATTGAGCCTACCCTTCAGACCATAAAGCGATGGATCAAAAATGTTCCCACCGTTTTCTAGCAGAGCCTGTTGCACGAAAAACTGCGGTGTTAGGCTCACTTGCACCTGAGCTGTATCAATAGGATTGAAGCCACGCTCAACAAAAAGACCGCCGCGATCTTCGGCATCATAGCCGAAGGTGGCAATTGCCGGGCTAGTTTGACGCTCACGCCGATCAATTACCGTCTCATTTCGGGGAATAGGCAGGGAGAACCCTTGATCGAACACCAAACGCTGTCTGGTTGTCTTAATCCGATCGCGATAGGGTGTCTCCCGCGTCAGCGTTACTGTATCTGCTCTTACTTCCAGTTCGGGGGGCGAAAATGGGTCGTTGGTAAAGCGGACATTATTTGCTGTCCAGCCTTCAGGATAAAAATCAATCCGTTCCGCTTGAAAGCGCACTCGCCTAACTTCACCACTTTGTTGCGGCAGACCACTACCCGCCGCAAGTTGAACGCTACCAACGTTAGTAACTTGTTGCAGAGGTTGATTGGCTGTAATCCGAGCGCTTGGCGGTCGCGCTAGTAATCCGCCAGCTGTAACATCCGTGGGCAGAGTACCAGAAAAATCCGTTCCAGCCGTGGGGATAAAAATCTCACCGCTGCCATTCAAGAAATCTCCACTATTCTGGAAAAAGTTAAAGGTAAACCGCTCACCACGCAGTACCTGTTGCCCGCGTGTGAAAGCAACATTTCCCTCACCCACTGCAATCAGATTCAGCAAATTTACTTGCAGGCGATCAGCGTCCAGCACTCCTCCATCAAATCTCAACAGCACGTTGCCATCAGCCGTGACAATTTGGCGTTGTTCGTCGTACTCTTGGCGGTCTGAATTCAATTCAATAATTCTTCTACCTACTGGAGGAGTGTTGGCGGGTAAATTTTGTCCAGATGGTTGACTTTGTGATTGAGGTGTGGTACCAGGCTGTGATGGTGTAGGTACAGGTTGAGTGGGTGATGAGGCATCGTTTAAGCCTGTACTATCACCCTCTTGTAGTTGTGGTGATTCCTGTGCTACCAACTGCTGGTTATCTACAACAGTAGAAGATGCAGGTTCCATTAGAGGTTTTTCCTCCCTCTCATCCCCACTGCTTGGGAATGCCGAGTTCTGCGATCGCTGTTGCCCACTAATCGTCTCGGAAGCGGTAAATTCTCTGAGTTTGGCAGTGCTGGAATTGCTAACATCACTAACTCTCAACGGCTGGATTGAACGCGACGGTGCAACATCGGCAACAGTGCTGCCATTAGAGAATACGGTAAGTTTTTTTAGTTTGGCAATAGTGCTGGAATTATTTCCATGACTAACTTTTAAGGGCTGAATTGAACGCGACGGTGCGATCGCATCGCCTTCTTGAGTGTTGTGATGAGAATTTGTTTCAACCTGCTTAATGGGATAACCGACTGAAATAGGTGATCCTAAAAGTTCGGCACTCATAGCCGCGCTTAACTGAAAAGACTCAGCCGCGAAGGATTTCTTGGCTGTGGGCGAGGAGAGGGTATTTGGATTGACCGACTGAGTTGTAGATGAAGGGGCAGCAACACCTTTTAAGACTGATATAGTCTCAGATGGTAAAGTCTGGACAATCGGAGGCGGTTCAGGCGGCGTGACTGGGTAAGTCATATTTCAGCAAAATTGAGCGAATGAGCAGCCTGGAGTATGACTGCTAACCGCACTGAAAGCCGTTTTTTTTGGCAGAAAGAAGACTCAATATAAATTGCGTCTTCCATCTTCGGGTCTGAGGCAGAATTCACTCGTTGCTTATTCGAGGTCCCGCTTACCGGGGTTACGAGCCGGATCGTTTGTATTAAATCCAACGAGAAACAGACCAACAAATAAGGCAACAACGACATAGACAACGATTTTGAGCGTCAGCATATAGATATATCTCCAACCGCGTGAAATCTAAGGGTACTTATCAGATTTTACAGATAGCTTCCCTATAATACCTAAATGTAGCCCCATTTTTGGACAAGGATTCTCTGGTTACTTTTCCCTCAACACACGGATAGGTCTGTACTCCAGGCAATAGAATTACACTGACGCTGAAGAGTGTCAGAGGTTTCCCTGCTATTACTTTGTAAACAAAACAGTATTAAGAATTGCCAATTAAAGGTAGAAGTAGGTAAACAATAGCGATATCTAGACTAAGAGGTTTTGCCGATCA
Organism: Chroococcidiopsidaceae cyanobacterium; assembly: GCA_041748755.1. GTDB lineage: Bacteria > Cyanobacteriota > Cyanobacteriia > Cyanobacteriales > Chroococcidiopsidaceae > JAHHHE01. The sequence continues at coordinate 3,571 of JBGTCQ010000146.1, read as the reverse complement.
ATGCAGCCAATTCGCACATTTAACGTATCTCCTTCCTTGCCGCCGCGACTCGAAAAATTGCGACAGCTAGCCTACAACCTCCACTGGGATTGGAATGTTGAAACAAAAGACTTATTTCGTCGTTTAGATATTGACCTGTGGGAATCTAGCCACCACAACCCAGTCTTGATGCTAGGCACGATTAGTCAAGCGCGGCTACAAGAAGCTGCGGAAGACGAAGGCTTCCTAGCTCAAATGGATAGGGCAACTCGTCAGTTAGAGGACTATTTGCAAGAGCGTACATGGTATCGCAAGAATCGGGATCAAGGATCAGAGCAATCCTCAATCAATCCTCAGTCTTTAGCTGAATGCTACGCCTATTTCTCTGCTGAATTCGGGCTTGTAGATTGCTTGCCAATTTACTCTGGAGGTCTAGGCGTTTTAGCAGGCGATCATCTCAAATCCGCTAGCGATCTGGGGTTACCGCTTGTGGGAGTGGGCTTACTTTACCAACAAGGCTACTTTGCCCAGTATCTCAACGCTGATGGCTGGCAGCAGGAACGCTACTTGATTAACGACTTTTACAATATGCCTCTGCACTTGGAGCGTAATCCCGATGGTTCTGAGTTGCGGATTGCTGTGAGCTATCCAGGTCGGACGGTCTATGCCAGAGTTTGGCGAGTACAAGTGGGAACGGTGCCGCTGTATATGATGGACACAAACATTGAACCCAACAATGCTTATGACCAAAACATTACAGACCAATTGTACGGTGGGGATATGGATATGCGTATCCACCAAGAAATCATGCTGGGCATTGGTGGAGTGCAGATGCTTAAGGCGTTGGGACTGAAGGTGACGGCATATCACATGAATGAGGGGCATGCAGCGTTTTTGGCGCTGGAGCGCATCCGGATATTAATTCAATCAGATGGTCTGAATTATACAGACGCTAGACAAGTAGTTGCTTCGAGTAATATTTTCACGACTCACACGCCGGTACCAGCTGGAATTGATTTGTTTCCCCCGGATAAAGTTCTGTATTACCTGGGGTACTACACGGATATTTTTGGTCTGTCGAAGGATCAGTTTTTGGGACTGGGACGTGAGAATACGGGGGATTTGACCTCGCCTTTTAGTATGGCAATTCTAGCGCTCAAAATGGCAACGTTTGCTAATGGTGTCGCTCAATTGCATGGTGAGGTGTCGCGAGAGATGTTTCAAAGTCTGTGGCGTAATCTGCCCATAGATGAAGTACCAATTACGGCAATTACAAATGGTGTTCATGCTCGTAGCTGTGTTGCCAAGTCAACTCAAGAATTGTACGATCGCTACTTGGGACCAAATTGGTCGTCGGCACCAGTAAAAAACCCGTTGTGGGAGCGACTGGAGACGATACCAGATGAAGAATTGTGGCGCAATCACGAGCGCTGCCGCTTAGATATGGTTGTGTATGTGCGGGAGCATCTGGTAAAGCATCTGCGCGATCGCGGTGCTTCCGGTGCGGAAATTGCCCGCTCCCAAGAAGTCCTAGACCCTTCTGTGTTAACTATCGGTTTTGCGCGTCGCTTTGCCACCTACAAGCGGGCAACGCTTTGGATGCGGGATCTAGACCGGATTAAGCAGATTTTGAGTGGAAATAAAGACCGCAGACTGCAATTCGTTATTGCTGGCAAAGCTCATCCGAAAGACATTCCGGGTAAGGAATTGATCCAAGATATCAATCGCTTCATCCGCGAACAAGGATGTGAGAAGCAAGTTGTGTTTGTTCCCAATTACGACATTCACGTTGCTCGCTTACTTGTTGCCGGTTGTGATGTGTGGCTAAACACGCCCCGTCGCCCACGAGAAGCTTCTGGCACAAGCGGCATGAAGGCTGCTATGAATGGATTGCCGAATCTGAGTGTGCTGGATGGCTGGTGGGACGAGGCTGATTATGTCCGCACTGGATGGGCGATCGGTCATGGTGAAAGTTATGAAGATCCCATGTACCAAGACCAAGTGGAGGCGAATGCTCTGTACGATTTGATTGAGCAGGAAGTGGTGCCTTTGTTCTATGAACGAGATGCTGAGCTGCTGCCTCGCCGCTGGATTACAAAAATGAAGGATGCCATCCAGTTGAATTGTCCGTTTTTTAATACAGAGCGGATGGTGAGGGAGTATGCATTACGGGCTTATTTTCCGGCAAGTAATCGCTACCACACTCTAACTGCAAACCAATATGCCTCAGCTAAGGAATTAGCCCAATGGAGACAAAATCTGGTCGATCAGTGGTTCAACATCAAAATCGAAAATATTGATATTTCTGAGCCAGCTGATATTCAGGTTAACCAAACGATTGCTGTCAAAGCAAGGCTTGATTTGGCAACTCTAAACCCAGATGATGTACAGGTGGAACTTTATCAAGGTTCCATCAATGCCAGTGGAGAAATTATGGATGGTAGTCCAGTCGTGATGACTTACCAAGGTCAAGATCAACAGGAGTGTGGCGTTTATACAGGTAACATCACTTACGGTAATTCTGGGTTACAGGGCTTGTCTCTGCGCGTGTTACCGAAAAACGAACACTTATCTAGTCCCTATGAACCGAGATTAATTCTCTGGGCACAATAGTAGTTTTGAATGCGTGAGTGTTGAGTTGAAATAATCTCTCTAATGTGTTACTCAACACTTCACAACTCCCGCGGGATTGGGAACGATAATGTATCCCTCAGTGCGATCGCCTAATACTAAATTCCGCTCTATGTCCCAGTACCACCAGTGCGCCCCTACATAAGCACAAATGAGGCTATCTAGCTGATCTTCAAATGCTTTGAGGGAAGTACCCGTACTGGGGATTTCTGCAAAAAATGAGTTTGCTAAAGGTGTAGAAAAAGACGATAAATTGAGGCTCGGTTGGAAGCTAGGTAAGTTCTCAACAATTAAGCTACGGAGTTTTTCTAGCTCTATTCGCCGCTCTAAGAGGCGGCCTTTTTTATACTTAAGAATCCGCTCTAAACCAAATAACTGCACGATCGCTGGATGGGGAAATACCTCAATTTGATATCTTCCCAGTTGTTGAGGTTCTATAATTGCTGCGTGAGCAAAACCACGGGTTTCTAATTCTAAGCCAAACCCGACAGTCCGTTGGGCAAAGGCAAGGTTGAGATTGGCGGGATAGCAACCAGCGTGATATTTACGAAGTCAGAGGAAGCTCCGCTGTGCAACGGCGGAGTCTCTCTGACCAAAATACTTGTGGGTGAGTTTGTCTGGTAGCCGCGTTCCGGTAGCGTTGGGGATGATTGTCGGAGCGTCTACAGCAATGATGGCTGGCTCATCTGGTTGTATCCAGTCATCAATCCAGGTAAGGATATCTGCGATCGCATTTTTGCGGTCTATATCTAGTAAATGCAGCTGTTCGTCTGCCCATTCTAAGCAGCATAAGCCACTTGGTTGCGATCGCCACCCCAAATCAATAGAGTTCTTGCAAAAGGGTAAAGAAAGATGGCAAAAGTAGATTAAAGGAGGAAACCCTATGATCTACGAGCAAGTCAAACATTTGAAGCCAGAGGATTTTAAACGATTATGTGGTGTGCGTCCTGAAACATTCAAC
>JBGTCQ010000145.1:0-19732 GCA_041748755.1 Chroococcidiopsidaceae cyanobacterium | reverse complement strand
TAACCTGGACAACTCGAATTAGTTTCTAGTGCTAAACGACTTCTATCCAGTGAAGCTGTTACTTAACTCACATTAGAGATAACTCAAGAAAACAATGAAAACTCTACCCAAAGAACGTCGTTACGAAACCCTCTCCTACCTTCCTCCCCTGACAGATGCCCAGATTTCTAGGCAGATCCAGTACATCTTGGAGAAGGGCTATATTGCTGCAATCGAGTTCAACGAAATTTCTGATCCGACTGAATTCTACTGGTCAATGTGGAAACTACCACTATTTAGTGCCAGAAGTACTCAGGAAGTGCTAAGTGAGATTCAGGCTTGCCGTTCTGAGTACTCCAACTGCTTTATTCGGGTTGTCGGTTTCGACAATGTGAAACAGTGTCAAATTCTCAGCTTCATTGTTCATAAGCCGAGTACAAGTCGGTTTTAGAAGGGCTGGAAAACCTGAATTGAGGGGGAGGCAGACCATTCTAGCTTCCCCTATCTTTTATCCCCTAAAGAATGCTGCAACTTAGATTAATCTATCTGACAGATTTATGAGCTACTACATTTCCCCTAACTTTTTAGACAAACTTGCAGTTCACATTACCAAAAACTTTCTCAATCTTCCTGGTTTGCGAGTACCTCTGATTTTGGGAATTCACGGTCGTAAAGGTGAGGGAAAGTCATTTCAATGTGAGTTAGTTTTCAAACTCATGGGTATTGAGCCAGTCCGAATGTCTGCTGGGGAACTGGAAAGCCCTGATGCCGGAGATCCAGTCCGTTTGCTGCGAACTCGCTATCGAGAGGCTGCCGAACTGATCAAAGTCAGGGGTAAGATGTGCGTTCTACTGATTAATGACCTTGATGCAGGTGCAGGTCGGGTTGATAAGTCCACCCAGTATACGGTCAACACTCAACTGGTCAACGGCACACTGATGAACATTGCCGACAACCCTACAGATGTGCAATTGCCTGGAAGCTATGAAACGCAGCCAATTAATCGGGTTCCCATTATTGTCACTGGTAATGACTTTTCTACCCTGTACGCTCCCCTGATCCGAGATGGTCGGATGGAAAAGTTTTATTGGGAACCGAGCCGGGAAGATCGAATTGGTGTTGTTAGCGGCATCTTTGAGGAAGACGGTCTTGACCAAACAGAGATTTCGCAACTTATTGATACGTTCCCCAGCCAGTCAATTGACTTTTTTGGTGCTTTACGTTCACGGGTCTACGACGAGCAAGTGCGCGAGTTTATTAAACAGGTCGGTCTCAACAAAGTATCCGTCCAGTTGGTAAATAATCCAGAGTTTACAGTCCGGTTTCGCAAATCTGATTTTAGGCTAGTTAACCTAATCGAATTGGGCAATTTTATAGTTCATGAGCAGCAACGGGTGCAAAATATGCGCCTAGCTCAAGAGTATGTAACAGGTAACCAACAGCAAGGAGGCATGGAGGCAACAATCTCTGAATCTGCACCTGCTTATCAGCCATTAAAAGTCAGCACGATTGGTTTACTAGAAGCACCAACTACCTTCAATAATGGTGGCTCAAGTCACCCTCAATCCAACGTACCTAATGGGACTTTTAATGAAATAGAGCAACTCTTGGAGCAGGGTATTCGCAAAGGAGGTCGTCTCAATCTTGAAATTGCAAATCCCCGTGAAAAAGCCCAAAATAAATGGCAAAGTTGGAAATGGAAGACTCCTCCTGAAAATGCTGCCAGGGCAATGGCACAAATCAAGGAGTGCCTGAATGAAAATCCTGGCTACTTTATCAAGTTAGTGGGCTATAACTCCAAGACCCAAACCCGGACGCTAGAAGAGATTATTGTCCGCCCATAATCGCAGGGCGTTTCAGCAAGTGTCCTTGACAAAATCGCGTGGAAAAGCCGCATCGGGCTTTTCCATGACCTACTTCCTTTATCTAAGAAGTGTTTTTTAGAACGCAGTTAATAAGTCCTGCTAACGATACTCCTGTCCCTGAATGTTCTGTAGACGGGCTTCAGGACGCTTGAAGCGATCAAGTTGAGCTTCAAAGAAAGCCCGATTTGCTTGCAGATGTTTTGGATTAGGGTCATCTAGCGGATAAAGGAGAGCAGTCCGCAATGCTTGAATTACTGCTGAGGTGACACAGTACATGGAGCGTTGGAATGTAATTCCCAACTGGATCAGCATATCGTCTTCGCCCCGGCAGTGTTGGTGATAGTAATCAACAAGATAGGTTGGCAGGAAGTGCAACATATCCTGCATTAGCAGTGTGGGCGGAATGCCAGCTGTACCCACTGGGAACACATCAGCATAGAGAATTCCGTAGTGAAAGTCTTTTTGATCGTCAGGGACTTGCTTCGCCTGGGCATTGTAAGACTTTGTACCCCGGAACGGCGACGTGCGATAGAAAACAGCTTCTACATAAGGTAAGGCAGCTTCGTACAGCCACATGAAGCCTTTTGATTTCGGGATGATTTCGTAGCATTCGCCCCGAATGTAGACGTGGTGGTAGATGGGACGACCGGCGATCGCAAAGATCCCGTTTACCAGAAAATTCATTGCATCTGGAACGCCTTTGAATCCTCCTTCGTCATAGATGTCAGACATTTCAAAGAAAACTGGAGCCATTATTTCCCAAAACAGACCCAGATTACTGTAGTAAGACATCTGGCGGCACTGTTCCAAAAACAAGTCTGGGAAAGCCTTATATAGCCCCATCATCACTGGATTGTACTTGAAGTAAGCCTTAATTGCTCTGTCTGCGTTTGCTTTGTACTCTTCACTGTCCAAATAGGAGTCAAATAGGCCCCAGCCCATGTCTCTGCCGTGCCAGAGCATGGAACGCATACATTCTTCCGCAAACTCCATGTTAACTCGGTCATGCAACCAGTGGTGCAACAACTTGGGCATTTTGAATGTTTCACCCTTCTCCATAAATTCCAGAAGTTCCGGATGGGCAGTGGCTTCCCCGCGCCAAATCCGCAAATCTGCATCGTCTCCAGCGTAGTGATTATGCAGATCTAGATACTCTTTTGGGATGAAGTATTTGAAGAAAGGAAGCGGATCTAAAAAGACACGCTCGGCAATATAGAGTAGATTGCGCCAGTAGAAATCCATCGGCACAGCATAAGCTTTGTATATGCCAATGATCTGCATGAGATTTTCTGGAGTGTCGGGTAGCATTGCCCCGCCTGCTTCCAAACGGTGAATAACTTCGGCAAATTCATGCTTGGAAGGAGGTATAGCTTTAGTTTCAGTTGCGATAGTCATAATTTCAGTTGCTCAAGCAACGATTCAAGGAGGATAAGGAAATTAAGGGCTTAGGATAAATTCTTCCTGAATTGGGGTTTTTAACTGGATCTTGGCTTCATAGCTTCTGGTTGGGGCAATCGCATTGGCTAATTGGCGCTCACTAGTGACTTGCACAGCCGCAACCATTGCATTAGTAGTAGTCTCACTCCAACGCACTAGCCAAGTAGGCTGGATTCCCAGGAAGAAAATGGTAGCTGCTAAGACTAAAGCTGGAACTTGCTCAGAAAATTTGACTTGGGGATAGTATGCTGTGTCGTTGTCCAGCTTGCCAAAACAAGTACGGTTGAGCAGAATCACGAAGTACACTGCTGTTAGACCAGTACAAACTACGCAAATCAGTGTTGGTAAGGGAAAAGTGGCATAGGAGCCTTGAAGCACTAAAATTTCGGCGATAAAGCCCGCCATACCAGGGATACCAGCACTAGCCATTCCTCCTAAAACTAGGAGAGCACTTGTTAAGGGCAAACCTCGGACGGGACTCATCAAACCATTAAGGACATCTAAGTCACGGGTGCCAACTTTAGTTTCGATCACACCCACTAGATGAAACAAGATTGCTAGGATTAAACCGTGGGCGACCATCTGGGCGACTGCTCCCACAAGACTAACCTGGGTGGCAGCGGCAGCTCCCAACAGTACATAGCCCATGTGACCAATTGAACTATAGGCAACCATGCGTTTAATATCTTTTTGGGCGATCGCTGTCAGTGCTCCATACACGGCACTAATTGCTCCCAAAATTGCTAAGCCTGGAGCCACAAGCGCCCATGTTTCGGGGAACAATCCTAACCCAAACCGCACCAAGCCGTAAGTTCCTAACTTTGCCATTACGCCACCCAAAAGAATCGCCACAGGTGGGGAAGCTTCAACGTAGGCATCTGGCAACCAAGTATGTAAAGGAACTAGGGGAATTTTGATGCCGAAACCCACTAGCAGCATTGTTAGCAAAATCAACTGCGTAGTTAAAGGTAATCCGGCGGTGATTATTGAGCTGTAATTAAAGGTCGAGGAACCACTAAGCCAGGTTAAGCCTAAGAATGCTGCCAGAATTAAAATTCCCGAAACTGCCGTATAAATGAGAAATTTCATAGCTGCATAGCCACGGCGACTTGTTCCCCCCCAGATGGCAATCAACAGATAGAAGGGAATCAGTTCCAACTCATAGAACAGGACAAACAGCAGCAAGTTTTGAGCTAAGAAACCACCGACAACCCCAGCATTTACGAGCAATATCAAAGAATAGTAAAGTCGGGGACGCTCTACAGCCTCATTACTACTGAAGATAGCTATCCAAGTTAGCAGGGCAGTTAAAGCCAGTAAAGGCAAAGACAGCCCATCAACACCGAGACTGTAGTCCAAGCCAAGGGTGTCAATCCAGGGGTGAGCTTCAGAAAACTGCATCCCTGCATTGCTGATATCAAACTGACTCAACAGCACAACTGTCCATATAATCAGGCTGCTAGCAATAACCAAGGCTCCTAAACGCGACCGACTAGCAGGTATTGCAGCAGGCCATAACCCGATGAGAGCGGCACCTAAAATAGGCACCCAGATCAATGCACTGAGCATAAATATTTTTTAGTGATGGTTTAAAAATGAGTTAATTCCAGACCTGACTGAAAGCTCTAGAAAGCTGTATCGAGCGATAGATGAGACAAAAATGGCCAGCCCAACATTATGGACAATAAACCTACCCCTAAGAGGATAGTGAAGGCATAAAACTGGGATTGTCCGGAAGTGCTATATTTCAAGCTCTCTCCACCAAAAATGGAAGCCAAGCCGACAAGGTTAACTAGACCATCCACTAGGTAGCGGTCAACAAGCGAGATGATGCGGGAAATTAAGCCAACCCCAAAAACAACAGTTAGACGGTAAAGTTTGGCTGTGTAAAAGTCATAGGCGAAAAAGTCTTGCAGGGCTTTCGAGGGCAGGCGGACGGGTTTGGACACAATCCCACCTAGATAAATTACTCCGGCAATGCTGCAACCAAAGATAGTAGACGAAATCAGCAATAGGGCAACTTCTTGATTCACGTTTGTCCAGTCTGGTAGTAGTGACAAGCTTTGTAACACTAGCGGCACATGGAGGTTGAAGCCGAGCAAGATCATCATTGGTAATGCCATTGGCCAGTGAACTTCCGGCGATCGCACGGTCATTTGCTTCGGTTTACCAGCAAAAATTAGCGCGAACTCTCTGGTTAAACTAAACGCGGTTATGGCGTTGACTACTAACAAAATTCCCACTAGCACAGGCTGGGTAGACGAGAGCGCATCTGCTAACTTCAGCAACGCCCAAAAGCTGCCCAGGGGAGGAAAAGCTAGCAATCCAGCCGCACCAACTACAAACGCTAACCCGGATACAGGGCGGCGCGACCACAAACCACCTAGTTGAGTTAAGTCCTGGGTGATGTTGTTCCAAATAACTGCGCCACTGCTCATGACTAACAGCGCGATCGCCAAAGCATGAGTCAATACCAATAACAAAGCGGCATCGGTTTGCCCACTCCCTACAGCGATAAACACCAATCCCATGTAGGCACTGACAGAGTAGGACAAGGCGCGTTTGGCATCAATTTGGGCGATCGCAATCAAACTACCACCCACCGCTGTTACAGCCCCGATGTATATTGTCACTGACATAACCAGGGGCGAAAGTGCTAAAACTGGTTCCAGCTTAACCAGTACCCAAGCTCCAGTTGCTACTACTACAGAGTTTCGTAAGATCGTGCTGGGGACTGGTCCTTCCATCGCTTCATCCAGCCATAGATGCAAAGGGAACTGAGCACACTTGCCCATTGGTCCAGCTAGCAAAGCTAAACCCACCAGAGCCGCTAATTTAGGGTCTATATTAGCTGTAGTCGCCCACTCTGCTAGCTCTGTAAAATTCCAAGTTCCGGCGATCGGGTACAGAGCCAGTACCCCCATCAGGAGCAGTAAATCTCCTACCCGCTTTGTTAAAAAAGCATCTCTAGCACCTGTTACCACTAGAGGCTGGCTAAACCATAGCCCTACTAGGAGATAAGTACCCAGAGTGAGGACTTCCAGAATCATGTAGCTGAAAAACAAAGAGTTGCAGAGGACTAAGGCGCACATCCCTGCTTCAAACAGTGCTAAGAGGGAATAGAAACGCGCCCATCCCCAGTCCATTTCTAGGTAGCCCACTGCATAAATCTGCGCTAGCAAATTTAAGCCAGTTACTAAAACTGTGGCTCCGACTGTGACTGAAGATATTTGCAAAGGGATGGATAAGTCTAAATTAGCTACTTGAAGCCAAGGAATTATTAACTCTTGTGCTGGCTGATTCCAAGTGCCGGGCAGAGCAAACACCCCATGCAGAAAAGCTAGCAATGTCATCAGCAAGTTTACGTAACCAGATGGTCTTGGTCCTGTACGCCGAATTACTGCCGGAGACCAAGGCAGAGCTAAAAGCGCCCCAATCAAGGCATAGCAAGGTATTAACCAAATACTCTGGATAAGCAAAGGAGCCATAAGTATTTCTTTCTATTTTATTATTGACCTAATCGTACTTCTAAACTTGCATAGATAAAATCTATTATTTTCAATGACAGTAATAGATTTTATCTATAGTTAAAGTTCGCCAGAAAATTATTGTTAAAGCACGTAGCTCTGGAAGGATTATACTGCTAGTTAGGAGGATCAAAACGATTGACTGAAGCTGCGTAGGGCTTTGCCCTTGCCCCAGGCATCACAATCATTGGTAGACCTGCCCTAAGACAAATGAGCCATTGGCTTAAGTTCAGTGGTGCTGTGGAGAAAATGTTATTGATGAAACTCCACTGACTAAAAAGTACCTGTAGAATTACAGCGCCAATAATACCAGCAGCGATCGCTGGGACACTACTAATTGACATTCGCTCTTGGGATCGTAATGGCTTATGGGAAACCACACTCAGGCGCAAGATTAAGCAGCATCAAGTAAGTTACGTCCTGATAGCAACAATTGCTGAGACAATTACCCATTCAGATGAGACGACTTATCCGCTAGAAATTGTTTATCTAGCTCCGTTAGCTGATGACGTTTTAGCAGTCTGGGCGAGAGAAGTTTTGCATGCAGAAGGGCTAACATTTGATTCGCGATCGCCAGCGCTGAAACTGTTCTTGGATGCTGTACAAGGACACTTTGGTGATGCTATGGCACTAATTCGCCGTCTCAAAACTCTAGGACAAACTGATGGGTTAATCAGCGCTCAACAGGTACAGCAGGCGATTCAAGAACTGCTCAAAGACTTGTCAATTGTCTTTGAATCTCTACTGATGTTGCTGCCAGCAAGTCAAGTACAACTATTAGAGTGTTTGGCTTTAGACCCGACTGAGAAGCCTCAAAGCCGAGAGTATATCCACAAACATGGTCTTTCTAGAGGTGGCAGCCTCCAGGGTGCTTTAACTGGACTACAGCAAAAAGGTTTAATTTACGGTTCTGAACAAGGCTATCGACTGGCACTGCCCCTACTGGCTCTGTGGATTCGTCAGCACTTGACCTGAGTGCAAGCGTGCGTAGGAATATAGACCGTTTTAGAACAACACGGGCAGGTGGACTGTGAAAGTAGTTCCCTGTCCCAGCTCACTTTTTACATAAATCTTACCCTCATGCTGAACAGCAATTGCTTTGGCAATGGCTAGACCCAAGCCATAGCCTTCTGAATAATAGGCTCGCGCCTGCTCTGCGTGCCAGAAGCGGTCAAAAACTTTGTTGATATCTTCTGGAGCGATGCCAATCCCAGTATCTTGAACCTCGACCTGGATCTGCCTGCCCTGAATACGGGTTCTCACCCAGATTTGTCCACCCTTCGGAGTATATTGAATTGCATTTTCAATTAGGTTGGAGAACAGCCGATTTAACTGAACGGTGTCTCCCAACGTGTGTAGCCTTCCCAACTCCGATTTAAGGATGATTCCCTTTGCCTGGGCTTGGGGTTCAAAAAACTCCACCAAGCTTTTTAAGGTTACCTCTAGGTCAAGAGGAACCTTTGCTGAATGGAGCACCTGTTGAGTTTGGTCAGAGCGGGCCAGAAACAGCAAATCCTCAATCAAATTCGTCATCTGATCAGTAGCCCACTTGATTGCCGCTAGTCTTTTGGCATCTGAGACATGAATTCGCTCTGGATGGTTCAAGACTAGACCAATATTGCTTTTAATCACCGTCAGCGGGCTTCTTAACTCATGAGAGGCATCGGCAGTGAACCGCTTGACCTGCGTAAGGCTTTGCTCTACGGGTCGGACTGCTTGGCGCGTGAGCCAGAACCCTCCCAATCCACATAGACCCAGCTCTACCAGTAGCCCAATACTCAATCGCCAGCGCCACTTCTCCAAAAGTTCATCCACTGACTTGATGGATTTGCTCACTCGGACATAGCCCTCCAGCCTTCCCAATGTCTGCCCGTAAGGGTTATGGACGGCGATGGTCAACTCGCGGGACTGACCTCTCTCCTGAACTGAGCCAAAGACTACTGGCGGTAATGATGACCCATTTCTTCCCTGTGTTGCCAGGAGCTTTCCATTGGCATCGAACCACTGCAACGTCACGCCACGAATCTCTAAATCTTCCCAAGCACGCTCATTTATATCAACCTGAGGATGATCCTTCTTGCCCAGACTCAAGGCTGCGGTTTGTGCTAGAGCTGTAAGTTGTTTATTTAAATCCCCGTAGAGACTACGGGCAAACAGCCAATAGGTAGCTACCGAGAACAAGCCTAACAGCACTGCCATGATAGCCAGATAAGTGCCAAACATACGATATTTGAGCGCTTTGGAATTCATGACTACTCCTTCAGACGGTAACCCAAGCCGTGTAACGTTTGGATCAAGTCTTTTGAGGCTCCTACCGTCGTCAGCTTGTGGCGCAGGCGCTTAATATGCGCTCTGACGACCTCCTCATTAGGGGTTTCCTCAAATGACCAGAGACGGTCTAATAGCTCTGCTTGGCTGAAGATGCGTTGGCGATTGCGTAAAAACAACTCCAGCAGTTGATATTCCTTAGAAGTTAGATTAACTGGTTGAGCAGCATAGGTGACAGCCAAGGTGCTGGGATCTATTTTCAACTCTCCCCAACTGAGGAGCGGTTTTCGCCCTGGAGTACCTCGACGTAGCAAAGCTCGGACACGGGCTGCTAATTCATTGACATCAAAAGGTTTAACCATATAGTCATCAGCCCCACTATCCAAACCAACAATCTTGTCAGCATTGGTATCCCGTGCTGTCAGCATCAGAATTGGTCCCTCGTAGCCAGAGTTCCGCAACCGTTGGCATAAGGTGATGCCATCCAGCTTGGGTAGCATCAGATCCAGCAGGATCAAGTCATAGTTGAAAGCCTCTGCTTGTTGCCACCCGACTTCTCCATCCAAGGCAATGTCAACTATATAGTGCTGATCTTCCAGCACATCCGCCAGGGTTTGTGCAATGCGTTCATTATCTTCAACTACTAGAATTCGCATCGCATTAGCCTAAAAGGCACCTAAATTTCACAAATTAGTCACATTCACTATTTAAGCTTAAGTTATAGCTGAATCCTTGAACCTCTCCAGGAAACCAATTGATTCAGCGCTCTTTAAGTTTTTGTAAATCATCCTTCTTAATTGCGACTTGGAGTTACAGTATGCTAGCAAATGAAATTAGCCTCAATAAAACTTTATCTCGACAGATAACTGAATACACGGTCTGTGAGCCTGAAACCAGTCAATATATGGTCAACTGTTATCCCTATGCTATGCGGGGAGTTTTGTGGGGACTTCTTTTATCTATTATGTTTTGGGTAAGTATGATTGGTTTATTGATGCTAGGGTTTTAACAATGCCCCTTTAAATGAAACATGATGGCGCTCGATAATCCTGCCCAAAGCGGAGTATTAACATTAGCAGTTCTGAGTCCTTCTGCTGTCCAGGAATTACTATTTTTTAATATGGAGTAAGTACCTTTTGCCTCATAGAAGCTGGCAGTCGAGTGTGGGTTGTAAGCAACTAGAATTTTTTCACCTCGATCAGATAATTTAAAAGAAGAGTTAATAAATTCTATTAACTCTAAATAATCACTCTGACTGACTCCAACACATTCTAGTTCAACTTGAGGAAGAATTTGATGCCTTTGCACTCTTATTACAGAGCGATTAGGGAAGAATAGTGCTTGAAAACCTTTAGGAATTTTGAGTTCTTTGGTTGGAGGATTTGTGTAATAATTCTGCTCTCCCCAACCAAAACTAAAGTATCTATATTCCAGGTTATTATCGTTTAAAGACAGATATTTCTGCCAATCAAAAACTTTGTTGTTGACCGGAACTATAATATTAGAATGCATTCCATTATCAGAAACACATATTTTAAAACTACAACTTTTTTGGGAATAATTACTCCATTTTCTGGGAGTGAAATAACCTAGTAAGAGTAGGATAGAAATAGATATAACAGTAGCAGAAAGGTAACAACAGTATTTTCTAATATTCATTCTTAAAATGCACTTGCGGACTTAAGAATTAAAACTAACCATTTGTCAAACCACTGGAGCAGCTAACTTGCAGGTTACTACCTGCCCCACACTTCTAAGGTAGGCATAATGTCCTACACTGAATTAAGGTAGTTTGCATTGTCTTGAGCTTTTGTTTCATACTCTTCTATTACAGTCGAATCATTTTTATACCAAATACGTATCTCACTTAATGCTTCTTTAGTATTAGCTGAACAGTGAATTAAGTTATCTATTAGAAAATCTGAAGAAGTATTTAAAGCCAATCTTCTAATATGATATTTTTTTGTTTTGAAAAGGTTGGCTGGACCTATAACTTGACTTCTCAAAAAATCTGCAAACAAATGTCCTTTAAGCTCGTATTTATCAGGATTAGATTCTAATATAAAATGTTGGATAACTTTATTAGATAAATAATTTATGACAAGGGGATACCAGAATGACGAGTGAGAATCTTTGTAATGCTCTGATATTATTTCTTTTTTGACTGCAACAGATTCTTTAAGATATTTGATATCGCCATATTTTAAAAGTTCTGTTTTAATGAATTTAGTTAAGGCTAAATTACTTAATGCAGCTGGTTTTAACATAATAAATACAAATTCCCTGGATTGTTCTAGCATTTTGTACAAGATAAGGAGCAGGAATTAACTCTAGTTTTGGCTAAGAATTTGATGCGATCGCACTCAATCATAAATAAATTCTATTGCCTTTGCTATTCAACGTTTGTTCGCCGAATAATTAAGTAACTAATCGCCAGAGAAAAAATTGCGATCGCCAATCCAATCAAGTCTGTGCCTGAGGTTTTTTCAAAGTCCAAAATAATAATCTTCCGAGCAACAGCAGTGATAGAAGTGACAATGACTAGCTCAACTTGAATGACGTGCTTTCTTAAATAAGCTGTAAGATTCTCCAAAATTTCTAAAGCGATTAAGACATTTAAAAACAAGCCAAAAATCTCAATCAAGGTTCTGCCTAAGAAGCCATAGGGTGGTGCAAATATTTGTTTGGCTAGCACAAGCCCTAGATCGAAAACAGCGACAAGAATCACGATTACCATTGCTAAAGAAAGGGCTTTGGAGACAAGGTTTTCTATCTTTTTAATCAAGAATAAAAAATTGTCATCCTTGCCCATAGCAGCAATTTTCCGCCACATTCTCCTAATCCACATCGTCGTGAGCAAAGCGGTGGTAGAGGAAATCTAATGCGTAGTTCCGCAACTTGTAGTATTGCGGATCTTCCATAATCCGAGTGCGATCGCGCGGACGGGCAAAGGGAATCTCCATCACTTCACCGATGCTGGCAGCGGGGCCATTTGTCATCATCACTAACCGATCTGCAAGGAACAAAGCTTCATCAATATCGTGGGTAATCATCAACACAGTCGCCCGGTTCTCATTCCAAATTTTCAGCAGTTCTTCTTGTAATTCTTCCTTCGTGATCGCATCTAATGCCCCAAACGGCTCATCTAGAATCAAGACTTTGGGACGAACTGCCAAAGCCCGTGCTATAGAAACCCGCTGTTTCATCCCGCCAGAAAGTTGCGGCGGCTTTTTGTCCGCAGCTTCCGTCAATCCTACTAGTTCCAAATGATGACGCACGATCGCCCGCTTCTCCGCCTCTGGCTTGTTGGGGAAAACTGCGTTAACGGCGATGTAGATGTTTTCAAAAGCAGTCTTCCAAGGCAGTAAAGCGTAATTCTGGAACACTACCATGCGATCGGGTCCTGGTTTAGTAATCGGCTTGGAACTAAGCTCCACCTTGCCGCTACTAGGCGTGTTGAAACCCGACACCATATTCAGCAGCGTTGATTTACCACAGCCAGAGTGACCAATAACGCAGATAAACTCGCCCTCAGATACGGTGAGGTTCACGCCTTCCAGCACTGTGTAAGGTCCCTTTGGTGTCGGATAAACTTTGGAAACGTCCTCAATTACTAAAAAAGGGTTATGTTGAGTTGCGATCGCTACTGATTGTCGGCTTGTGTCGGTATAAGTAAGAGTACGGTTATGCATTGGTCTAGTTGTAGTAAAAAAGTATGAAGGTAGAAACTAGGGACAGGGGAAGGTTTTATCCCTCGTCCTGCGCTGCATTAAGCGGCTGTGGTCGAACGTGAGTCAATGACCACTTCTGCAACTGAAAAATCTTGTTTAATTGCCAAACTGTTGAGATAGGCGATTGGATCGTCCGCATTAAAGGGAGTGCCGTCAAACAGTTGAATCGCGCTACGAGTGTAACTAATATCACCAAGACCGAGTTCTCGTACTGCTGTGCTAAACACCCCGACTCGACATACCCGTTCTAGGATTTCTACCCAGTTTCTGGGGAAAGGAGTGTCACCCCAACGAGCTAATTGCGTCATGATCCAAAGTTGCTCAGTCCGGCTGGGGCGATTAATGCCAGATGCGCCATAAAACTGGTGATGAGCATACTCGCGCATCGGATGATCTAAGCTACACGTTGATCTATTTGGGTCTCCCATCTGAATATAAGCCAAATCGGTACTCACATACTCTCGCCGTGCCAGAATCTCCCGAATTTCCTGGCTATGAGCCGAATCTGCACAGTAATGGCAAGCTTCCAAGAGCGCTTTGACTAGGGCAATGTGAGTGTTAGGATAAGCCGCAGCCCAATCTTCCCGAACACCAAGAACTTTGCCAGGGTGTCCCAACCAGATTTCCAAGTCTGTAGCAATAGTAAAGCCAATACCTTCATCGGCAGCACGCAGGTTCCAAGGTTCCCCTACACAGTAACCATCAATACTTCCGGCTTGTAGATCAGCTACCATCTGCGCAGGAGGAATCGTTGTCAGCTTAACGTCGCGATCGGGGTCAATACCACCTGCTGCCAGCCAATAACGCAGTAGTAGATTATGCATAGAGGATGGATGCACCATTCCCATACGATGTTGACCTTGCGGGGTGTTATGCAGCATTTCCTTAAAGTCGGATAATGTATACACCCCTTGGTCGTAGAAGCGCTTCGCTAGAGTAATCGCATTGCCGTTACGGGTCATGGTTAGTGAAGTGACAATCGGCACTGGTCGGTTTTCATGCCCACCCAGAGTTAACCACAGTGGCATCCCAGATGGCATTTGGGCGGCATCTAAATAACCGCCAGTAATGCCGTCGGTAATTCCCCGCCAGTTAGATTCACGCACTAAAGTGACTTCATCTAAGCCATGCTTGGTAAAGAAGCCTTTTTCTTTGGCTACAGCTAGCGGCGCACAAGCGGTTAAAGGCAAAAAGCCAAGTTCTAAGTTAACTTTTTCTAGCCCATGACGCGCGATCGCCGTCATTTTCCTCGCCCGGAGTTTCTTGATCCGCTTCTGCTGATTGAGGAAGTAAATCATCTCACTCCGCAAGCTGTAGTAGCTAGGATGTTCTACTACTTCCATTCGTCTACGGGGGCGAGGGATATCCACCTCTAAAATTTGACCAATTTTTGATTCTGGTCCATTTGTCAGCATCACAATTCGGTCAGACAACAGCACCGCTTCATCGACATCGTGAGTAACCATGACGGCGGTGACTTCGTTCTCTTCACAGATTTTCATCAGCTGCTCTTGTAAATTCCCCCGCGTTAGGGCATCCAATGCTCCGAAAGGTTCATCAAGTAGCAGGAGTTTGGGACGGATTGCTAAGGCGCGGGCGATCGCTACCCGTTGTTTCATTCCACCCGACAACTGTGCTGGTTGCTTATCGGCAGCCACGCGCAAAGACACCATATCAATATGCTGCTCCACAATTTGGCGGCGATCGCCCGCAGGCAGATCCTTCATCACCGAGTTCACAGCGAGGGCAATATTTTCTCGTACTGTCTGCCAAGGCAACAGCGAATAATTCTGGAATACCACCATCCTGTCTGGGCCTGGTTTAGTAATTCTTTGCCCTTCTAGAGTCACTACACCCTCGGTTGGTAAATCCAGACCTGCCACTATATTCAACAGAGTGGATTTTCCACAACCAGAGTGACCAATTAGAGAAACAAATTCTCCCTTTTTAATCTGGAGGTCAATTCCTTTAAGGGCGACATAGCTACCACCGCCAGCTAATGGAAAAACCTTGTCAATTTGGTCAACGGTAACAAAAACGTTCATGTCTTTAGTCCTTAGTCCTTAGTCATTGATTATTAGTCCTTAGTTCTGGATCATTAGTCATTACTTCTTATTTATTAACTAGTAACTAATGACTAATGACTACTAACTATTTTTGTCCTTCCGGTAGAATCCGTGACTCAATCCAACCCATCATTTTGTCCAATAGCAAACCAACAACGCCGATGTAAATTAGAGCTAATATCACCTCACTAACGTTATTATTTTGATAAGCTTCCCAGATGAAAAAGCCGATTCCGACAATACCAGACATCACAATTTCTGCTGCGATAATTGCTAACCAAGCCAAGCCAATTGCAATTCTTAAACCCGTAAAAATGTATGGGAGAGCAGCAGGAATAAGAATATTAAAGAAATACTCTTTGCGAGTAAGTTGGAGAACTTTGGCTACATTGTTGTAATCTTGAGGAATTTGCTTAACTCCCACCGCCGTATTGATTAAAATTGGCCAAATTGCTGTGATAAAAATCACGAAAAGGGCTGCTGGTTCGTTCTGTCGCAAAGCTGCCAAAGCAATAGGAACCCAAGCCAAAGGCGGTACAGTTCGCAATAATTGGAAGATTGGATCTAAAGCTTTAGACATCATTTTATTGGTACCAACTAAGATCCCCAAACCAATACCAACAATTGCTGCTAGTGTGTAACTGATAGCTACCCGCTGGAGACTGGCGAGAATCTGCCAAAACAAACCTTTATCTGTCCCACCCCGGTCATAAAAGGGCCAGAAAATTAGTATCCAAGTATTTTGGACAACCTGTATTGGTCCTGGTAGTGTTGCTCCTGGTATCCAAGAAAACAGCTGCCAGATAATCAGAAAAATAGAGATCGCTACGATTGGGGGTATCAGGTCAGGAAATTGTTTTTTCAAGCGGGACACCCAGCTATTATCCAATTTTTTTGAAGTGCGTCTTTGGAGTGTTGTCATTAACTCTATTTTCCTCTAGTTGTGGTTGATTGAATAGCGCTTAAAGATTTCCTATTAGCAATTAGTATCTTTAACTCTTTTTAAGATTTTGAATAAACTGGGCTACTCAAAAGCTAAAACTTTAAGTTCAAAATTTATTGCTAACAGAGATGCCGAAAGCTACACGTTTACTTTCTTAATTTTTAAACTTTTTAGGTATGCAGTTGGGTTTTCTGGATCAAACTTGATACCATCAAAAAATGTTTCAACACCACGAGATGTACTTGTGGGAATATCGGCAGTAGCAATGCCCGCTTCTGAAGCCGCTTCTTTCCAGATATCTTCCCGATTAACCTTATCAATTAGCGCCTTGGCATTTACTAAGGTATTTGGAGGCAAAAAGCCCCAACGCACACTCTCAGTTAAAAACCACAAATCGTGACTCTTGTAAGGATAAGAAACGCTACCTTTTTCATCTTTCCAGTAATACGCTGCCATCGATTTATCATCAATGACACGACCATCACCCATGTCATACTTGCCTTGGAATGGATCTATAAGAATTTCGACTGGAAGATTGAAATAATTACGTCCACTGAGAATTTGAGCTGCTTCTTCGCGGTTGTCAAAGTTATCCAACCACTGCTGCGCTTCCATGATGCCTTTCAAAAGCGCTTTGGTTGCCTTGGGGTTTTCATCAACCCAGTCTGCACGCATGGCAAAGTATTCTTCGGGGTGATTTTTCCACATTTCCCCTGTCAATACTGCCATAAAGCCAATTTTGTCTTTGACAATCCGGTAGGGCCAGGGATCTCCGGTACTAAAAGCATCCATCGTCCCTGTCTTCATGTTGGCGACAGTTTGGGCTGCTGGAACAGGGATTAATTTGACATCAATATCAGGATTAATGCCGCCTGCTGCTAGCCAGTAGCGAATCCAAAAATCCTGATTAACTTGGGCAAAGGTATAAGCGGCAGAAAAAGGATTTTTTGTTGATTTGAGTTGATCGAAAACTGCCTTACCACCCTTTGCCAGGTCTAAGCCAAGCCCTTGTCCTTTGTACTTATTGGCAACTGCAATCCCATTTCCCTGGGTAATTAACTGTGCCAACACATACATAGGAATTTTCTGATTGCCCTTGGTGATTAAACCTTCAGTAATTAGATGCGGCATTGGCATCTGATATTGACCGCCATCAACGCCACCTCCTCCTGAACCAATCTCAGTGTTGTCCCGCATTGAACCCCAGGAAGCTTGCTTAGCAAGTTCAACTTCGGTCATGCCGTACTTACCAAAAAAGCCTTTTTCCTTAGCAATAATAAAGGGAGCCGCCTCAACAATGGGGATATATCCCAGCTTGACTTTAGGAGTTTCCGGTGCTTGTTCTGGATTAATATTAGTGGCAGAAACCTGCTGTACTTGAGTAGTAGTATCGGGGGGATTTCCTAAGCAGCCCTTGAGGAATACCGAACCCACAGCAGATACTCCTACGGTCACAAGAAATTTGCGGCGAGAAAATTGATTTAAAAATTGGCTCATAAAATCTCCTTACACAGGTGAGTCAGATCTGATTTCAACTTCAATCTCATCTAGAGATAGATTTAGCTAGATCCGCGATTCGTTGGGCTGTCGCTCACGACCGATGCCAAAAAAGTGCGGCACACAATAGAGCAGAATCAGCGCCACAAAGTAAGTTGATAGAACGCTCGGCAATACTAGTTCAAACATTGTGAATTCCGATGCTGAGCTAAGGTTTGGATGTAAAAATCTAGTAATCTTAGAACTGCAATAATAATACCCTGGAGTTTTAATAGATAAAAGACAAAGTTTTATATAGATGTAATAGATTTTATCTATGATAAATTACTGAGTTGTTTTGGCATTAATCCCAGCGCTATGTAGAACAAAGTAAATCTAAACGCAGCCATAGTGCTTGAATAAGAGAAGTTACACTTATGTTTTATTCACTTAAGATTGTGCTCAAGAAGCATAGGTAACAGCCAATATTCGATAAATTATGATAGATTTTCTCTATAACAAATTTTTAAGGAGAAGGAACGTTGAAGCAGGCAACGCTGCATCAGTTGCAAGTCTTTGAAGCGATCGCCAAGCATGGCAGCTTTACCCGCGCCGCCGAGGAACTGTTTTTGACTCAGCCGACGGTTTCGCAACAGATGAAGCAGCTCACCAAAGCAGTCGGTCTGCCACTGTTTGAACAGGTTGGTAAGCGCCTCTACTTAACGGATGCAGGTCAAGAAGTCTTGAAGGTATGTCGGGATATTTCCGAGAGATTGTCCCAGATGGAAATGACTTTGGCAGATCTTAAAGGACTAAAGCAGGGAAATCTCCGGCTGGCAGTAATCACAACCGCTAAATATTTTGTCCCGCGTTTGCTCGGTCCGTTTCGTCACCGTTATCCAGGAATCAGCATCTCTCTCCAAGTCATAAATCGCCAGCGTGTACTGGAACGCCTGAGTGAAAATCTCGACGACCTCTATATTCTGGGACAACCACCGTCCAATCTTGATATCAGTCTGCGTCCGGTTTTGGAAAATCCCCTGGTTGCGATCGCACCGCACAATCATCCTCTGGCGCAAGAGAAGAACATCCCCTTACAGCGCCTTGCTGAGGAACCTTTTATTATGCGTGAACCAGGTTCAGGAACCCGAATGGCAGTGGAACATTTCTTTGAAGAAAATAGGGTTACACTCAACGTCGAGATGGAAATCGGTAGTAATGAAGCAATCAAGCAGGCGATCGCCGGAGGATTGGGGGTATCGGTATTGTCATCCCATTCTTTAGCACTCGAAGGCACAAAAGGTCCACTAACAATTCTGGACGTGGAAGGCTTTCCCATCCAACGCTATTGGTATGTCGTCTATCCAGCCAGCAAGCAGCTATCTGTTGTCGCTCACACTTTTCTGGAATATCTCCTAGATGAAGGGAAGCAGATTGCTGAGCAAACAACCTTAGAATTATTTATGCACAGGACATAGTTTATCCTGTCCACATGTTCTAAGTGATGAGAAGCGTTAATTGTCCACCCATAATTGAAGTGTACTCTCCATTCCTAAAATGACTGAAATATCACCAGCTTCCCCGCCTCCTGAACCTGAAATTAATGCTAAAGAGCTTTTGCAATCACTTCGTCAAAAGCAAGGAACCTGGATCGAGTGGGGACAAGCCTGCCAGCAGTTACAAAAAGCAGGCTATACTCCTCAAGCAATTTTTGAGGAAACTGGGTTCGAGCCAATTCAACAAAACCAAATTATTGTAGCAGCCCAAGTCTACACGAGCCTAGTAAACGGCAATGCTCCAGCTAATGTATTAGCTCATTTTGAGCAAAAGGGTAGCGATAGTTTGTACGAGTTACGTGTTTTAGCCCAATCAGAACGGGTTGCTGCGGCAGAGCTACTCCTGAGCAAGAATGTCGATTCTGGAGGATCTCACGAAGTTGTCAGAGCGATTAGGGAGTTTTCCATGACAAAACTTCCGGACGGGTTCTCATCTCATCCGGGAGATGCTGTCGCTTACCAGTGTTGGAAGTCAGCTCGGCAAAAGGCAGATCTTCAGGAACGGGCTCGTCTGATTGCGCGGGGATTAAACTTTGTTCACAGCGAGACTGCTCGGCAACAAATTGAAAAACTGCTAACTGACTTTACTGTAGTTAAAGCACGTCCCACCCCACGATTGCCGGTTTACAGGTCGGAAACTGAAGCGGAGTTGCCCCGCATCCTTCCTGTGGTTGGGAAGTTGCCCTTAACTAAGGCAGATCTTCAGGCAGTTCCCCTGATTGATGAGGTAGGACCACTGCGGTTGGTAAAGTTTTCAGGGGAAGGGGTTTGGGTTGCTGTACCGGGTTGGCAAGTCGTCCTGAATGCAGAAGATCCAATTGCAATTTTAAGTGACGGTGAAGCACTGCCGAATAGCCCCCCTGGGAAGTCAGAAGAGGTACTAG
>JBGTCQ010000144.1:0-22277 GCA_041748755.1 Chroococcidiopsidaceae cyanobacterium | reverse complement strand
CGGTACTTTAGCTAGGATTGTAGTTCTAGCGGCTTGGACGGGATGATGTACATTAATTCTACTTTTTCCGGTTGAACCTCTGTAGAAGAGAGAGCTAATTTTAGCCAATCATGGAAGCTTATTCCTAGTTGGGCGATCGCTCGTATTTCTACTTGATACGCTCGAAACACTTATAAAGCAAAGTTGAGATAAACCGATGAACGCACATCGTATAGAAACTATTTTGACTGAGAAGGGAACTTTGATTCTCGAAAATTTGCCTTTTCAAGAAGGTGATGCAGTTGAAGTTATTATTTCAAAACGCCGTATTCTCCGACAAGGAGAAGCGCCTACAAGTGACTCAGACTCAAACCCTTATCCTCTATGCGGCAAGGTAATCCGCTACGATAATCCAACTGAGCCTGTTGCTCTGGAGGATTGGGAAGTGCTGCAATGATTCTACTCGATACTCACATTTGGGTTTGGTGGGTTGACGACAATCAGCGACTTACCCAAAAACATCGGAAGTGGCTAAATGAATACCAGTCTCAGGGTTTAGGAGTCAGTAGATTTAGACTTTTAGCGGTTTGGAAGGGATAATGTACATTAATTCTGCTCCTTCCGGTTGAACCTCTGTAGAAGAAAGAGCTAATTTTAGCCAATCATGGAAGCTTATTCCTAGTTGGGCGATCGCTTGTACTTCTGCCTGATAAGCTTCAAAACGGCGATTAGTCTCAATCATAGATTCCACTACTTCCAGCACTTGAGGAAGGCGTTTGACAGCCTCTTTTTTCAAGTCTTCTTGATTTCGTCCAAACCAACCTCCTTGAACCTCAATATTATCTAGAATTGCTTTCGGAAGCGAGTCTACCCATTTATTAGGCTGTTGCACAAATTTAACTAGGTTTTCACGTTGCTTTTCAAACACAGCATTTTCATCTAGGGCAGGATCAATCCATTGGTAAATCCGCGTCAGTCTACGCAAATCAATCTGATCTTTGTAGCGAGGATGTAAATATACTGCTGGATTAGATGTAAGTAGAAGCTCAATGTACTGTTGAATACGAGAACGTAAAACTGATGCTCCTTCTTGAAAGCGACGAAGTGCTGTTTCGGGTTCTTCTAACTCTAGATGACAACGTACTTCAGCAATATAAGCTAGGGATAACGTCAAAAGATATTCATCAGCAATCTGGCTACCTTGCTCAAGTTCTTTATCTGTATAATCAGTGAAAATGTGTTGAGCTTCTAAGAAGCGGTTGATAGCCTGAATTGCCATGCTTTCGCGGTTTTCGCGTTTGTTCATTGTAAAAGCATTAACTGCTAAACCGAGCGCCGCTTTGAAGTTAGCATAGTACCCAATATCAATTTTGCGGTCGATCTTTGTCAAGAGTTCCTCTGCTTTTTTTAGGCGTTGCTCTAGTTCGTTAAGGCGCTGGTTTACTACAGCAAATCCCATCACTGAGACACCAAGGTTTAGTACGCTAGCAGCAGTAGTTATCTGCAAAACTCCTTGAACCTGTTGTAAACCTTGCCCAATTACCCCTAACTGTTGTTCAATTCCACCCAAACGCTGTTTTACATCAACTAATCCTTTCTGGGTAATAGCTGCGTTAGCCACTGAACCAACTAAGCTTGCTCCTGAAACAGCTATGTTACCTAAGCTAGCTTGCTCAACTCCACCTAGACGCTGATTGACATCAGCTAATCCTTTCCCTGAAACAGCCGCATTAGCTCCTGAAGCAACTAGATTTGCCCCCGAAAACAAGAGATTAAGTAAATTAGGAGAAGAATCACTTGATGTTGACATCTCGGAAGTATTTGCTCCAGACTCGCGCAACCAAGTAACGACGTGCTTCGTTGCTACTTCTCGAATTACTCCTCCAACTCGCTCACAGGTTCCATCTGCTAGACATTTGACAATCC
Source organism: Chroococcidiopsidaceae cyanobacterium (assembly GCA_041748755.1). Classification (GTDB taxonomy): domain Bacteria; phylum Cyanobacteriota; class Cyanobacteriia; order Cyanobacteriales; family Chroococcidiopsidaceae; genus JAHHHE01. The sequence goes on along the minus strand of JBGTCQ010000144.1, from coordinate 20,372 downwards.
AATCAGCGAGGAAAAATGTTGCTGTAACTGGTATCACAATTTTCTCCTACTTCTAAAACATTAGTGACGCGATCGCCCCTTACCTCCCAGTATTCCCAAACGTTGCCAGTCTCTAACAATCTTGGCTAAAACCCGAAAGCTTAGTGCCGCGTAGGTGTGGCAAAATGAAAAACGGTGTCCTGATAAATACTTCTAGGTAATCTCTGTGAGTCCAACTGCCGTAGCTGCCCGCCGCGCCGTTTTTCCCTTCACTGCCATTGTCGGTCAGGAAGAAATGAAACTTTCCTTGCTGTTGAACGTGATTGACCCCAAAGTTGGCGGTGTGATGATTATGGGCGATCGCGGCACTGGTAAATCTACAACTATCCGGGCGCTGGCTGATTTGCTGCCAGAAATCACAGTTGTCGCTGATGATCCCTTCAACAGTGATCCCAATGATCCCGATATTATGAGCGATGCTGTCCGCCAGCAGCTAGAACAACAAACAGAACTTCCCCTGTCCACAAAAAAAGTCCCAATGGTTGACTTGCCACTGGGAGCCACAGAAGATCGAGTTTGTGGCACTATTGACATTGAAAAAGCCCTTTCTGAAGGTGTAAAAGCTTTTGAACCGGGACTACTAGCAAAAGCAAATCGCGGTATTCTCTACGTCGATGAAGTCAACCTGCTAGATGACCACTTAGTAGACGTGCTACTCGATTCAGCAGCAAGCGGCTGGAACACCGTTGAACGCGAAGGCATCTCCATTCGTCACCCCGCCCGATTCGTTCTCGTCGGTTCTGGCAACCCTGAAGAAGGTGAACTGCGTCCCCAATTGCTTGATCGCTTTGGGATGCATGCGGAAATTCGTACTGTTAAAGAACCAGCCTTAAGAGTGCAAATTGTCGAGCAACGGGCAGAATTTGACCAGAATCCTCAGCAATGTCTCGAAAAATATCAGCCACAGCAAGAAGAGTTGCAAAAACAACTAGTTAGCGCCCAAAAACTTCTGCCTAAAGTAATAATTGACTATGACTTACGGGTGAAAATATCCGAAGTCTGCTCTGAACTCGATGTCGATGGCTTACGGGGTGACATCGTGACTAACCGCGCCGCTAAAGCTCTAACAGCGTTTGAAGGTCGTACAGAAGTCACAATTGATGATATCCGCCGCGTCATGACTTTGTGTTTACGCCATAGACTCCGCAAAGATCCTTTGGAATCTATTGATTCTGGATATAAGGTAGAAAAAGCTTTTAACCGTGTGTTCGGTATTGAAGCACCATTAGACGAAAACGCAGGTATTGGAAAAACTAACGGTATCGGTCAATCTGGTGGGCGTACTCGCTAATTACTCATTTACAAATAGCTATTGATGACAATTTGGCGTTTTTGGTTTCATACCTTAATTTCATCTAGCCAGTACAATCCACCTCGGTTTGTAGAGCTATTAATGTTATTACTGGCGATCGCCTTGCTGGGAATTTGGCAGATAACACCAAGCTGGCCTTATTTGGCACTGAGTTTGAGCTATATAATTGGCGCGTCTCTTTCTATTTTAGTGCGGGAAGCGATCGCGCCCTCACCTCAGATACGTGCCACTCAGGTAACAGCAATACTATTGCTAATCATCAGTATTTATGGCTTTGTAGACTTGATTCAGTACCTTTGATTGGTGTAAAATTAGGCGATTTCCATCTGGATCGTAAGCATAAATTTCCCTACCGTGAGATGCTGTTAAGATATTTCCTACTGGTGGGTAGCATATAGCATTTAGATGGGCGATCGCCTCTTCTATATCACTCACTTCTAAACACAAACTCATCCCACTTTTGCTAGTATTTTCAAATTCAAATTGATGAGTTTCTTTGGGTTTAAAGATAGCAAGTCGCAAACTGGGTAGTTGAAATTCAGCATATACATTTGGAATGTAATGCTTTGGTTCTTGGATAAATAATTGAGTGTAGAAAAACACTAATTCAGCAAAATTAACAGATGTCAAAGTTACGAATGCGGTGGTGCATTGGAAAACCATGATTTTTAGAGACTGTTTGTAAGATTTGAAGTAGGAATTTGGAAACAAATCAATCATAGGCATCCAGACAAACAAGTTGGGCTTTTTTACCCCTGATGGCCAGTTAATACCCACTCCCGAAGAATCAGCAGCCGAACAACAGGTTGTAGAACTAGAGTCTTTATTGGTTCGCTATCGAGAACGCTTTGGTGAGTTGCCCGGATGAAATCATACCTTAGTTAGCACGAACACACTGCCTTCGTTACCACGTCCAATTCTCAGATTCTGATCGAGATAGGTAATATCTAGCCAACCTTGTTGGTTACGGCTATCAAGACTGAAATCAATTGCAGTAAATTTTGCGCCCGACTCAATTTTTTGGATAAAATCTGCTGGTGATTGGTAGCCAATTAAGCGTTGTAAACCTAAGATTGACCGCTCAAATTTAACTTCAACCCGGCGTTCTGAAACTGGCTCAAACCGAGCAGCAACGCTGACTAATCCCTCAAAATAAGGTAAGCCATAAACTTCAGCAATGTTGTATACGCTCTGGGTTTTAACGCCGATGTACTGATATATTTGTCCTAGTTTGAGCAATGGCAGCTGGTCAATGCTCAAAAGACCCTTGCTGGTGGTGTAGAGTAATCGCCAATTGCCGTCAAGTAGATCGCCAGCTTCAATCGGACGCGGGGTGGGGTTGCGGTCTTCCAACTGAGAGATCGCCACTAAAATAGCTTGCTTGTCCTGCTCAGTTGCCATTAGACCACGATTTGTTCCGGCGATCGCCTCTATTAATGCTGATTTTCCGAGCATCGCTCACCTCTGTCGTATTGCTGCAACCAAGAATCCTGATAATTCTTATTTATCAATTTAGATTTAGATCCTAAGCTTATTCATCAATCTTCTGCTGGTGTTGCACTAAAAGTTTAATAATTTTTCTGACATTTATTTCAAAATCTGGTGAATTTAATCCGCCTGTCTCTATTTTTTAAGTGATAAACTCTATATGTTTAAGTTAAAATTGTTGATTCTAGCTAAATTTTTATATGCTCAAATCTCCTCTACGTGAAGAACCCCGCGAACAGAAAGCCGCTGTGATTCGCTCCAAGCATGAGTCTTCTCTGTTGGACTGGTTGGAGTCAAGCGGGCGTTTAATAGCGCGTGATATTCAAGAACCTGAGTTTCCTGAAGAAGAAGAAATCTCAGGGTTAATAGATGTTGATGATGTCACCTACGATGATATCGACGATGACGACGATGCCCTAAATTTAGAGGAATAGCTACTGATAATCAGGGGAATTTGTTAATATTCCTCAAATTAGGATAAAGCGCGGCGTGGGGAGCGACAACAAAGAAATCCTCACCGCGCTCATTAGCTACTCTGGACAAATATCCCCCGCTCCGACTAAAGTGCTGTTAAAGATTGTGAGTGTGTGGTGTGAAGGGGAAATTTTGTGGAAGCTAAATCATCTTCTGACTCGTCATTCAATCTCTCTGGAACTAGTCTGCTCGTAATACTTAGTGTCGTACTAAGTCTAGCGGCATTAATATTTGATTCGACAGCAAATCGATTACCGTGGCAAGCAATATCGCTGACACTTCCTTTAGTGCTCTGCGCCTTGGGAACATCTGGGTTGGGCTATTGGGTAGTGCCGCTCCTCCAAAGGCTAAAAACTGGGCAAGTTATTCGAGAGGATGGTCCCCAAAGTCATTTAAAAAAAGCCGGCACTCCGACGATGGGTGGAGTGTTTTTTGTACCTGTAGCGGTGGCAGCTGCCCTAGTAATGTCTAGCTTTGCTGCTCCTGTAGTTGCTGTGTGTACACTTACATTAGGCTATGCTGTGATCGGCTGGCTGGACGATTGGCAAATTCTGCACCATAAGTCTAATAAGGGTATCTCACCCAGGATGAAACTTGCGTTGCAGATTGGTTTTGGAGCGCTGTTTTGTCTGTGGTTAGCGTGGAATCAATCGGGTAGTATTACGACAATTGCTTTACCGTTTATTGCCCTACCATTGGGGCTACTATTTTGGCCTTTGGCTGTGTTTGTGCTTGTTGCCGAAAGTAATGCTACTAATTTGACAGATGGTGTTGATGGTTTAGCAGCTGGAACTGCGGCGATCGCATTATTAGGATTAGGTGTTCTAGTTACTCCCACTTCACCTGAACTGATGGTTTTTTGTGCCTGTATGAGTGGCAGCTGCTTAGGCTTTTTAACTCATAACCGTAACCCAGCGCGTGTTTTTATGGGGGATACAGGTTCACTAGCACTAGGAGGAGCTTTAGCTGCTGTAGCTTTGTTAACTAATACACTTTGGGCGCTATTTATTCTCAGTGGCATCTTTTTCGTGGAAACTCTCTCAGTAATGGCACAGGTGAGCTATTACAAAGCAACGAAAGATGCGGACGGCATCGGTAAGCGCTTATTCAAAATGGCACCGTTACATCATCATCTCGAACTTTCTGGCTGGTCAGAATTGCAAGTAGTTGCCGTTTTTTATGCGATTAATATCGTTTTGGCGTTGGTATGTTTTTGGCTACGCTGAGTAATTGGCAGACTGTATATACTGAGAGAACACTATAGCCTAAGCAATCTGCTTATGACTGCGTTCACCATCAGTCTGGAGCCAGTAATTCACATGACTGACGAACAGTTTTATCAATTGTGTCGTGTCAATCCTGATGTGAAGTTTGAGCGCACTGCAACTGGGGAACTCGTTGTTATGGCACCAACTGGAGGAGAAACAGGCAGTTACAACTCAGAAATTAATGCTGATTTTGTGATTTGGAATCGTCAAGCTCAACTTGGTAAAGTTTTTGATTCTTCAACCTGCTTTAAACTCCCCAAAGGCGGCGATCGCTCTCCAGATGTTGCCTGGGTTGCTCTAGAACGATGGAACAAGCTCAGTCGTCAACAACAACGCAAGTTTCCGCCTATTGCGCCAGATTTTGTGCTAGAACTTCTTTCCCCAACTGATAGTTTAGAAAAGGCTCAAGCAAAGATGCAGGAGTATCTTAATAGTGGCGTGAGGTTGGGTTGGTTAATTGACAGAGACAATCGCACTGTTGAAGTCTACCGGATAAATCAGTCAGTAGAAGTGTTAAAAGAACCGAAACAACTCTCTGGAGAAAATGTGCTGCCTGAATTTGTTTTAGATTTGAACAGTGTTTGGTAGATAACGCAGTCAGGAACGGTATAGCGCGTAGGCAAAGCCCGCCGTAGGCATCGCCTCAATAAGGTTCTGGCGACAGTCCCTTATTGTCTCCCTTTGTCCATTCGCTCCGGCTATCTCAAGAGGGCAGTAAGCGAAATATCCCCCTTCAGATGCCGCTTCAATGATGGCTGTGAACTTGTTACGCATATCTAGCTAAGAGTAACAGTTAAGTCTCAACACCATGCTCAAAGCAGGCACGATAAGACACCTAATGGCTAGGAGTCGACGCAGGTAATTCGCCCCCAACCAATTAACTCTCGACGTTCGGTTCCAACGCAGTGTTATGCTGCGCTGATGCAATATTTTTATCTTTTCTTTCCCCGACTCGCCCAAGTTCTTCTCGTAAGACTCGGCGCAGTGTCTCTTCCAACGGTTCGCGGTGCTGCTGAATGTAATCCTGTAACGCATCATTAATTAATGTTTGATAGTTTCCTCCACCTGCTTGATGAACTTTTTCACGGAACCATGCCAACACTTCATCATCTAATCGAATAGTGATCCGAGTTTTGCCTGGTGGTGTTGGCTCTATTGCTCCTCGCTTACCTTGACTGAAATCGTACTCTACTTCCATCGGTTATCCCGCCTCATATTGCCTTTGTTCGTAACGGGTAGCTTTGCGAGCAGAAATCAGTCGAATCTCGTTGCCACGCCACGTATAAACAACGACTAGAACTTGACCAAAAGCATCCCTTCCAATTGTGATAAACCGCTCTTCATCAAACCGCTCATCCTGAATTGTGATTGCAAGATAGTCTGAAAAGACCGATACTGCATCAGCAAAATCGATGCTGTGCTTCCGAAGATTAGCTGTTGCCTTATCCTTATCTCAGTGATAGACCATTAATTTATTGTATGCATATTTGTACACAATGAGCCGCAGTTTCCAGACATATTAAATTCGATGCGATGGTAGGAAATAGTTGCAGCTACGTTAAACTCAAGTTGTAAATCTATACGTTCGGATGGGCAGACTCCATCTCAGCCTGATCGCGCATATCAATAGATAAGGGTAATGCTTCGATGGGTGAGGCTTGGAACAAGGTACAAAAGCGTAAGCAAGCTAAAGTTAGACTTACTGAGTTGATGAGCAAGTCCGAGCAAGTAGTCGTTATTCACTATTCTTGCGAAAGCTTCTACGACAGACCTGATGGTTCATCTCCAAGAATTACTTCTATTGCTGTCCGAAATTTAGAGTCTGGTCAAACTACATCTTTTTCAATCCATCAAGTCGCAGAGAGAAAAGGGTATTCAGCGAATGTGCTGGAACAACACTATAACCAACTTGAAAAGCTCATGCTAGATGAGTTCTACGACTATGTGCGTCGTCACAGTTCTCATATCTGGTTACATTGGAATATGAGAGACATTAATTACGGTTTCCCTGCCATAGCTCATCGCTATAAGGTTCTTCAGGGTGAGCCAGAACAAGTCAGCGAATCTAAATTGGTTGATTTATCTCGTTTACTCATCTCAATTTATAGTGTTGGCTATATTACACATCCTCGATTGAAGAATTTAGTAGAGAAAAATCGCATAACGCATAAAGATTTTCTGGACGGGAAAGCTGAAGCTGATGCATTTATAAATAAACAATATGTCAAGCTTCATCAATCAACACTGAGAAAAGTTGATATCTTTGCGAACATAGTTGAACGCGCAACTGATGGTTCACTCTCAACAAATGCTACTTGGAAGGATATTTACGGGCGTTATCCAGCAGCAATAACAGAGCTAATTAAGGAAAACCCAATCATAAGTGGATTGGTCGGTTTGATAAGTTTTGTAAGTGCAGTTATTGGAATATTCTCTCTATTTAGAAATTAGCCAGTCAGGGAGCAATGCCCACCCTACAGCTACTTAGGCCTCAGCACTCAGAAATCAGGATTTACGCAGTTGACTGACCAAGTGAGTAAGTTCTGGCAAAATCAGTTGTTGCATAGCAAGCTTCACAGCATTGGTTGAACCGGGAAGCGAGAAGATTAATTTACTTTGATAAACACCAGCGATCGCGCGGGAAGCGATCGCTCGTGAACCAATTTCTTGATAACTCAGCCAGCGAAACAACTCCCCAAATCCAGGCAAGGTTTTTTCTAGCAAACCCTCAATTGCATCGTAGGTGGTGTCTCTCGGCGCAATACCAGTGCCACCATTAAAAATCACAGCATCTAAATCCGAGCGACCTAGCGCTTCTATTTGGGCTTGAATCTCTGTTGGTTCATCTTTGACAATTGTGTACACTCCCACTCTATGACTGGAATCTAAAAGCAATTGCTTAATTAGCTGACCACTGCGGTCTGTTTCGGGGGAGCGAGTATCACTAACCGTAATGACAGCACAATTTACTGTGATTTCAATTGTGTCAGGGTGAGGTTGCGCCATCCAATTGAGGGTTACTGATAGATAGTAGGCAATTAGTTACAAAAACTAAGACTTATTGAATTCCAGACCATGATCTTCGGCATATCTTTCCATAAAGCGCATGAAGCGGTCCCATTCGTCTGCCGATCTCATCAGGTGCAACACTTCTAATGCTTCAGGTTTACCATTAACGAATTTGCCCTTAACTTCGCGGGTTACTATTTCCCCTTCTTCATCAATCATGTACATCCCAGTGATTTCGTCAGTGCTACCGCTGCTCAAAACCTTGGGATTTTGGAAATAAAATGTCGCAGTGCCATTACTGCCATCCTTGGAACGGGTAAGGCGCACATCTGGAATAACTTCTTCGTCGACACCTTGGGCAAACTGAATTTGAGCCATAATTAGGGCGATTAAACTTTGTATAAGCGGTAATTTAATATTTTCTCACTATTTAGGCCAGACCTGTAACGTCTGCTGATGTTGAGTTGCTGCGTAACTTTGAGACTAAGGAGCATCTCGCTCTAGCAGCAGAGTAACGGGACCGTCATTTTCAATCAACACTTGCATCAATGCACCAAATTGACCCGTCTCAACCCGGAACGACAGGTGCTTCCTCGCCTGGTAGTGAAACTCCAGGCGACAGCACCCGCAAGCCACTCTGCCGCAACTTTGCAACGAAGTAGTTATACAAGTCTTGGGCTAATTCTGGAGCAGCTGAATGGTCGAATGAAGGGCGGCGACCTTTGCGACAGTCGCCGTATAAAGTGAACTGGCTAATTACCAGGAGTTCACCTCCAATTTCTTGTACAGATTTTTGCCAGCGCTCTTTTCCTGTTTGCGTTTCACTAATGCCGCCAGTTTCCGCCGCTGGAAATAGCCGCAATTCTAGACATTTATGAGCCATCCAGTCGAGTTCAGTTTCAGTATCAGTACTGGCAATACCCACAAGTATGTTTAACCCACATCCAATTTTGCCGACAATTTGACCATTAACGGCGACTTGAGAAGATTTGACTCGCTGGATAATAACTCGCATAACTGTCATTAGTTATTAGTCATTAGTCATTGGTAAAGAACTCATGACTAAAAGCTATTTCCCAAAGCCCTTACCACGAGTGGAAGGGAGACAAACGCAGTCTTGCAGCTGACTTCGCAAAGTTTCATGGTCTAGATCTTGCCCAATCAGCACTAGCTGATTTTTCCGCTCACCTTTCCAGTCATCATCATCAATACTGAAACGCTTGCCACACAGGTGAAAGATATGCCGCCTGGGACTTTCCTCAAACCACATAATTCCTTTCGCTCGGAAGACACTGGGAGGCAACTGGTTATCTAAGAAAAACTGAAATTTCCTGATAGACAAGGGCTTGTCACTTTGAAAAGACAGCGAGGTGAACCCGTCATTTTCTAGGTGATGGGAGTGATGATCGTGGTCATGGTGGTCATGATCGTGGTCATGGTGATGTTCGGGAGCATGATCTAAGTGTTCGTCAAAATACTTATCAGTTTCAAATAGGCCGACACTGAGAATTAATGGAATTGCCACCTGCGATCGCGTGGTACGGAGAATTCTTGCTCCTTCTTTAACTTCCCGAATCTTGACTTCCAAGAGATCCAAATCAGCTTCATCAACTAAATCAGCCTTATTCAGCAGAATGATGTCACCATATTGAATCTGGCTATGTGCCGCCTCAGAGTTAAATAAATCCAGGCTGTAATTTGCCGCATCTACTACCGTGACAATTGAATCGAGGCGGGTCATGTCTCGTAATTCAGTACCCAAAAACGTCAAAGCTACAGGTAGCGGATCGGCAAGTCCAGTTGTCTCTACAACCAAATAATCCAGTTTTTCTTGGCGTTCTAGAACTTTATAAACTGCCTCTACCAAATCGTTATTAATGGTGCAGCAAACACAACCGTTGTTCAACTCCACCATGTCATCACCCGTCGTGACGATCAGTTCATTGTCAATGCCAATTTCGCCAAATTCATTCACTAAAACAGCTGTCTTCACACCCTCTTGATTAGTGAGGATGTGATTAAGTAAGGTCGTTTTACCACTACCCAGGAAACCCGTAATAATCGTGACTGGTAAGCCGTGTTTCGGGGCATCCATTACTTGAGATTGGTCTGGAGTTACAGATGATTGCATAGCGAATCGCTGTCAAAAACGTCAAAAAGCGGAAAGTGCGGTCTTGGGGTCTCCCCAAGAGGAGCAACTTTCCAAGACAATAGCAGTATATAGTTACAGGACAATCAACACTCTTTTTAGGGATGCCGAGGAAGATTCACCCTGCCCTCCCTTATTATTGCTGTTTTTAGGTAAGACTAGTCTTACCTAAAAACAGCGCCGAGAAAGCAGATTTCACCATTCCAATACCCATGACCTTAACGCTTTACAACACTCTTACTCGCCGTAAGGAACTCTTTGAACCGCTAGAACAGAACTTGGTACGGATGTATTACTGCGGCGTGACGGTTTACGACTACTGCCACTTGGGTCATGCACGGGCGTGTATTGTTTGGGATGTAGTACGTCGCTATCTGCAATGGCGAGGATATAACGTGCAGTATGTCCAGAATTTTACCGATATTGACGATAAAATTCTAACCCGTGCCCGTCTTGAAGGATCGTCAATGGAATACGTGTCTGAACGCTATATTCAAGCATACTTTGAAGACATGGCACGGCTGAATATTAAAGAGGCAGATGAGTATCCTCGCGCTACTCATACAATGGACGGGATTAAGCGGCTAATTCATGAGTTGGAACAAAAAGGCTATGCCTATCCAGCTGATGGTGATGTTTATTACGCGGTACGGCAGTTTAGAGAGTATGGTAAGCTTTCCGGGCGCAAGTTGGAAGATTTGCAAGCTGGGGCGAGTGGCAGAGTTGAGGTAGAAGATGCAGAGGTTCAGAAGAAGAAAGATCCGTTTGATTTTGCTTTGTGGAAAGCGGCAAAGCCGGAGGAACCAGCGTGGGAATCTTCGTGGGGTGCAGGACGACCTGGTTGGCATATTGAGTGTTCGGCAATGGTGCGCGATCGCTTAGGTGACACGATTGATATCCACGCCGGAGGTGCGGACTTAATTTTCCCCCATCATGAAAATGAAATTGCCCAAAGTGAAGCTGTTACTGGCAAACCGCTAGCTAATTATTGGCTACATAACGGTATGGTGACGGTGGATGGGGAGAAAATGTCTAAGTCTTTGGGCAACTTTATTACAATTCGTGAATTGCTGGATCGTCCCACTGATCCGATGGCGGTACGACTGTTTGTGCTAATGGCTCAATACCGCACGCCGATTGATTTTAGTGATCAAGCGATCGCATCTGCCACTAACGGCTGGCACACCCTCAATGAAGGTCTGCTTTTCGGTAATCACTATGGCTCCCAGCTGGGTTTTACAACGGATGGTAACGAACTAGACACTGATACAGTCCAGCGCTTCCAAGAGACGGTAGATGATGATTTTAATTTTCCTGGTGGTTTAGCTATTCTGTTTGAGTTAGCCAAAGAACTACGGCGTGAAGGTAATATTTTAGTTCATCAAGGCAAGACCGAAACTTCTCCAGAACAGCTACAGAGACAGTGGCACACCTTAGTTGATTTAGCGCAAGTTTTGGGATTGAAACCCAAACCCAAATCTAGAGAAATCTCAATCTCAGGAAACCTGCAAGCTAGTCCTGCAACGACAGATGGAGAACTAAAGGCAACTCCAAGCGATGCAGAAATTGAGTCTCTGATTCAACAGCGCGGGAATGCCCGTAAAGCCAAGAATTTTGCAGCAGGCGATCGCATCCGCAATCAACTCCAAGAACAAGGCATTACCCTAATTGACAGTCCGGATGAGACTCGATGGCATCGCAACTAAATCTCAATGTTTGGCTAGATAATGTTGGCGATGCCTACGGCGGGCTGCGCCTACGCATTGCCAATGTCATTCGGTACATTAAGAATGTTGGCGATGCCTACGGCGGGCTGCGCCTACGCATTGCCATTGTAAGGCATCACATTGCCAATGTTATCGGGCACATTAAGAATGTTGGGGATTACATTGCCCTCGTTAGCGATGCCTACGGCGGGCTGCGCCTACGCATTGCCATTGTTAGCTCCTGCGTTCAAGATGCAAGCTGCGATTTTAGTTGTCGAGTTGCTTGCAATGTGGAAGTGGGCATTTTCACCAAATCAGGAGTTGGCCACCTACCTTTATGGGGTGATTTTACGAATGCCTGCTTTAAAGTCTGCCTTAGCTTGATAGACTTTTGCCCAAACCGTCACATCTACCGAGCGTACTTTTGCAATGCGAGTGAGATTTACTAAATCCAAGTAGATGCTTCTTCCCACCCTAAACCTTTGCGAGTAATAATTGGTTCTTCCCCTGTCAAGTCCAGAATCGTAGATACTTGATATCCTGGTTCTGAATCATCATCGACAATGATATCTACCAACTTGTCTAAACAGTCAAACAGTTCAACCCGCGAAATATTACTTGCTGTTTCTATGGATGCTGGCTCATCTTCATCCTGGGTAAGATGAGCCGAAGTAGAAATAATCGGATTTTCTAAAGCATTCAACAAAGCCAAGCACACATTGTAGTTTGGGACTCGAATCCCAGTAGTTTTGCGCTTGGGATCTTGAACTAATCGTGGCACTAATTTGGTTGCTGGTAGCAGGAAAGTGTAAGTTCCTGGAATGAGGTGCTTCATAATCCGATAAGCTGCATCACTTACACTGGCATAAGTCGCCACATTAGACAGCGAGGGAGATAAAAACGTCAGTGGCTTATCATTCGATAACTGCTTAATCCGTCGTACTCGTTCAACTGCGGTTTTCGAGTTCAAATCACAACCGATCGCATAGACTGTATCGGTAGGGTATAGCATCACCGCCCCATTTCGCAGTGCGTCTCTAATCTGTTCTATTGTGCGGACTTGGGGGTTATCGGGATGAACAGTGTAAATTGCCGCCATAGTGGGTTTGTGCTGTTGTGTATCGGGTGTTGAATATTATAAAAACCAGTATTATCCCTGGCTGGGCTGAACACAAACTACCTCTATGACAAAGCTTGCGTATCTAGAATGTCCGACTGGTATTGCTGGTGATATGTGCTTGGGAGCGATCGCTGATGCAGGTGTTCCCCTAGAGTACCTGATTGAAAAACTCAGTGGGCTGGGTATCGAGCAAGAGTATCAGTTACGGGCAGAATCCGTTCATCGTAATGGTCAACTAGCGACTAAAGTTCATGTAGATTTAGCATCTAATAATCACCACCACGAACGTCACCTATCAGAAATAGAACGATTGATTACAGCAGCTAAATTGCCACCACGGGCGGAAACTTGGAGTCTGGCAGTATTTCGCCAATTAGCAGCAGCAGAAGGGGCTGTACATGGTATTTCTCCAGAGCAGGTTCACTTCCATGAAGTGGGTGCTGTAGATGCCATTGTTGATATCGTCGGTACTTGCTTAGGGCTAGATTGGCTGGGAATTGAGCAACTCTATTGCTCAGCGCTACCAACCGGAGGCGGCACAACTAGGGCAGCACATGGCATTTTGTCTGTACCAGTACCAGCGGTGTTGAAATTGTGGCAGATGCGTGGAACTCCTGTCTACAGTAATGGAATAGATCAGGAACTTGTAACACCAACTGGGGCTGCGATCGCAACTACCCTGGCCACCAACTTTGGCTCCCCACCAGCAATGACTCTCCAGCGCGTAGGACTGGGCGCGGGTTCCCGCGATCTACCGATTCCCAACATTTTGCGACTTTGGCTTGGTGAAAGTAGTGAGGAAGACTCCGAATCACCCACCCAAAGCCCCTTCCTGGAGACTATCTCGGTACTAGAAACGCAAATAGATGATTTAAGTCCTCAAGTTATTAGTTATGTGTTTGAAGCGTTATTTACTGCTGGGGCAGTAGATGTTTTTACTCAGCCAATTGGGATGAAGAAGTCCCGTCCAGGAATTTTACTTACCGTTATCTGCCACCCTGATCAGTTGAGCAGTTGTGAAGCCGTTTTATTCCGAGAAACCAGTACATTAGGGATTCGCCACTCTATACAGCAACGCGCTATCTTACAGCGTGAAATTCAACAGGTTGAAACTAAATATGGTGTAGTGCGTGTCAAGGTTGCCTGGATGGGAGCAGAAAAAGTAATTACTAACATCCAACCAGAATATGAAGACTGTGCAGAGTTAGCAAGACAACACAACATCCCCTGGCGCGAAGTCCATCGTCTAGCGTTATCCACCTGGTATACAAAATAATTCTGTCAACGTGTAACCCAAAAACCACCGCAAAACCAAACAAAAAAGTCAGGCAAGTTTGCAGCTGTTACGCTCAAACTTCCTGACTCCTACTTCTAGATCCAACTAAATAACAGATTCAGCCAGATTTAAGCGTATGTCTTAGAAAGTTGCTCCTCTTGGGGAAACCCCAAGACCGCACTTTCCGCTTAATTAACAGCGTCTTTAGCGGCATCAGCAGCACGGTTAACACTTCTGTTAAATGCACCGCGAGTATTGTCCTTGGCATCCTCAGCAGCGCGGTTAACACCCTTAGTTACGTCCCTAGTTGCGTCCCTAGTTGCATTCACAGTGGCATCCTTAGCGTTTTCAGCGCCTCGGTTTGCTGCCTTTCCTAAATTATCAGCGGTACCCTGAGCTTTGTTCTTCACATCTTCGGCACTTTGCTTCAGATTCTCGCCAACCTTATCAAGGTTCTTAGGCACGTCTCCAACTGAGCGCTTGACTTTGTCTCCCGCGTTACCCGGCTGGTCAATGTTCCGTTTAGCATTGTCTATGAGTTCTTGAGCGCTCTTTCTTGTTGTCGTTTCGGTTTGTTCAGTTCTGGGGTCTACATCACTGAACTCATTCATCGTCCCCCCTTGGAAGCGATTGGTTGTAGCTGCATCAGGGACTTCTGGTCTAGGATTCTTTGCTTGCACACCAGTCTCAGATTGCAATCCTGAAGGGACTTCCTGTCTGTTACCCCCTAATCCAGTTTTTGCTCCAGCACTGTTGCAGGCTGTACTAACAAATAACAAAACTCCTGCCAGAAAAGTCATTAAGATTTGACGTAGCCGAACTTTTTTAAACGCAGCAATGACTCTATTCATATCAAACTCCATGCCATTTTTTGATTGAGCTATTGAACTAAAAGCTACCCCAATTCTTGTTTATTTTGGGTTGAATTCTCTAAATTTCAAACTCTGCAAACTTGCCTGTCATTTTTAATAAATACAACAAACACTTTGCAATGAAATTATCAAAGAATTGGGGTAAAAAACTGACTTTTACTAGTGCCGTGCAGGATTGCTTTGTAATTCAGGTCTTTGACCTGCCTCATCTGACTTTTCTTTTACAAAAGCTCCAGCCTTTTTAAACGCCTCCTTAGCAGTCTCAACGCGATCGCCAAGTTTTTCGCCTAAATCTTCATTACGCTGGTTTAAACCACCAGGTTCAGCCTTGGTAAAGTCTTTGCCTGTTATTATCGGGAGTTGTGCTTCCTTCGCGGCTCTACCTGCTGGCTCCTCAGCCCCAGGGTAAAGCATTTCAGATCCTTTATTTCGGGTCAAATCTGCGGCAATCCGCTGGTTTGAGTTTAGTTGCAAGCTAGCTTGGTTACGTCCAGACCTTGTTGTTTTATTTACTTTAGAGTCTGTGGACATTTTTGAGTCTGTGTAACTGTCACCACCAGACTTATAAGGGTTATTTGCACCGCCAGCTTGAACGGCAGGATTATTAGGATTTGTGCCTTGGGTAGTGGCTCCATTACAGGCTGTGCTAACGATGAGCAATACACCTGCTAAAAAGACGGTTACAATCTGACGCAGGCGCAGTTTTTTAAAGAAAGCGATTAATTTATTCACTAAAGTCCTCCTTTGTAAGTTCAAACAAGGCAAATATTTCACCAAAGCGTTTCTCTTTCGTTGTTACGAGCTTCAACTGACCGTTTCTCAAAATTTGTCACCCTGTAATTCAGTCCAACAGCTTTGCGGAAGAGAGATTTAGCGTTATTGCTTGGGTTAGCTAATATTTAACCACCAATCGCCGATAATACGAAAGAATAGGCGCTCGCTGCCTCTAGCGAAGGTCTCATTCATTCTGAACTTCTCACCTCTAGTTATCTAACTCCAGAGAGATTCACATAGCTCCACATCTGCACGTCTATCAAAGGTTAGGTGAACTTAAGAAGTGCCAAAAGTGTATCATTTGAGGCAGCAACGAATACAAATAATTGTAAAGCTACCAGGTTTGCTGTTTGTCACATTTGGCTTGATAGGCGAATTAATTGGCTGCAAGGAGGCATTAAATTTTTAAATTTTTAAACCAATTGTCACGCCTAAAGCCTTACTGTCGTTGGGTAATTTTGGGCGGGACACTGTTTTTTTTGGCAAAAGCGCTTAGAAATCACTGGCAGGAAGTCGCAGCCATTAGAATTGATGCGGTAGGATGGGCAACTCTGGCGATCGCTTTAGGTGTAACTCTCTTGGCACACATCTGGTCTGGGTGGGTATGGACTTGGATTCTTCATGAACTAAATCAACCCGTCACTGATGTTCAGTTTGTCCAAATTTACCTGAAAACTAATATTGCCAAGTATTTACCAGGCAATGTTTGGCATTACTACGGTCGGATTACGGCTGCTAAAACTGCTGGTATTCCCGTCAGTACAGCGACTATAAGCGTCTTGCTGGAACCACTGTTAATGGCAGCTGCTGCGTTAGTAGTAGTGTTAATTGGTATCCAGCCTACAGCATCAAACAGCCGTATCACTCTACAAGGATTGCCACTTCTTGGTTTGGCACTCGTGTTGATAGCGGTTCATCCCCGGTTTTTGAACGCAGCAATTTACTCTCTAGGGAGATTAAAATTAAAAACGACTGACTCTAACACGGTTGACGACACTTTTCAAATTGTGCGTTATCCTCTCAAACCATTGTTAGGCCAGTTAGGCTTTATTGGACTGCGTGGCACTGGCTTTTTGTTAACGCTACTTGCCTTTAGACATTTGGAGTTGCGTCAGATTCCTTTACTTTTAGGTGCTTTTAGTTTCGCCTGGTTGCTGGGTTTAGTTACTCCGGGTGCACCTGGTGGTTTGGGTGTTTTTGAAGCAACGGCGATCGCGCTTTTACAGCACCACTTTTCGGGAGGTTTAATTATCAGCGCGATCGCCTCATACCGCATAGTCAGCATTCTCGCTGAAGCTACTGGTGCTGGGCTTGCTTGGCTAGACGAACAACGTTGCTCTAGTCGCCACACTACTAATTAGTTATCTGCTTAGATTTTAGTCAAGTTTTACTGCTAAATTGTCTACATAAATAGCAAACATAACCTTGTAAATTTCTATAAAATTATTTACTGACTTAGATTCTATCTCTGGAGCATCTTCGTAGTATTGGCTCAATTCAGCAATACAGGTTTGTAGATGAGGACGAGATACTTTACAAATAAGAATAACTTTGAGCAATACAATAACTAAAGTCATATGATTGCCTTGAGATAGTAATGAACTAAACAGTGATGAAGGAGTACGGTGATTTTCAGTTGTTAAACAATCAATTATCCGGTTACAAGTTCTAGGCAATAAGGCAACGGTTAAATTTTTCTCATTACATTCAGCATTTAAAAATGATAACTTTTGTGATGAAACTAGCTTTGAAGTGTTGACAACATCACGATCTTCTGTTGAAAAAATCAAATATTTGTATAATCTTTGCTTAAGTTCTTGAGGACTTGTATGTTTATTTTGTTTAATAAAAATATTTGCAATGTTTGCATAACTAGATGGTTCGCGTTTTGCAACAATGATCTTGATTAAGCGCAGAACTTCATTTCCCAGATGAGTTGGATTTTTAGATTGCTTGTTGTTGGCAGACGGAGAACGAGCCATATACATCGCCAAATCGAACTTGGAGCGGTATTGCAGTGGTTTTGTTCGCTCTTGAGCAGTTTGTCGTTCTATCGGTTTTTTTATATTGTTATGTTGAGGAACTAATAAATTAGAATTATAGCAATCCTTCCAGTGAACTTGACCCTGGCATTTAGAAGCAAATAGCTTGAGTTCCTCGTAGTCCTTGCTATTAATAAAATTTTGCATCCAACTCTTGAGGCGATCGCTAGCCAGCGAATAAGAATATTCTCTGTTACCTATATTAGACAATGTTTCGATTAGTTGATATATGTATCTCTCTTTTTTGTTTGCCTTCCAGTTATTAATTAAAATATAGCAGCAACGTTTAAGTGTGTAATGAAACTCTGATTCATTATTCCAAGCGATAAGTTCATTTATTGCTTGAACTGAATCTAAATTAGCTGAATTATCTTGCTGAATAAATAAGGAAATGAATTCTTGTAAAACAACTTCTGCCGACCATTGCTTAACAATGTCTAACAAAAAGCTATAAATGCTCTCTTGTGCTTGCTCAATGCTCCGATTTTGTTGGTTTTGATCGTCGAAAGTCTCAGTTAGTTGATTATTTAACACTTGTGTTGAATTATCCATAAAAAGCTCTTCCTGTTGAAAAAGCTAAATCTTGTTTATTCACGTATACTAAGTATTTTATTACTTAAAGTATGAAGATTCGAGGCTTAGATTAGGTTTTTTTGTAGAGCTTTGGTGAAGCTAATAAATAATTTACAGATTCAAGGAGTCACTATTTTTGTAGAATAAGTTAACTTGTCTCCAAGCTCAAATTGCTAACTTTTCAGAAGTATGCTCAACCCTTATTAATCCCAAATCTACAGTATAGACATGACCGTAGCCTTCTCTAAGTTGCTCCATTGTTATCCGCATTTGATAAGCCAAGTCTTCTTCAGTAACTCCAAGAAAACCAAAGTCTACTTTATTAATGTGTCGAATAATGCCAATGAGAACGAGACGTTTTTGCTGGTCTAGCTCTTTAGAACTAAGGTTACGAAGTTGGATGGTCTTTTCTGTTCGATATTCTGCCCAACATTTATGTATTTCCCAAGGACATCTTAGACTATCAAACAAGACCGAATCACTAAAACCGTTAGTGTAGTAATAAACTCTTTCCCCACACCACCAGCATTTTTTTGGGCGAGTTTTAGCAACTTGAGATAAATTATTAGGGAATGAATTAGATAAGTTAACTTTAGTTTCCTGTGTACAATTATCATAACCACCGTTACAATCCATATAATTATCCTGCCTACTCAATAAAGAAATCAGCTTCCTTAAAAGGATAACTTTTACAGTTTGGGCTATGCCTGAGTGAAATAGCTGAATGTATTACTCTCAGTATTTGTACTTACTATAATTATAAATACTTAGGCTTTAATTACCCTTGTAAGACAGTTAAAAACTACTTCATACTTCAGGTAGTTAAAAACCTCATCCAAGCGTTGCATAGGTTCTAGAAAAATTTAGCTAATCATAGTAAATCTACTAGCTCCAGATTTACCCAAGCTGTTTATCGCCGTATTGCTCTGGTGGTAGTTCGTTGTAAGCACAAAAGACCACACAATAGAGCGTAGTCCTTTGCTCCTGGTATTTAGGTGACACCCAAGCATTTAGGAAAAATAGTTAAATTTTGCTGTAAGGCGTTATGGCAAGGTTTAAAAAATGGGGGCAGAGGGACTTGAACCCTCACGACCTTTTACGGTCAACGGATTTTCATTCTCTCGCAGCTTTCGCTACTGCCTTATGGTTAAACCAAAACGGCTTTGAGAATTGGACTCTCCCTTTACCCTCGTCTTGACGTTAGGGTAGCTCCCGTCGGGTCTCTGCACCTTCCGATATTTTTCGGCTTGGCTCAGGATTGCCGTGTCTGTTGCCAGATTTAGGTTTCCCTGAGTTTGAGAGCAGTCACTTGATAGATTTCTCTATCAAGGCTCAGTTATCTAAGTCCGTAGCGTCTACCATTCCGCCACGCCCCCTTTTTAGGTTCCGGTGAGGTTGCAACTACCTGCAACACTACCTCTGTTGTCTATTCAACATTAAATTGGTAGATTTATGCAACTCGAATACTCGAATGGTAGATTTTTCGTAAAGCGTTAGCTGTTTATCCAATACAAAACCGTTTACGTTTGTGCAGTACTCTCCGAAAGAGCATAGTGATACTATAGGCGATCGCCTTAAATTATGTATGGTTATTGTACTTGATTGCTGTAAGCTTTATGAACGGAATCTCACCCAGAAAAAGTAGTTGTCTTTTCTTGAAGTCAGCGTTAGAAGCGGTACAATAACTCAGGGTAGTGGATGTCTACATCCTAAAGGTAGATATACCTAATATTGAAGGTTCAGCAGCGATCGCTAATTGTTTTTTTACTTCTATAAAAACTATGGTTGTAGCCCTACTATATTTTCTTTTGGCCGGAGCTTACCTTTTAGTAGCTCCGTTAGCATTGTTGTTTTACTTAAAACAGCGCTGGTACGTTGCTAGCTCGTTTGAACGTGCCTTCATGTACTTTCTAGTGTTCTTTCTCTTTCCTGGGCTGTTGGTACTTGGTCCGTTCGTTAATTTCCGACCTCAGCGGCGACAGATTCAGGGGTAAAGTAAATAGTCGAATGCGAAAAATTGACGCTATTGGAATTGGCTTAGGCGTTTTTGCTGCTGGTGGACTAGTTTATCTAATCTTGCAGGTAGCTGGTTTAGATAGCCTGGAAGCGGGTATTTGGAGCCAGGTATTGTTAATTGGTGGACTAGTTGGCTGGGTGGCTACTTATGTTTACCGAGCGCTGGGGAATAAGATGACTTATCACCAGCAGCGACAAGACTATGAAGAAGCCTACTTAAAGAAGAGACTAGAGGAACTCAGCCCTGAAGAATT
>JBGTCQ010000143.1:0-3385 GCA_041748755.1 Chroococcidiopsidaceae cyanobacterium | reverse complement strand
CGGTACTTTAGCTAGGATTGTAGTTCTAGCGGCTTGGACGGGATGATGTACATTAATTCTACTTTTTCCGGTTGAACCTCTGTAGAAGAGAGAGCTAATTTTAGCCAATCATGGAAGCTTATTCCTAGTTGGGCGATCGCTTGCACTTCTGCTTGATACGCTCGAAACACTTATAAAGCAAAGTTGAGGTAAACCCGTGAACGCACATCGGATAGAAACTATTTTGACTGAGAAGGGAACTCTGATTCTCCGAAATTTGCCTTTTCAAGAAGGTGATGCAGTTGAAGTTATTATTTTAAAACGCCGTATCGTCCGACAAGGGGAAGCGACTACAAGCGACTCAGGCTCGAATCCTTATCCTTTGCGCGGCAAGGTAATCCGCTACGATAACCCAACTGAGCCTGTTGCTCTGGAAGATTGGGAAGTGCTGCAATGATTCTACTTGATACTCATATTTGGGTTTGGTGGGTTGACGACAATCAGCGATTTACACAAAAACATCGGGAGTGGCTAAATGAATACCAGTCTTAGGGTTTATGAGTCAGTATTATTTCTTGTTAGGAAGTAGCTAAATTAAGCGGTTGGGAAGGGATAATGTACATTAATTCTGCTCCTTCCGGTTGAACCTCTGTAGAAGAAGGAGCTAATTTTAGCCAATCATGGAAGCTTATTCCTAGTTGGGCGATCGCTTGTACTTCTGCCTGATAAGCTTCAAAACGTTGACTAGTCTCAATCATAGATTCCACTACTTTTATTATTTTAGGGAGACGTTTGATAGCTTCTTTTTTCAATCCTTCAGGATTCACACCAAACCAACCCAAATCAACCTCGACGCGATCTAAAATTGCCGATGGTAATGAGTCTACCCATTTGTTAGAATCTTGCATAAAATTGCCAAAATTTTCACGTTGAAGCTCGAATACGGCATTTTCATCTAGGGTAGGATCAATCCATTGGTAGATCCGGGTTAGCCTACGCAAATCTATCTTGCCTTTGAACTGAGGCTGTAAATATGCTGCTGGGTTAGAGGTAAGTAAAATATCGACATATCGCTGAATACGTGGACGGAGAACTGCTGCTCCTTCTTGCAAGCGACGAATCGCTGTTTCGGGTTCTTCTAACTCCAGATAACAACGTGCTTCAGCAACGTAGGCTAAAGATAAGGTTAGTAGATACTCATCAGCAATCTGGCTATTTTGCTCAAGTTCTTTATCTGTAAAATCAATGTAAATATGTTCAGCTTCTAAAAAGCGGTTGATGGCTTGAATTGCCATACTTTCGCGGGTTTCGCGCTTATTCATTCTCATAGCATGAACTGCTAAATCGAGCGCAGCACGAAAATTAGCATAGAACCCAAGATCAATTTTGCGATTAATCTTGTTCAAGACTTCTTGCGCCTTTTGTAAGCGTTGCTCTAGTTCCTGAAGGCGTTGCATCACTAAAGTAAATCCCATTACCGAGACACCCAAGTTGAGTATGCTGGCAACGGAACCTAACTGAAGAAGCATTGGTGCTTGGGAGATATTAGGTGTCATCTCGCGTAACCAAGCAACTACTTGTTTACTTTGGGTTTCACGAATAATACCTCCAGCCCGTTCTAAAGTTCCATTACTAAGTCCTTCAGTAATTTCTGAAGAAATTACAAATGTTGCACTAACTTGATTCATAGCTTTAATACCTGCAACTGACGCTCCAATCCCAATAGCACTTGCTGTAATTGCTACAACACGGGTTACTTGCTCGCTGTCATGTTTGCCAGTCTTGCACCATGCGGCGAAGTGTTCACAATTATTAAAAAGAAGATTGTATTTATCTTCGTCTAAACGACTTTCTGCTCGTTTAATTACAATGTCTGACGAGTCATAGATATCGTATTTGCTCACAAATACTTCCTTACCTGATGTGAAGGAATCTATAGAAGTTCGGGAAATAACACCTTGTAGTGTTTCACCTATGTAATGGATGGCTGTACCGTCGCCACAGTCAATCCCATGATGAGTGTATGCCCCGCAGTTAATGTAGATGTGATCTCCTTGTGCCATAATCAGTCCTTTCTCCTGAATAAAACATAAGCAGCGCGATCGCACTCCCTTCCTCCTAGTATTCCCACAACACCCCCAGCCTCTAACACTTCAACTGCTGTAACTATTAAATGGTAGTTGTTGCAACTGCTAGAACTTCGTCTTAGATGGGCTACTGGCTAACTTGAGTAATACCGTATTACTCTCTTACTAGCGACATCTCAATCCCAACAGCAGTTTTTCCTTATGGCTACGCGCAAAACTTCACCTGTATCTAGAGTTACCAAGAAGTACCAAGCCACTATTCCTCAAGCGGTGAGAGAAGCGCTAGGTATCACTCAGGGAGATTGTGTGGCGTTTGAAATTCAGTCAGGACAGGTGGTGTTGAAAAAAGTGCCACAGATGGATTGGGATTACCTTAACGCTGTGGCTGAAACCATGAGTGAGTGGACATCAGCCGCAGACGAGGAAGCTTATAGTGACCTATAACCAGTTTGATGTGGTCGTGGTGCCGTTTACTAAAAGAAGCTTGGGAAAAAAATATGACTAAAACATCCGTAAAACTCAGCTTCAAAGAATACTTAACTTACGATGACAGCACTGATAACAGCTACGAACTTGTGGATGGGGAGTTGTTAATGGTTCCACTGCCAACTGCTGACCACGCAGATGAAGTTGATTTTCTTTTAGAAGTTTTTAGAGCAGAAATCCGTCGTCTATCTCTTCCTTGGAAGGTTACTGATAAAGCCGGAGTGTATATTGGTAAATCTCCAAAAACAGGTAAAGATTATTCACGCACTCCTGATGTTTGCGTTTTAATCCAAGCAGCTTGGTCAGAACTCAAAGCCCAAGGTTCAGCAGCAGTGCTGAGAACTCCTCCCCTTTTAGTTGTTGAGGTTGTATCAACTAACTGGGAGGTTGATTATATAGACAAACTAGATGAATATCAGCGACTGGGCATCCCTGAATACTGGATCGTGGATTATCTGGCTGTTGGTTCGCGTGATTTAATTGGCGACCCCAAGCAGCCTACTATTTCCGTCTATCAGCTTCTTGAGGGTCAGTATCAGGTCAATCAGTTTCGCGGAAATGAAGAGATTATATCTACAACATTTCCAGAACTGAAATTAACTGTTGAGCAAATTCTTTAAGTAGCTAGAAATTAACTCTAAGTGTTTTGATAGAGTTTTCAGTACAAGTCCAAGCGATCGCGCTCCTTCTGCCTTCGCTAAAACCCGAAAGCTTAGTGCCGCGTAGGTGTGGCAAAATGAAAAACGGTGTCCTGATAAATACTTCTAGGTAATCTCTGTGAGTCCAACTGCCGTAGCTGCCCGCCGCGCCGTTTTTCCCTTCACTGCCATTGT
>JBGTCQ010000142.1:0-4253 GCA_041748755.1 Chroococcidiopsidaceae cyanobacterium | reverse complement strand
AGCTCAAACAAATGGTCTAGCTGTTTTATCTGTGGATCAAACGTTAGTTCAATCCGGCGAAATAGTACAAGTTTTACAAGTTGGTTCTCCCTAGGTTTAATACGTTGCGGTCAATTCTTTCAATTCATGCACCTGAAGCATTAAACTAGCTTCAGACAATATATGTAAAATATTTGTTTGCAGTTGCTGGCATTGGTCCATCGGCAAATAGCCCTAAGTTAAGCGCTAGCCTGAATTCTTTGTAAGTCAATAAGGTTTAGCCTCTTGAGTCTCACCTGAATAAGAGTATTAACTAAAAGTAATTATTGATCCGCATCTGTCAGAGCGTTCTTTCTTCAAGTACCCTGTTCTACCTAATGCCTATCCTCTAAATCATTATTTCTATCAGCTTTTTTGAAACCTTCACATAGCAAAAATTTTACTTTAACTTAGTGTCATTGTCTTAGTTAGAATTAGCAAAGATTTCATCTCTATCCTTAACTTGTTTGGCACTACCTGGTAGTATAACTTCTTTCCTACATTGAATAAAAGTGTAAAATGTAAAAACTTATTAAATTAAAAACAGTTTGTCCTATCTAATGTTTCCAAAATAAAAATGACTCCATAAAATTACAAAAAATGTTTGTTTATATAGCTCTACTGCAAAGCATTTCAGCATTTCTTTAGTAGGTTGCCATTTTCAAATTTTAAACTTTCTCAACTTGATTTACTAGATTTTTTGCTTACTAATTTCTTGTTTGCGTTTTAATTCGATTTGTTCAATCCATTTTCTTCTAATGAACAAAACGATAGTAAGTACTATTATTAAAACACCAAATGGCGTAAGGTAGCTCCATTGTTTAGCCATGCTTGCTAAAAGATGCCAGATTAATAAGAAAATTAATAGATAAGTTAAATTATGTAGCTTTTTCCAATTTGACTTCAACCTTTTTACACTCCAGTCGTTAGATGTAAATGCTAAAATAGTGAGAATAAATAATATTGCAATCCCATGAAAATGTTTGACATATGTCTGTAAATCTGATAAATACAAGTTTCTTTCTAATATTGACAAAACTCCATGACTCAAACCAAAACTAAAAGCAGCGACACCTAAGTATCGACGCTTATTAAGTAGCCAAAGTAAAATTTTGTTTCTTTTAGTAAGGGGAAAGACTGTTTTTAACATACTGGGAATGAGCGTAACAGTATAAAGAAGTAATGAAACAAAGCCCAGAATATTAGCAAGTGGGGCTGGTTCTAAAAGGAGAAAAAGAAGTAGGCTGATAATGTAACCTATAAGCAATAATAATAGGAATACAGGCACTCCTTTGCGGATTAAAGCTGGTTTATGCATACTAACTCTCTAGTCTTGCTTAAGTTAGACAAAAGCTTGAACATAACCTAATTATTCACCCGTGATTCATTCAAGCAAGCCCTCAATTTTTCTCTTATTAATTGAAACATTGCTTACAATTGTATATACACCTGTCGAGACTAACAAATTTTTCTAAGACATCTACACAGTAGAAGTAGCGGAGGTGCGCTTGATAACTAGTGGCACCTCCGCTACTTTAGTAGTTATTAGGGTTTGCGAACACGGTCGTTGTCTCGGTAGCCAGCCCTATCCTCTTCCGTAGGTGAAGTAGGTCCAGGGAATGGTAAAGCATCTGTAACGCAATTAAACTTGGTTATCGGAAGTCCTGTAGTAAGGTCTATGTCTTTAGTTCCTGCTCCGCAGATGAAGGTCTCCTCGAAGCCAACAGTACGCCCCTTGTGTTGAGCGTAGCCCTTAAGACGAAATCCATAGGCGCCGTCAACTGTCGGGCGGAAGGGAACGGGGTACTTGTTCTCTGTACCGAATTTTTTTTGGATATTTCCCTTCTCATCTCTTGGCACTGGGAGAAGTGTTCTCCGAAGTACGCGGGCTGGTCGCGTGTCCGACTCAAGCAATAGTACCTCTGCCTCTTTAATAAAAACAACGTCTCCCTTTTCCGTATCTACAGGCTCGGTAAGTGCATCGCTATGGGCTGCATCAGGATGAAACGAAAGATTGATGTCTATTCCATTTACTACATCTTCGTAGGCAGGCTCGACACTGAATCCCACATGGAACATGAATACGTTTGCTCCCTTGCCGTCGCCGTTAGCCCCTCCAATATGACGCATTTCATGTGCAAGGCTTGGAGTAGCACTAAGTAATAAGAGAGCGGTAGCAGTTATGTACTTCGTAAATTTCATGATTGAGTGTCCAGTAAAAGAATTGTGAGCAGAAGTAAAACTACAAAAGTCTGTGATTTCAACAGTGGTCATCTGGTCTAGCGCCTGATTACTCCGTCTTGATTCAACGCGGTACTGCAACTGTATATAGCAACTTGAACGGCTTAAAACTTGCTCCAGCTTTGGGAGTGCCACTCAACTCCAGCTCATAACTTCCGACTTTGGGAAAGGCAATATTAGCTCCCGGAATTGCTTGATATCGCTGATAGGACACGGCTTTTAAAGCTGGGTTCAGTAGCGCTGGTGCGCTTGGGGAGCGAGGTTTAGAGTAGACAGCTAGCTTACAGTCACACTGCGACAGTGGGATGATTCGCCCTCCTTTACGGGTAAGTGCAAACCAAGCTAGACCGGGTTCTCCCGCGCGAGGATTATCGTTCGGTTGGATGTGGAGAGTAGCACCAACATCTTCTGATACCCGAACTTCATGGGCATACCCTGGGCTGACGAGCAACGCTAAGAATAAAATCGATCCAAGCTTTTTACTTTGAGTGAACAGGGGGAACATAGAGACTTTCAGAGTACATATAGTTAGCAAAACATCAGCATTCCATTAATACACACGCCACGACTGACAGTACCTTATTGAATGAGGCTGCTTTCAACAGGCTTAAGAGTTGGATTAGATGCCTCTTAATTATTTTGAGTTGAGCTGCTGTCCCCGTCAAAAGACAAGCTGTCAAACTTTCCAGATCCACCTGGTAATCCAATTTTTAGGACTAACCTGGCTAAGAAAGCTCAAACTCGCGCCAATTTAAAATGTTATGGCTACCTAATTACCGTCCTAGACTTGATACTCAGACTTTTGTAATTTTCAGGACTGCTGCAAAGGTCATAAGATATAGAGGATGCTTAAGCTGTTGAATCAAATAATTCGACAGCATCGGATACTTGAGCTGATAGAAAGTTTGATGCATCCGATAAGCGCTCGTTCTCAGGCGAGTCCAAACAAGCAGTAAGCAAGCAATATGGTTTTGTGTCGCATCCGATGAGGGTTGAAGTAAATTGTTGGTGGCGACGCTCCTCCGTTCTAGCGGTAGAGACAGTAACCAGGAACAAGTTCAGCTTTTTGTCTTTTGGCAAGCCGCGCATCTTAATCAGCTTGCCTTGGATCAGAGCTGAGTCACACCACGTTAACTGGTCAAGCCGCTGGGATGGCTCGATTCCGCCTTTATCATCAACCAGGCGATCGCCTCTGAGTGGACAGGAGTAAATCTTGCTCTGTTGGTTAATCTTCGCTATCAATTTCTGGCTGGCATACCTTTTATCCATCAATACGATCTCTGGTAGGAGAGGTGCTTATCTTCGCCGAGACTATCGAGCATCTTGGCAACGTGAGCCTGTTTTGTTTCACCATCGCTAGTCGGTTCATCGATGCGGTAGTCAATCACCCAAAACTTTCCTGTTTGGGCATGGACGTACAAGCAACTACTAGCTCAATGCTGCGCGATAAAATGCCCCTAGAGCAGTAGGCGACTTAGATAACGATTGGGCTGTCATCCGTAGAGCATTGGCAGAGCGATTGACTACATGGCGAGTTTGGGAACTCTTGACCTTACCCCCTGTAATCTGACTGCCTGGACATAGTCCTAGCCAAGAGGTAAAGTGCTTGACAGGAGGAAAGCGTGTAGGGTTTAAGCCTAGTTCAGACAGAAGGGTTTGAACTGTTTAGAACGATTCTCGTGATTCTATCAAACCGTTCAAGCCTCCAGCCAGTCAGAGCTTTTCCCTTCACGGTGTAAACTACAGCTGCAAGTCCATACCTCTATTGTTGTTGTAAAAAATGAAATGGTAGTGTTCTATCGCCTCGTACTCTCTTAATATCCTCGCTCGCATTGTGGGAATTGACAGAAAGTTCGCCTGCATCACTTGAAGATACTTCTGCCTTTAATTACAACAATCCTCGCTTACCACTGGGTCGCACTGTCATCCAATTAGTTTTGGCTTGTGCTAAATTCTCCTGTGAAATTTTGGCACCAGTGAGATTAGCTCCACAC
>JBGTCQ010000141.1:0-15897 GCA_041748755.1 Chroococcidiopsidaceae cyanobacterium | reverse complement strand
ACTGTAACATCCAGTTCTTCTTTGCCATCGACGAACTCTGAAGCAAAGCGTCCTCCCAGAGCCGCTTCCACCATCGCTCCCAATTCTGCTTCTGAAAGTCCGACTTCTGCTAGCCGCTCCCGATTTGGGATGACTTGCAGTTCAGGAGCACCAGTAACAAAGTCAGAGCGCACATTCACGACTCCAGGCAGTCCTCTAATTTGTTGGGTTACCTGCTGTTCTAGTTCAGCCAGTTGATCGAGATTTGGACCAATCAGCTGAACTTCAAACTCTTTACCTGGATCATTAAATATTGAGCGCCGAATCGGGAACATAAAACGATAGCCTGGATAGCCAAAACTCTTGCCAGTTAATCGTTCCACCATGTCTGCCAGACCATTGCTCGTTGCTGATTCCGGCTTCAATGTGACCCCAATTGCCCGAAACTGAGGGAAATTAACAAAAAATGTGTCACCAACTTCAGGTTGCTGTTTGAGGAAGTTCCTGGCTGGGGCAGAAAGCTCTACCGCTTCTGCAACACTAGTTCCTGGGAAAGGCTCTGTTAACCACAGGATCAAATTGCGGTTTCCCTCCGGTAGATAGTCCGCAGGTGGTAGTAAAAAGATACTGGCAATTAGTAACACGACGGGAATTGATAGCAGTGCTAGTCTGCGTTTAATCCGTCGGGGACCGAGTGACCAGCCTACCGTTGCCAACAAAAATCTTTCTAGCTTGCTCTGCAACCGCCGAAAAGCTGCCGAAGTCTGGGCTATAGCTTTTTCAAACCAGTTGCGATCACTGTAGTCTCCCCCCTGAAGCATCTGCTGTGCCTCTGCCTGGTTGAGAAACAACCCGGAAAGCATGGGAACGAGTGTTAGTGAGGCAAACATCGATAATACCGCAGCAGCTGTAATTGTAATTGCCATATCTGCAAACAACTGCGCTACTTCACCCGTAACCAACACTAGTGGCGCGAATACGGCAACGTTTGCCAGGGTAGCGGCTAATATTCCCGGTGCCACTTCCTGTGTACCGTCGATCGCTGCTTGCAATCTAGTCTTACCCTGTTGCATGTGGGTAAAGATGTTTTCAATTACAACAATCGCGTTGTCCACCACCATCCCCGCAGCGAAACCCAACGCTGCCAGACTGATAATATTGAGCGATCGCCCCAGTAATGACGACACAACGAACACGACAATCATTGCAGTCGGGATACTGATTGCTACCACAACTACCGTCCGCAGCGAACCTAAAAATAGCAGCAGCACTATGATTGCCAGCACACCTCCAGTAATCAGATCCCACTGTACTGTGGATACAGACTGGTCAATATAGCTGCTCTCGTCGTAGGGAATCTCAAAGTAAACCCCCTGTCCCTCTTGATCGAACTGTTTCTGCAACCTTGCTAGAGTTTCGCGTACACCTTGAGATACGGCAGGTACATTCGCCCCCACACGGCGGATAACGCCAATTGCCGCAGAGGGATCGCCATTAAGTAGGAAAACGCTGTCTTGAAATTTGCGACCGATCTGCGCCTGGGCTACATCGCGGACATAAACTGTGCCAGAATCATCTCGGCGCAAGACAAATCCTTCTAGTTGCTCAACTTCTTGAGAACGACTGACAGTACGCACCCGATACTCGCGTCTTCCCAACACTAGGGGACCGCCCCGAATATCACGATTATTGTCACTTAGGGCAGTAGTGACATCATTAAGGCTAAGGTTGCGATCTGAGAGAGCTTTGGGATCGACAAGCACCTCAACTTCCCGTTCCTGTCCGCCAGCGATGAAGAACCGACCAGTACCTTCTACCCGCCGCAACTCAGGCTCGATCACTTCATCAACCAAGTCACGATAGCGATTAGAGTCAGGGGTATAGCCTTCTTTAGGCTTCATCACGATCCACATCATGGGGTCGTTGCTACCGCTAGCCACTTGCACATCAGACTCACCTGCTTCTTCAGGCAAAGCCTCCACCTGCTGCAACTTGTTAAGTACAGCCACCAGGCGAGCATCAACATCTGTGCCCCAGCTAAACTCCATCGTGATGCTGCTCAAGCCCGCGCGGCTGTTGCTGGTAATTTCTTCTACCCCTTCAACTTCCTCCAGCACTTCTTCAATCGGGCGGGTAATCAGATCCTCAACTTCTGCTGGTCCAGCACCGATATAGGGAGTGGTGATTGTAATTTCTGGGCGATCGCCACCTGGTTGCAACTCCAAGGGCAGGCTAAAGAGTGCCAAAACCCCGAACATTGCTAACAGACAGAACAATACAAATGTGCCATGCCGCCAGCGAACGGCAGTGCTAATGAAATTCATAGTGCCTATCCCTGGTCGTTGTTAGTTTGTGTGCCAGTGTCTCGCTCAGTAACTTGAACAGTTGCTCCGTCGGACAGACCGTCACTACCGCGAACAACTATAGGCTGCCCCGCTCTTAGCTGGGTGCTGGAGATTGCCATTTTTTCGCCCATATCCGCAATTAGTTCCACTTCAAACTGCTTTGCCTTGCCTTCAACGACGCTGTAAACCAGCCACTGTTCGCCGCGCCGAGTTAGGGCATCGCGCGGCACCACAAAGCTAGGAGAATTAGCTGGCATTTGGAGTTCACCCTGAATTGCCATCCCTGGTAACAATTCCTGGGGTGGGGAGTCTAAACGTACCCTCACCATCTGCCGTCGTGAAGCAGCATTAGCAGAAGGAACTACTCCAGTAAGGGTAGCGCGACCCCGCCAATTCGGTAAGGAGCGGGTAGCCAGCGTCACTGGTAGACCTGGCGCGATGCTACCACCGAGTTCCTCTGGCAATTCTAGAAATACATCTAACTGACGACCATCAACCAAAGTCACTATTGGATCGTTGCTTTCCACAAGATCGCCTGTGCTAACTTCGCGGGTCTGTACTACGCCATTGGATAGGGCAGTAATTCGGGTACGTTGCAGCGAAAGTCGAGCTTGATTTACTAGAGCAGTAGCAGCTGCTACACTTGCCCTTTGAGCGTCAATTTCTTCACGGGTAGGACCGGCAGTTACTTCTGCTAAGGCAGCTGTTGCTTGCAAGCTCTCGGCTCGTGCAGCGTCAGCAGCGGCTCTTGCTTCCACTAGCGTTCTCCTAGACAGCGCCCCCGCCGCCACTAATTCTGAGTTACGTCTGAGGTTGTCCTGTGCCTCTCGTTCCCTAGCTTGAGCTGAACGTAATTCTGCCTGACGCTGGGCAACAATTTCATCACGGGTGCCAACTTCTAAACGCGATAGTTCGCTGCGTTCTTGGGCCAGGCGAGCTTGTGCCTCTGCTACTGTCAACCGCTGATCGGCATCATCCAAAATCGCAATAGTCTTTCCAGGGGTGACGCGATCGCCTGATTGCACTAAAACCTGCTGCACCAGTCCGTCTGTCTGAGTACGTACCGTTGCTGTTTCACTAGCTTCAACCTGGCCTAGCAAAGTAATGCGTCTCACCCCATCGCCTCGATTAATCGCGATTGTCTCAACAGGACTAGGGGGTGGTCCTTGAGCTGCTGCGGGTGGAGGCGGTTCATTGCCGGACGTGAACAGCCGCCACAGTCCAATGCCCCCACTTAATAGCAGCAGAGACAGCAATACCCAAAGCCAGCGACGCTGGGCGCGAGGTGACTTTAATGAGGTCTGTGGTTGATCGTTTACGACAGGTTGGGACTCAAATGATTCCATGACTTACACAAAATATAGTTGTGTTGCAAAAATTCTCTTCGGACGCAAAGCATGGATTACTACAGAATATGGATGATAGTAAAAGTCAAAAGAATAAAACTACAGTGTAAGCAATGATTATGTATATTGCCTGTAAGCTTCCTTATATCGAATCTTAAGGTTTCTTGGCTAATCCCAAATTCTACTAATGTCTGGCAGTACGCCTCTTTATTTTACTCAGGTCAATAGAACCTATATATCTCCAAAATATCTACTGCTTAAACTTGAACACTTTGACTACGACTTATAGCTGTGAGTATTATTTCAATGCACCTCTAGTAACCAAGGGTTCTCTGCTGCAACTGTGTAATATAATCTGATAGGGCTTCAGGACATAGTCTGTAGTAACAATACTGCCCATCTCGACGGGATTTCACCAGACCAGCGTTAACTAACTCCTTCAGGTGATGAGAAATTGTTGCTTGAGATACTGAAAACTGTTCTACTATTTTGCCGCAAGACAACTCATCTGCTAATGCAATTGCTTCTAAAATCTCAAATCTGCGCGGGTCAGCCAGGGCTTTTGCAATCCGATGAAATTGGCTTACGTCCACCTAGCTTCTCCTCTGATTACAACTAGACGCAACCAAAATGTTTATAGATATACATACATATATATATACATCTATTAATCTAATTTTGTCAAATAGTTAGATTTTTCGGAGAGGAACTAGATTAAGACTTACGCACCGAGAGCCTTAAACTTCGATTCTCCTGGGGAGACATATTAGCCCCCTTTTTAAAGGAGTTTGGGGGATCTCTGCGTAAGTTCTGTAGATATTTTTACTACGCTGGCGATCGCAAGGAGCCAACAACATTCTGGTTCATTACAGCATAATTAAACCTTGTCTCGCGCCAATTATAACTGCCTCGGTGCGGCTGGAAGCATTGAGTTTGGTGAATATAGAACCGATGTGGAACTTGACAGTATGCTCAGAGATACCCAAACGCCGCGCAATAGTCTTGTTGCCCAATCCTTCAGCAATCATCCCCAAAACTTCAATTTCCCGTGGAGATAGCGCTTGCAAAGAAGCACCATCTAGCGATCGCGCGAGAGATGGCAAGCCGAGCAATAGCGGCTCAAAGACATCAAGATGCATTACTACAAGCCCGTCTGCCACAGCTTCGACGGCGGCTACAATCTGACTAGCCGTAGCCTCATGCGGTAATATGGCACGCACACTAGAAGAGCGTAGAGTCTCGGCTACCCAGGCACTACGAGGGTCGTCAGCCAGAACAACTATAGCAGGAGCAAGTGCGTTCTGGGCAAGTGAGAGGATTGGCAGCCCTTCATCCTGCAACTCCCACTCTAGCAGGACTACGTCCGGCTGTAGGGTCTCAACCTCAGCAGCTAGTGTGGCTACTTCCGACGTGCCTACTACTGTAAGTAAAGCGCTAGTAGTAGCGATCGCCTCTAAACCCTGGCGCACAACCGGGGAAGCAGCAGCGACCAGAACGCGGATCACGCTGCCTCCACCGCATCACTATGGGAACGCATCTCGACTGCTATGAGCTTCCCACCCCGGATAATATCAAGCGTTAGCAGCCCGCCATCTGCTGCATTGTACAGCACGTTAGTTAGGTGATTAAGTCCGCTGAAGAACTCACCACTGGCTCCAATTAGCACGTCGCCAATTAACAAACCAGCAATGGAAGCTGGGCTTCCAGATAGCACCTCAACTAGCAATAACCCGAAAATGCGCTGATCTCGTTGCGGCACAAAAACAGGCTGGACACTCACCCCCAGATAGGGACCGCTGCCACAAAGAAAACTCTCTACCGTATTGCTAGGTACTGCTAGAGCCAAACCATCAGCAATCATCGTGTTAATTCCAATGACTCGACCTCGTGCATCGGACAGGGGACCACCTGAATTACCAGGTGCTAGCCGCACGTCAGCTATTACCCACTGGCTACTAGACGCATCTTTTAGGTTAATGGCGTGGACAATCCCGGTTGTTAAGGCACTTTTGATGCCGTTTGGGTTACCGATCGCCAGTACCAGTTCACCGACACGTAAAGTAGCAGAATCACCAATGATTGCCGCAGGTAGGTTACTCACTTCAACCTTAAGCGCCGCTAGATCGCGCTTAGGATCTCGACTTGTACACACAGCATCAAGAACACGCCCGTCTGATAACTTAACCGTAGCGTGGGAACCGTGAATGACGTGGGCGTTGGTGATAATTAAGCCGCTACGCCAGATTACACCAGAGCCATTGCCATATCTGCGACCAAATACCTGTACTGTAGAACGGCTGAGTTCTGCTGCTACAGTCGCCAATTCATTGGCGGATTCGTTTTGCATGATAGTCATAATCCTTAGCTCCGGGGTCTTTCACCGACTGCGATCGCTACTTCAATTGATGTGCCACCACGAATAATTTGAGCGTTGATTGTTTTGCCTACTCGCTCAGATCCAAGCATCGCCAACACATCACCTGTATCGCTTACAGAAGTACCATCAAGCGCTACCAGCACATCGCCAATCAGCACCCCAGCCTTCTCAGCGGGACCGTCGGATTCAACGTTGACAATAATCACACCACCTAAAGCAGGCAAGTTCAACTTACTCTTAAGGGTGTCAGGCAGACGCACGGGTTGCATTCCCACACCCAGGTAGCCACGCGCAATGCGTCCCGTTGCTAGTAGTTGGTCAACTACGCGGTTGATTGTTGAAGCTGGAATGACCACATCCATGCGACGTGCTAAACCCGATGTATTAATACCGATGACGCGACCAGAAATATCTACCAAGGGACCACCGGAGAAGCCAGGGTAGAGCCTTAAGTCTGGGCGCACAAACTGATCGATCTGACCACCGCTCCAGGTGCGCCAAGCACTGCCCAAGGCACTGATTACACCATAACTGGCGCTAATACCGTCACCACGCCCCAGGGCCAGCACTATATGACCTACTTTAAGTGATGAGGCATCACAAATCTCAGCGGTGGGTAGCTTTTCAGCGAGCTTGAGTACCGCTAGATCGGTGCTAGAGTCGCGCCCAATTAGCGTGGCGGATACATTGCGATTATCTGGTAGGGTAACGGTAATTTCTTCATCACGCTTGACAGTATGATCGGCGGTGACGACAACTCCCTGCTGCCAGTGAACACCACTTGATGACATCCGCTGCCGTGCATTGACCGCAACGACGACATGACTAGCCTGCTCTACAGCATCAGCTAAATTATGAGACAGAGCCAGCAAAGTGCTGGACTCGGTTGATGTTGCCATTCTATTCCTCGATAACTTTTGTGTTTGTGCATGTCCTGTTCCGTATGCTTTAAGCATGGCGTGTGAGTGGAGCAGACAACATCGGTAAAATGGTGAGCACAATACCTAGAAAAATGGCTAGTCAAGGTAGGGAAAGAAGCAGGTAGCTGAAGATGGGACAATTAAAATACGCTTGGCGATTGTTCCACGAGGATAGTTAAAATGTTGAAACGGATTGCAGCAATCCTATTAGTAGTGTTGAGCTTGAGTCTGACGGGTTGTGCTGCTACCTCTGGACTAAAAAGCTATATAGACACTGATGGCTATCAGTTTTTCTATCCTAACGGCTGGCTCCCCGTCAAAGTTTCAAATGGTCCTGATGTGGTGTTACACGATTTAATTGAGATAAGTGAGAACGTGTCGGTCGTCGTTAGCCCAGTACCTTTAGGAAAAACCCTTAGTGAATTAGGAACCCCAGGCGAAGTGGGGTATAAGTTAGGAAATGCGTTAGCTCGTAGCGGGGGCTTGTCCCCCATCGCTCCTCCTGACTCTGGTCGTGAAGCCGAATTAGTCAACGCTGAAGCGAGGGAAAAAAACGCCAAAAATTACTATATTCTGGAATACGTCGTTAAACTCCCCAATCAGCAAAAACGGCATAATCTGGCAAGTGTCGCCGTCAGCCGTGGCAAACTTTTCACATTCAACGCCTCTATTCCGGAAAAGCGTTGGGCTAAAGTGCGGCGGATGTTTGAGCAAGTTGTTAATTCTTTCTCAGTCGATTAAAAAGAAGCTAGACCTTAAAGAAGATATAAATTTATCTCCCCTGCTCCCCCTGCTCCCCCTGCTCCCCTGCTCCCCCTGCTCTTCCTCATGGGTACTCCTCCCTTTATCCTTGCCTCCGCTTCCCCTGCGCGTCGCCGCTTGTTGCAAAACGCTGGAATTGAACCAGTAGTTTGGGTTAGTGATTTTGATGAGTCCCAAATTCAGCTAAATGACCCGGAATTGCTGGTACAGACTTTAGCCCAAAGTAAAGCTGAAACAGTTGCTGTCCAGTTTGACTCAGGTTTGGTTCTGGGTTGTGATTCAGTCTTGGCTGTCAATGGCGAAATTCATGGTAAACCAGCCAGTGCAGCTGAAGCGATCGCCCGTTGGCATCAAATGAGCGGTCAAGTCGGTGATCTCTACACTGGTCATGCCTTAATTGATTTATCCCAGCGCCGTACCTTAGTCCGTTGCCAAGTGACGCGGGTTTACTTTGCCCAAATCAGCGATCGCACAATTAAGGCTTACGTTGCTACTGGCGAACCACTGAAGTGTGCTGGCTGCTTTGCCTTAGAAGGTCGTGGAGGTTTATTTATTGAAAAAATTTCCGGTTGCCATACCAATGTAATTGGTCTTAGTTTACCCTTATTACGCCGAATGCTAGATCAGCTGGGATACGATGTCACTGATTTTTGGCATCCTACCTAATTGGACTTGAAGGATTTATTCGCAAGGTAAGGGTAACACCACTGTAAAGGTTGTCACGGTATTAACCTCGCTGCTCACTGGAATCTGCCCCTGATGTAAATTCACACACTTTTATAGCGATCACGAGTCGTTAGTCCACTTCCTTTAATTTTGCCCACATTAGCTATGCAAAGTAAAGGATGTATAGAAATAGTTATATAAGTTATCTATAAATTACACGTAAATTATTACAATAATAAAACTTTATTTCTGTCTTTCTTAAAAACACAATCATACTTGTATAGCAATCTGATTTGATTTGTGGGATGGCACGAAAAGTCAGTGCAGGCTAGAAGCCTGTTCCACATTTATAAGTGAAATAGGACTGTTATAGTTAAAGCTATGTAGGATAAGAATTCCTATTTTTTAGGTTTGATTGGTGTAAAGAAATAGTTACATAAGCGGATGTAATTTACGTTTAAATAGTACACATAAATAAACCTTCAAACTGATACTAAAGGTGTTACATATTAAATAATAAATACACCCAAAGAGAGCTTCCTTAAAAGGAGTGACTCAATATGAAACTAAGCTTAAAATTTCTCTACACTAGCGTCGTAAATCTGGTAGTTGTGACTGGGTTCTCCATCCTGCCAGCGATCGCCCAAACTGTCGGTCCTATCAGCCCGCAACACGGTTTCCCGCAGTGGTATCAAGATTCCAACGGGTTGCGCCTGTACTTATGCCTAGATGCAAACAACCCGCTTTGTGTAGCTGCGCCGCGCCCAAATCCAAACCAACCAATCTCTTTTCCCAACAACTTTCCGGATGAGGCATTCTGGTGGACAGCTGAAGCAGAGATGGCAGCACCCAACGGTGGCAGAGCCAGATTAGTATTAGCAACCGAAGCTGCTTTTCTTGACGACCTTCCGGCTCCTGAGGAGCAAATAGTTTTCAACCGGATTCGCATTCGAGTCGACAACTTACCAGTTGGCAGATACAAGGTGACCCATCCCTACGGTCAAGACTTTTTTCAAGTAACAACTGTAGAGCAAAGAAACATTAATGACACCGAAGACATTGGCTGTCTCTGCGGACCACCATGTGAATTCACGTCCATTTTCGAGAGTAGGATCGGTCCCCGTCCATGGCTAACATGGGATTCTAGTCCTCCGGCAGCACCGGCTGGCTATATCGGCAACCCTAACATTCTCCATAGAGTAACCGGTAGTCCAGGTGGCACTAACTACTTCAGGATCGAACGAGTCGATAATAACGGAAACGTTGTCCAGCGGATAGGTCAGACAAACCTCTTTAGTGTTTCAGGCAAGAAATTACCTTGATCTTCAACCACAAGCTAATAGGTTCAGCAAATAACTCCGGCTACAAGATATATAATCCTATAGCTGTTAGCAGTTGAAATGTCAGACGTGATCTTACATAATTCAAGAGCTACAAGGGAGTAAACATTGTTTGCTCCCTTTTATCCTGAAATATAGTCAAATATTAGCAATGTAGGCTAAGAGTAAATAAGCTAAAGTTGGATAAGAAGCTATGAAAACTAACATTGCAACAGTATTTCATATAGCTGCTATGGCATTTTCTGTTAC
Organism: Chroococcidiopsidaceae cyanobacterium; assembly: GCA_041748755.1. Lineage (GTDB taxonomy): Bacteria > Cyanobacteriota > Cyanobacteriia > Cyanobacteriales > Chroococcidiopsidaceae > JAHHHE01. The sequence continues at coordinate 5,913 of JBGTCQ010000141.1, read as the reverse complement.
TCTAGTTCCATTTATATATACTAAACAGGCTCTTGGTTTTTTATTATCTCAAACCTTGATGTATCCCGTAAATGCAAACTTAGATCTAAGCAACCTAGTCTGCTATATGCAAAAAGCAAATGGCTCAACTATAGATCTAAGTAATTTATGCGGCAACCATGAGAATAAAAAACCTTTGTCTGAAATTGATCTAAAATTTATTGAGAGTTACAAAAATTCGATGAGTGGTTTCCCAGAAACACAATCTCTAGTGATTCGTCGTACTGAGAAAGACTCACAATCCTCAATCAAGATAGCACAGAATGTATGCAGATTACTTAATGACAAAGTATCATTTACTAATATCCAGAAAAATCAATATGACACGATTATGAGTTATGTAAATACTAGGAGTCGGGAGAACGTACTTATTGAAGCACAAATTATAAATGCGTTGGCACCTCAGTTTTACTGCCCTAAGTTTGCTAAATAAACTTAAAATTGAAATTCTTTACTTATTAGACTTGCCGCCGACGCTTCAAGCTTTTAAGAACTGGCTCAGCAAAATTCACTAACGTGTAGCACTGCTTCGCCATGATCTGGAATCCAGGCTACCCAGTCATCCTCTGAAATCTGACACAGTAGCAGTGCTTCGTCAAAACTAAAACGGCTAGGAAGTTCCAACAGCTTTACCCAGGTATCAGGCTGAAATTCCTGCGGCGGCTGGTTTATGTAAGGCTTGATTAACCAGCCCAAATTTTGGCTTTTGAGTTGAACACCAACATTAGGTTTGTGGGAATTAAGTTGCATAGCTTTGTTTTTCCTCCCTCCCTGGATACCGCAAACAACTAAAGCTAACTTCCGGATAGCTTCAGATTGCCTGGGTCTATGGGCTAATTTAAAATAACTTCTGTAACCATTGTTACAGTAAATTATCTTTTTCAGCAACTAACTGTATTTGTAACTTTACGTTTTTTGTTTAATTGAGTTTTCACAGAGTCTCCCAGTGGAGCGGACGGGATAAAGCTCTCTTGCTCCGTTTCGGCGTTACACCACTCACTTTTGCTGCTTTACATCCTGGCGGGGACACTACTTGAGGTTGCTAGTGGTTGCTGAGAAAAACTCAGGCTTGACGTATTTGTCTATTAATGCGTAAATATAGTTAAACTCATTGACCAGTTTACTCCTCTTTGCTTGATCGAAATGAAGTAGTAAGTTTTCTAACAGCGATTGGTGAGCCGATGCGCTTGCAAATATTATTTGTACTGCAAGGCGATCGCCTGAATGTGAGTCAAATTGCAGCACAGTTCAAGATTAGTCGTCCTGCCATCTCTCATCATCTTAAAGTGCTGAAGGATGCAGGGATTGTGCAGAGCGAGAAAGTAGGTCAAGAAGTTTTCTACTGGATCGATAAGAAGTACATTGTGGGTGAGTTGCGAAAGTTAGCGGACATCTTGGAAGGCTATATCCAATCTGACAGTCACTAACTTTTCTGGACTGATTGGTAAATGAGATTAAACCTATTTACTAGATTGAGGAGGACAATATGAGTCTTGAATTGTCTCAACCCAGATCAACAGTAGTGACGAGTGCCAATAGTCGAGGAGGTCGAATGTTATTGCCTCGCCTTAATGAACAAGGATTTCACACAATTGATCTATTCCTACGCATATGAATGGTGGTCGTTAAAGGATTCGGACTCACTATGCCTCGATAAAGACTATTTGGACGGTAAGGATAAGGTTGCGACAGCAGCACAATCGGGTCAAGAAGGGCATTTAGACAAGTCAGTGGCTAAGGTAAGCCTAAGATTGACGGATTCACGCGCTTAAGTCAGAATGCTGCGGCTGGTTGTAATCTGATTACAAGAACAACTTACTTGCATTTCTATGACAATGTCACCTACTTCTACCCCGTCATTGCGATCGCAGCAACATTCCCTGATTCGCCAGTTAGCTGATTGTATTGAAACCGTTTGGCACCGCCACCTCGACCTTTTACCCTACCCAATGCCTGCTCATTTGGGGTATGTGGAAGGAAGATTAGAGGGCGAGAAACTCACGATTGAAAACCGCTGCTATCAAACACCACAGTTCCGTAAACTGCACCTGGAATTGGCAAAAGTGGGAACGACGTTAGATATTTTGCATTGCGTCATGTTTCCCCGTCCGGAATACGCCCTGCCAATGTTTGGTTGCGACTTAGTAGGAGGACGAGGGCAGATTAGTGCGGCGATCGCCGATCTTTCACCACTTACCCCTGATCGCAGTTTGTCTGCTGATTATACTGCTGCACTTCAGGCACTACCGGATTTCAACTTTAAATCGCCTCGTGAACTACCAGCTTGGGGAGATATATTTTCAGAATTTTGCATCTTTATTCGACCAACCCCAGAAGAAGAAGAAGTTTTTCTAGAGCGGGTGCAGGCGTTTCTAGAGATTCATTGTGCAAATGCGATCGCGGCTCAACCTGTACCCGTTGAGCAACAAGCTAAAATCATCGCAAGTCAACACTATTACTGCACTAAACAGCAGCAAAATGACAAAACTCGTCGGGTGCTGGAAAAGGCTTTTGGTTCCGACTGGGCAGAGCATTACATGACTACAGTTTTATTTGATCTACCTGAATCAAAATTTGATACTTGAGCAATTTCACCAGAAGTAACATTTAAATAAACGGGCAAGTTATTATGTCAATCGTCAAGGAGCAGCCACGCTTAAAACTTCTGGGTAAGTGGCGGATCGGGTTAGCCCTTGCGGCTGCGATTACTATTGGTGCTATCACTCTAAATAGGTTGCAGCAGGTGCCGAATGAAACTACCACACCCGCACCCATAACAAATAGTACGCCCGCTCCTGTTGTTACTGCTTTGGGGCGTTTGGAACCTCAAGGGGAAGTAATTCAGCTATCTGCACCAAGCTCGATTCAAGGGACGAGAGTTGATAAGCTTTTGGTAAAAGAAGGACAGCGGGTTCGCGCTGGTGAAGTAGTTGCAATTCTCGACAGCCGCGATCGCGCTACAGCAGCCTTAGAACAGGCAAAAGAACAAGTCCAAGTAGCCCGCGCTAAGTTAGCGCAAGTAAAGGCAGGAGCGCAAGCAGGGGAAATTACCGCCCAAGAAGCAACTATTGATCGCCTCAATGCCCAGCTACGTGGAGAAACTATTGCTGCTGTTGCAGCGATCGCGCGTCTAGAAGCTGAGTTACAAGGACAACAAGAGACTCTCCAAGCAACGGTTGCTCGTACAGAGGCCCAGCGGCGCAATGCTCAAAACGATTATCAGCGCTACCAGAGTTTATACGCTAAAGGGGCAATTTCTGCTCAGGAACTTGAAACTAGGCGACTAAGTGCGGAAACTACTAAAGAGCAAGTAAACGAGAGTCAAGCTACTCGAAAACAGGCTATGTCAACCTTACAACAGCAGCTAAATGAGGCAAAAGCTAACCGAGACAAAACAGTGCAAAGCCTAAGACAAGAGATTAACGAAGCAACAGCTACTCTAAATAAAATTGCTGAAATTCGTCCTACTGATGTTCAAGTAGTTCAAGCTGAAGTGAAAAGTGCGATCGCTGCTGTTAAACAAGCTGAAGCAGACTTGGCATTAAGCTATGTGCGATCGCCGATTACTAGTGAAATTCTGAAAATTCACACCCACCCTGGAGAAACAATCAATTCAAATGGGATTGCTGAGATCGGCGGAACTGATCGCATGGTTGTAGTGGCAGAGATTCTCGAAGAAGACATTGGCAAAGTGCGTCTTGGACAAACAGCAACCGTAACTAGCGAAAACGAAGCTTTTTCTGGAAAACTATCAGGAACTGTAACTAAAATTGGCAGGCAAATTGGTAAACAAGATGTTCTGGATAGCGATCCAGCAGCGGATGTGGATGCTAGGGTAGTTGAAGTTAAAATTGGTCTTACTCCAGAAGCTAGTAAACAAGTTTCAGGCTTGACTTACGCTAAAGTAGTTGTGGCAATTAATCTCTAATTGTTTATCTAAGCTAGTAATTCAAATGCAGATAAAATGCTTCGCAAAATACCTTTAGCTTGGCTACAACTAAAAAGAGAAAAAACTCGCCTTGTCGTGGCATTGGCTGGAATTGCCTTTGCTGATATTCTGATGTTTATGCAACTAGGGTTTCGGGATGCTCTGTTTGAGAGTAACGTTAAGTTCCATCAAAGCTTAAAGGGTGAAATTGTTTTAATCAATCCTCAGTCTGACGCTTTATTATCAATGGAAAGCTTCTCTCAACGACGCTTATATCAAGCTTTAGCGTTTGAGTCAGTAGAATCTGTATATCCTATATACTTAGACTTTGTTGGCTGGAAAAATCCCCAAACTCGCAAGCTTCGCCAAATATTTGTTGTTGGAATTAGTCCTAAAGACCAAGTATTTGATTTGCCTGGAATTCAGCAAAATATAGATAAAATAAAAATCCCAGATGTGGTTTTATACGATCGGACTTCCAGAGAAGAATTTGGACCAATTGTTAATGAATTTAACCAAGGAAAACCTATAAATACAGAAGTCGGGGGGCGGCGAATTAAGGTAGGAGAATTATTTGAGCTGGGTGCATCTTTTGGAGCAGATGGTAATTTAATTACAAGTGATTTAAACTTTATTCGCCTATTTCAAGACCGTCAGCGAGGATTAATTGATATAGGATTAATTAAATTAAAGCCAGGATCAAATACTGAAGTTATTTTAGAACAGCTAAGGAAATCTTTGCCTCAAGATGTCAAAGTTCTATCAAAGCAGGAATTTATTGATTTTGAGAAAGATTACTGGGCAAGTAGTACAGCTATTGGATTTATTTTTACTCTAGGTACAATCATGGGTTTTGTTGTTGGAACTGTGATTGTATATCAAATTCTTTACAGTGAGGTTGCTAATCATTTACCTGAGTATGCTACTTTGAAGGCAATGGGGTACACTCAGACATATTTATTATTAGTCGTTTTTCAACAAGCTTTGATTTTAGCAGTTTTAGGCTATATGCCTGGATTTGCTTTTGCTATATTTCAATATAACATAACAAGAGAAGCAACACTTTTACCAATTATAATGACTAACAGCCGAGCATTAATGGTAATAGTATTAACTATCTTAATGTGCTTTATTTCCGGTGCGATCGCCGTGCGAAAACTGGCAGACGCAGATCCAGCAGATATTTTTTAGCGATATGAAAAAAATGCAAGAACCTGTAATTAGAATTCAAAACCTCAACTATTCCTACGGACAAGGAGTGCTAGAGAAACAAACTTTATTTGATATTAACATAGAAATTTATGCTGGCGAAATTGTGATTATGACTGGTCCGTCAGGGTCAGGTAAAACAACTTTATTAAGTTTAATAGGTGGTTTGCGCTCTGTGCAAACGGGAAGTCTAAAATTTTTAAATCATGAGCTATGTGGAGCCACTCAAAAACAATTGGTGCAAGTGCGTTGCCAAATTGGCTATATTTTCCAGGCTCATAACTTGCTGGGGTTTTTAACGGCGCGACAAAATGTCCAAATGTCAGTGGAACTGAACAAAGGTATTTCCCCGCGGGAAGCTCATGCTAAAGCAGAAGCTATGCTTCAAGCGGTTGGTTTAGGTGATCGCGTGAATTACTACCCAGAGAATCTTTCTGGGGGACAGAAACAACGAGTAGCGATCGCTCGTGCTTTAGTAAATCATCCTAAATTAGTGTTGGCTGACGAACCTACAGCGGCGTTGGACAAAAAATCAGGTCGTGATGTCGTCGAACTGATGCAGCGCCTTGCCAAAGAGCAGGGGTGTACTATCTTAATGGTGACTCACGACAATCGCATTTTAGATATCGCCGACCGTATTGTTGATATGGAAGATGGTTATTTAACTCGCAACAACCATATTGCGGCTGCTTTAGGGCAGTAGACTTCTTGTCACTGGCAAATAGAATTCGCGTCTA
>JBGTCQ010000140.1:0-15219 GCA_041748755.1 Chroococcidiopsidaceae cyanobacterium | reverse complement strand
CTGTAGTGCCAAATTTAACTGCCATTTAATTTTCTCCTGCTTTTGCTAATTGATGTTGAGCAACGCCCGTCAGACTGTGAGCTTTATCAGTTCAATCTCACATTCCGTATTTCTATAGTCAAAGCAGATAAGTTTTTACTTTTGGCACTAAACTTGTTAGAAATTAAGGAGAATAGTGTCAATAAATTGCCAAGGTAAGGTTTTCTCTAGCAAAGCTTTTAATTCTACTAGAAAATGTCTTTAGCCTATTAATTGGAAAATTCATCCAGGCTTAACTATTAACTACGGAATCTGATTGTTACGCGTCTATTTTTGTCAAGCTACACCATTATTCTGAGCGTTGCTAATTGAGAGGTAAAATCCTTCAGTTTCAGCTAGTAGTTTTACTATTGTGAGTTTAGCCCTACACAGTCTGAGTCATCTTGGAGCAAAACTAAGAGAATCTACTGGATTTCACCTACAAGATAAACTTATCACTTTTTCTCTGATTAGTTTATGAAGTATTAGTGAAGATTTTAGAGAGTACTTATAAAGAATAATTTAAGATAAAAAGTAACAAAAATATACTTTAAATTTCTTAAAGGTAGCAGTATAGAGTTCTTTGTTTGGAGAAAACATAGTGGCGATCGCTTGCTCTAAAATAAGATTTCACACGAACTGTAATTTTTTTATTTAAAGCAAAGGCTATAGACTTTGAATACAAGGATGGGGCAACCCTATTCGGATTACCCCAACGTTATCAACCTCTGATCTGTGCTTAACTTAATACACTATCTTTAGGTAATGATTAGGTCACGGTTAAGAACAAAATTTGTACCTGGCTGTAGCGACGCAATTTGCTCACCAGTATCAAAAAATAGTTCTCCTGTAGTTTTGTTGAAATCGAATCGGGAGCGATCGCTTAACCCAATTTCAAAGCCTCCAGCAGAAACCTGAATCTTATCCCCCTCCAGATATGAGAAATCAGTGATCGTATCAACCCCCCATGATGACCAGGGTGGTAATTGCCTTCCATTGAAGACAAAAGTATCAGCACCTGTACCGCCAGTAAGCGTGTCATATCCGCCGTAACCGTAGTGTTCATCATCACTAAGGGAGCCGCCAACTAGGGTATCATTTCCAGCTCCACCATTGAACGTGTCATCTCCATCGCCGCCATCCAGAAAATCGTTGCCGTTATTGCCTAACAGATAATCATCGCCATCTATACCTGTAAGCCTGTCATTACCCGTCCCACCATCAAGAGTGTCATCACCATAGTCGCCACGCAGGGAATCGTTCCCACTTCCACCATTCAGATAGTCATTAGTTAGGCCGTCAAAGCTTTTGAAGAAGGAGTCACCACCTTCCAGGGTGTCGTTGCCTGCTCCACCATAGAGTTTGTCACTACCAGCCCGACCATCTAGATAGTCATTACCATTGCCACCATGCAGGGTATCATTGTCTGACCCGTCAAAGCCAGGTGCGCCAAACAAGGAGTCATTGCCATTGCCACCATACAGAGAGTTATTGGCTTCATTACCAACGATCTGGTTGCCCAGAGCATTGCCTCTACCACTGATAGCACTACTACCTATAAGCTCCAGCCCCTCCAAGTTATTACCCAGTGTATAGCTGACTGAAGACCTTACTGTATCGAAGCCTTGATTAAAAGACTCCACAATCGTATCGGAAGTACTGTCCACAGTGTATGTGTCATGACCAGTTCCACCGATGAGAGTATCAATACCCAAAGTACCATCTAGAATGTCATGTCCAGCTCCGCCAGTCATGGTGTCATTTCCCGTCCCACCATACAGTTCGTCGTTGCCAGCCTTGCCAAACAGTTTGTCGTTACCTGATGGACTAGTGGCAGGAACACCTTCAACCCAGCCAAATATCTTGTCGTCGCCTATAGTCCCATTTATTATGTCAGCGCCTGTAGTACCGAATAAGTCTGCCATTTGAGTTTCTCCTGCTTTTCCTATTTAAATATCGAGCTTGCATTAGCCGATGAACTTCATCAGTTCAATCTCACATTCCATACTTTTATAGTCAAAACAGATAATTTTCTTTGCGTTAATTCTGCTGAAAATCAATCAGGATAGCGTCAGTAAATTACCAAGCTAAGCTGTCATCTAGCACGGCTTGTTAGCTTTACTAAATAATATGTTCAGCCTATTACGCTTAAAAATTAGGCAGGTTTAACAATTATTTATGGAATGTGATTTTAAGGGATCTGTTTTTGTTGGCTTATGCACTTAATATGAGCGTTACTGCTTATAGGAGTGCTTTTTCAGCTTCATATGGTAGGCTGCCTACTTTGGTTTAGCTCTGAGTGGTCTGAGCTTATCCATAGAGCAAAACTATGTGTATCTACTGAATTTCACCGACAATATAAACTTATTACTTTTAGAGGGATAAGTTTATAAAGTATTGGTAGATTTACTAAGTTTTTGATGAAGATTCGGTGAAGCAATGCAGTAACAAAATTAAGTTATAAATTTCTTTACTACATTTACAGAAATAAACTTGTTAAATTAAAATTAAGTTTAGAAGAAATTTAGTAAGGTGCTGGTTAAAGTTATTAACTAATAGGATGAACTTTTAAGTTTTTTTATAGAGTTTGAGTAATTATTAGTTGGTTTTAATACAGTATCTACAAAAAATACTTAAGCACTAGGAGAAAAGCTAAGGTTTTACAAGTGTGGGTAGAATAAATTTATACGCAGATTGGAGAAAGATCCGGTTATGAAGTTAGTCACTTTTCTAACGGCGGAGTAGTGAGCTTTTTCTCGCTCAAAGCATTGGAGCAACCCTAATTCAGATTACTGCAACTTAATCTCCCTCAAAGAATGTCTGAAAAGTAGTGAAGTTGCAGATATTAAGGAATTCAAGGTTCTGCCTTGGCGATCGCTGGTGAAAGAAGACCTGATAAGTAGGAATTTGAGACTTCTGACTGCAAAGCGGGTAGTCGGACTCGAACCGACGACATTTAGCATGGGAAGCTAACGTTCTACCACTGAACTATACCCGCAAACTATCTACATTCACTAATAGCTAACAAATATTATACGCCTATTTGCGGATGGGGAATTTGGGTTGCGGCTTCTCAAGTGGATCAGGAGGCAGCGATTCTTCAGAGACATCAGGCGATCGCACTCCATCTACCACAACATGACGCGCCTTCTTGCGCCCGCCATGCATCAACTCCACAATCCGGCGCTGGAAAGTGTCCACATAAGTGAAAAGCACGGGTACTACCACCAACGTCAGTAGCGTGGAAGTTGTAAAGCCACCCATAATCGCAATTCCCATCGGGCTACGTACCTCAGCCCCTGCCCCAAGTCCCAGCGCTAGTGGTATAGTTCCAGCAACCGTAGCTAAGGAGGTCATTAAAATTGGTCGCAGGCGAGACATCCCAGCCGCAAGCACCGCCTGATACTGCGGCTTGCCTTCTTCTTGGTTAATCAACGTATAATCCACTAACAAGATAGAATTCTTCGTTACAATTCCCAGCAACAGCACAATCCCAATCAACGCATATAAACCCAATGCTTTTTGGGCAATCATTAAGCCCAGCAGTGCGCCCCCTAAAGAAAGAGGCAACGCCACCATAATCGTTAAGGGATGCATAAAGTTGTTGTATAGCAGTACCAGGATGGCATAGATACACATCACTGCTAATCCCACAGCAGTTCCAAAACGACCGAAAATTTCGTTCATAATCTCGGCATCACCAGCGGGTTGCTGCACGACTCCGGGTGGTAGCGGATTCAAGGCAGGTAGTTTGTTAACCGCGGTGACAGCATCTCCTAAGGCAATGCCTTGCAAATTTGCTTCTACCGATACCTGACGAGAGCGATCGTAGCGATTAATTTGCGCCGGACCACTACCAAAACGTAAATCTGCCACTGCTACCAAAGGCACAAGAGTGCCATTTTCACTTGGTACTTGGAGATTGCTTAAAGTGTTGATATCTTCACGCGCCTCAGGGTCGATTTGAACCCGAATTGGAATTTGGCGATCGGGAAGATTAAACTTGGCAAGATTCGCTTCGTTGTCTCCCAGTGTGGCAAGAGACGCAGTTCGGGCGATCGCTTGTACTGTTACCCCTAAATCTGCCGCCCTTGCTGGATCGGGAATTATCAAGATTTCTGGCTTAACTAGACTAGCAGTGGAATTAGCCTCAACTAAGCCAGTCACCGTTCTCATCTGCTTTTCCAATGCACTAGCAGCCTGGTTTAAAGCTGCAAAATTATTTTCACTCTTCAGGACAATAGATAGATCCTTACTACTTCCTGCTGCCCCTTGACTCTGGAAACTAATGCGGGCACCAGGAATTTTAGAAAATTGGAGACGCAGCTGCTTCTCAAACTCAGCTTGGGAAAGATCGCGGTCTTCTTTCGGCTTCAACTTGACGTTCAGTGTTGCTGAATTCACTTCTTGCGTTGCCAAGACAAGAGCAACTGCTGGATTCTGGCGTGCCAGTGCAGTTGCTTGTTGTGCGACTTTGTTTGTGTCTTCTAGGGTAGAACCAGGTGGCAGTTCAACTGAAACTATTGAAATACCAAGGTCGCCGTTATCAATAAATCCTTTGGGAATCAAAGGAACTAGCATCAGACTACCGGTAAAGAAAGCAAGCGCGATCGCTATAGTCGTCATCCGGTGCTTTAATGCCCACTTCAGTAGTTGGCGATAAGGTTGACGCCGTTGCGGCAGGTGTCCATTCTGGTTATGCTTCCCGTTTGGCTTCAGAAAATAAGCTCCCAGCATTGGAGTTATGGTACGCGCCACCAGAGTTGAGAATATAGTAGAAATGGCAACCGTCACGCCAAATGGTTGAAAAAACTGACCTGGAATCCCGCCCATAAAAGCAACTGGCAGAAAAACTGCGACAATCGTCGCTGCACTAGCTAACACTGCCAACCCCACTTCCGCAGAAGAATCAAAAGCAGCCTGACGCGGCGTTTTGCCCATCGCCATGTGCCGCTCCATGTTCTCAACTTCTACAACGGTGTCATCTACCAAATTACCCACTGCCAGCGCCAACGCCAGCAAAGTCATGTTGTTGAGTGTGTAACCAAGTAACATCTGCACGCCAAATGTGGGCAGAATTGACAGGGGCAAGGCTATTGCTGTAATTACAGTGGCTCTCCAGTCTCGCAAAAAGACTAGAATTGTTACCACCGCTAGCACTGACGCTTGAATCAAGTCATCTATAGTGTTTTCATAAGATTCGCGGATAAAGTCGCCGCGTGTAAAAATAAGTTGCAGATTAGTATCTTTTGGCAACGTTTTTTCAAACTGTTCTACCTGCTTTTTTACCCCCTCTTCCACCGTGACAAGGGTAGTGCCGCTGCTACGTAACACCTGGAAAGCCACTACAGGTTTGCCATTTAAAAAAGCGGTTTGCCGGGGTTCAGCAGAGCCATCACGGACATCTCCAAGGCTGTACAAAGGTACAAAATCCCCATTGGACAGGACAATTTGATAGTTTTTTAAAACCTCAACATTAGGAGCACTACCAAGTGTCCTAATACTTTGTTCGCTGCCACCTAACTCTGCTCGTCCACCAGGTAAATTTATATTAAAGTCACGAATCTGGTCGTTTACCTGAGTAGCTGTAAGCCCTAAAGCTTGTAACCGAGTTGGATCGAGATCTACGCGAATTTCACGATCAACGCCGCCGACGCGCCGGATTTGAGCGACTCCTTTCACAGACAAAAGGGCGCGGCTAATTGTCTCATCAACCAAGTTGCTCAAGTCTGCTACTGTGCGTCCATCAGCAACCACAGCGTAGGTCATGATCGGACCACCAGCAAACTCCAGCCGCTGGACTATGGGTTCGTTGATGTCTTGGGGCAGATTTTGGCGGATTTGGGCAACGGCGTTGCGGACATCATTAGTGGCGCGATCGCTATCTGTACCCAGGACAAATTCAATAGTTGTCTCTGAAACTCCGTCATTAACTGTCGAAATTATATTGTCAATATTCCCCAACCCAGCAACGGCATCTTCAATTTCCTTAGTTACCTGTGATTCCAGTTCCGCTGGCCCTGCTCCGGACTGAGTTACTGTAACTGAAACAGCGGGAATATCAATATTTGGGTTAGTATCAATACCTAGCTGAGTAAAAGAGAACCAGCCTACGACAGTTAAAATTAAGAACAAAACTATCGTTGGAACTGGGCGACGAATCGACCAGGCGGAGATGTTGAAGGACATAGGGACTAGGGACTAGGGGCTAGGGGCTAGGGGCTAGGGAAAGAGCTGGGGGAACTGGAGTTAAGCTGCCAAAACTACTTAAGACTGAGGGCTTACCAAGGAAGTTTCATCTGACTGCTGGACGACTTGGATGCGATCGCCATCTTTGAGATATCCCGCACCAGCGACTACTACGCGATCGCCTAGTAACACATTCTTAATTTCTACGCTGTCACCATTAGGAACTCCTACTTCTACAATTTGAGCTTTAACTGTGTTGTCACTCAATAGTACGAATACAATTGCACTACCATCCGGTTGCGGTAAAACTGCTTTTGCAGGTACTGTTAGCCCTGGAACTGTTGCTGTTGTAATCGCTGCACGAGCAAACATTCCTGATCGCAGTAATGAAGTCGGGGGTAGGTTAATTTTGACCGTTGCTTTCCGACTTTCAGGATTAACCAAGGGTGAAATTTCTCTTACTCTCCCCTGTAAGCGAACGCGAGGATCTGCGTCGTAAGTAATTAGCGCTGGTGCATCAATTCGTACTTGTGGTAGCTCGGTTGCAGGTACTTGCGCTTGCAATTCCAGTGCGCCATTTTGGATAATTGAGAAAAGTTTTTGGGTTCCACTGGCAACATCCCCAACTTCGGCAGTTGCTTCAGCAATAAGCCCATTGGCAGGGGCGCGAACCAGAGTTTGTCCTAATTGAGTTTGCAGTTGTGCTAAAACAGCGCGGGTACTGCGGACATCGGCTGCGGCACTGTTAATATTAGCTTGGGCAACACGGACGGATTCTCTAGCAGTTGCGGCAGATGTAGCGCGAGTATCTAAATCTTGACGACTAATTGCCCCAGCATCTGCAAGTTGCTGGTAACGTTGTAAATTTCGTTGAGCTTCTGCTAAGGTAGCACGGGCTTGAGCTAGGGCTGCTTGTGTTTGACCCACGACTGCCTGATTTGATTCTACGTCTGCTCTGGCCTCGTTAATTTGCGCCTGTAGTACCGAATTATCCAAGACAGCTATTACCTGTCCCTTTTTTACGATGTCTCCCTCGTCTACAAGTAATTGCTCGATTTGTAGGTCTGTTGTTTGGGGTAAAACGGGGATAAGATCGCGGGCTGCTACTGAGCCAGTAACGTTAAGTGTACGGGCAACACGCGCGGTTTGCACTGGTGCTACAGTGACACTCATTGCAGGTTGTTGAGGAGATTGTTGTGCTACGGTTGGGGTGACAGTTGGGCGAGACAAGAAGCGCATTCCCCCAAGAGCGATCGCCATTCCCAACCCAGTCCCAATCAAAATACCCTTCCACCCATTGAGCAAACCTCGTGAGGGCTTGCGTCCAAGTCCTTTACGAGCCACGCTGTCAACAGTCAGCGCTGACTCAGAGTCGAATTCTGCTTCCGTTTCCGAAAAAGTCTTGGGAGCCACAGCAACACCTCCGCGTCCAACCAGTAGCTAACTCAGCTATTTGCTAAGAAAGTTTAAAATAAATTAACCTATATAAACTATGACTTATTTTTCTAGTAGGTGTCTCTGACTACAGCAGGAATATAGATGTTGCGTAGGTTGATTTGTCGTGGCTTGCTATCTCAGTACAATTAGGAAAAGTCAGTAGTATAGATAGTGCAGAGCAACAGCAGCTGACCTAGTATTAGTCAGATAAGGGTAAGGAGCAATCAATGAACTGGTGGCAACGACTGAAAAAGAATCCCCTAGCTCGATTTGGAGCTGTGTTGCTGTTAGTTTTCTATATAGCAGTAATTGCAGCTGATTTTGTTGCCCCTTACGATCCTTATGACTCTCAGGCTAATGGATCGCTACTACCACCAACTCAAATTTACTGGCGGAATCTAAATGGGGACTTTGTGGGGCCGCACGTTTATCCCACAACCCAAGGAAAGACAGAATTGGCAACAGGCGATCGCAAATTAATTGTAGACCGCCAAAAGCCCGCTTGGTTTCGCTTATTTACTCTGGGTTCGACGTACCAACTGTTTCGACTCAGTTTGCCGTTACCTCCCAAGTTTGAGGAAGTTGAAATATTTAGTGGTATTCCTGGCAATTTACACTTATTTGGCACAAGCGCAGCAAAATTTAATCTGTTGGGAACCGATGAACAAGGGCGCGACCAATTTAGTAGGCTATTACATGGAGGTCGTATTAGTCTAAGTATCGGTATTGTAGGAATTGCAATTACATTTCCTCTAGGAATGCTTGTAGGCGGGGTTTCTGGCTATTTCGGCGGCTGGATTGATAGCGTTTTGATGCGCTTAGTTGAAGTGCTAATGACAATTCCTAGTATTTATCTTCTGGTTGCCTTAGCAGCAGTGTTACCACCGGGGCTAACCAGTACAGAGCGATTTGTGCTAATTGTATTAATTACTTCGTTTATTGGTTGGGCTGGGCTGGCCCGTGTAATCCGAGGACAAGTGCTGTCAATTAAAGAACGAGAATTTGTCCAAGCAGCAAGAGCAATGGGCGGCAAGCCATTTTACATTGTCCTGCGCCACGTTTTGCCGCAAACGGCTAGTTATATCATTATTTCAGCAACGCTGGCAGTTCCAGGCTTCATCGTAGCGGAATCAGTGTTAAGTCTGATTGGTCTTGGGATTCAGCAACCTGATCCCTCTTGGGGAAATATGCTATCACTGGCAACGAATGCTTCAATTTTAGTGTTGCAACCGTGGCTGATTTGGCCTCCGGCATTGTTGATTATCCTCACAGTGTTAGCTTTTAATTTATTGGGCGATGGATTGCGCGATGCTCTTGATCCGCGTAGTCTGCGCCAGTGAGCAAATTTCAACTGCTAGATGCCTTGCATAGCATTGGTGTGCTGTTGGCATTGAGAGATTGTTTATTGGCTATATAACTAAAATCCACAACACGCAGAAACTTTCAAGGGTGTAGATGCATCTAAGTTAAAAGAAGCATCTTCGATGAAGGCAAGAATCGAGAACCAGATTTGGGACACGATTAGGAAAAGTTGTGGCGCAAAGATTTCAGATCTCTATAACTCTAGTGGGGCAAAATCATTATTTGGTGCGGACAGAACAAGTCGCGCCTGGAGTGCCATTGGTAGAAACGCTGGTAACGTTGCCGCTAGCGGATTGGTGGATTCAGATTGATCAATTAATAAACGATGCTTTGAAGGTTGGATCAGAGGACAATGAGATAGTTGGAGAGTCTGGCTCAAATCCTCTGACACCTCTACAAAGCAAAATCATAAACCTGGGTCAGCAACTTTACAAGGCACTGTTTCAAGGTTCCATCAAACAGAGTTGGATCAAAGCTCAAGAAATTGCCCAAACAGAACAAGAAGTATTGCAGCTGTGCTTAGAACTAAATGAACCTCTTTTGGTGCGTCTGCCTTGGGAAATTCTGCATACAGGCAATTACTTCCTAGCCATTGAACCATCTATAGCGTTTTCTCGCTACCCAGGGGAAACACCTGCCTTGCAGTATGTAGTGATGTTGATGGCGATGGCAACGCGAACCGCCGCAGGCATCGCAATGCCCAATCCTCAATTCATTCACGCCCTCAAACAAGCAGCAAAAAAATGGCAAGCAGAACACCAATTGTCTCAAGCAAATCAGTTACTCAACGAGTCGGTGTTGGTGGCGACAACACCAGGAGTGAATGTTGGCTCAGCTATTGGGGAAACACTATTACTTGAGGACATGATGTCTGATTTTATCGAGCCTGCTAGAGAACTGGACTTGCTGGACGAGGAGGAATGGGATGAAGGAGTTGATGTTGGATGCGACGATCCTACTAGCTATGAGGAGGACTCGGCTCTGGTTACGGATTTGTTTCGCCAAGCTACCCAGCCTGCTATGGCAATACCGATTGTACCTGCCGAAATCTTGGAGTTACCAGAAGTAATTTCAAGCAATACAAAATCTTCGCCACCGATTTCCCAACCAGAGCAACAGTCCCAGAAGTTAGCTGAGTGCCTGCAATCAGAAGAATCTACCCCAGTTACCACTGACAAACCACAAGTGCGATTACTTAAATTGGGGTTCCTCAACGATCGCTGGGTGCAGCAGGTTTTGCCTATTTTACAGGCTGTGGGAGTCACTGCGATCGCCTTTGGGGGCTTCTGGTGGTTTCAACCGCAACAATCTCATCCTCCAATACCTTTGTCCCAACCAGCTATTGTCAACTTGAAGACGGTTAGCACTTCCGAGCTTCAGGCAATTACTATTGCACACTTCAACAAGGGCAACTTGAGCGCTGGCTGTCTTGCTGTCGAAGAATTACTGAACCGGGGAGCGCTTCAAAGTGCGAATACAGCTCTTAACACTGTTTCAGACCTACAAGCGAAAACGAGCGCCATCAACTTTCTGCGGGGGCGCTTGGCATGGCAGTCTATCAAGACAGGAGACAAAAATTACAGTTTGGATGATGTTCGCCGTTACTGGGAAACTGCTGTTAAAGACAAGCCAGATTCTTTTAGTTATCATAATGCCTTGGGCTTTGTCTACTACATCCAAGGCGATTTGAATAGCGCAAACCAAACATGGTTCCAGGCGTTGTACTTAGTTGAAGAACAAGCTAAAACGGCTGAATTTCCTGATGTAGCTAAGCGAAATCAGCTAAATGCTTACGCTGGATTAGCACTGGTGCTGAATAAATTAGCTGAAGATCAACCCAGTGATAGACAAGCAAAGTTGTTGAGTGAGGCAATTAACCTTCGGCAAAAGGTGTTGACGGAGGAGCCGCTTAATTTTCAACCACAGGAACTGAGTAAAACCTGGCTATGGACAGAGAAAGCGATCCAAGACTGGCGATCGCTACTCAAGCTCAAGAGAGGCTAAGTCCCTAAATTTTAGATTGCAAGATTGAAGCTAGAGATCGATGTCTGCGGATATCCATCATCTCTGCAAGCGATTCTTCTTCCGAGTCAACCAACTGGCTTGACTCTGGTGACAGCACTGTTACCACAGGTTCTGATTCGGCATTTAAACATTTGGCTGCGGTTAAATCTGAACCAGACAAAGGAGAGCGATCGCCTAGCATCTGTGCGAGTGATTCTTCCGAATCAACCAAGTCCTCCAGTGGCAGCATTACTACAGGTGCTATTTCGACAGGCATCGGTGCAGTGGGTGACAGCAGTTCAGGCTGAGTAGAAGACGACGAATGCCCTTGAAGTAGTAGTTTTCGCTGCTGACGGCGTGTTAGCGATCGTTCAGAGGAACGTCTGCGGATGTCAGAATGCGATGAACTACTGAGTCGTTTAAAAATTACTAATGAACCAGCAAAGGTAACGGCAGCACCTACTGCCCATAGCAGGCTACCCGCCTTAGGGGATGTTTCAGTTGGGTTTTCAGCCGCTACGGTTTTTGGTTCCGGTGACAAACTAATAGGATAAACCAGGCTAAGTATAGAAATGGCAGTAATGCCGAGTAGCAATACCCACGCTCCAACCCACGTCAGCCAATTCCAACGTTTGAACAGCATCAGCAGGGAATTTAAATTATCTGATGGTGCGTTTCGACGACTTAAGCGAACTAACTTTGAGTCGCCCAACTCGGATGACTGCTGTGTATTCTGATTATTTTCCATAGCTACTCTAAGATTCATACACCTTTTTTCCTCAATTTTAGAATTGAGAATGTAGAAAAAAGAAAGTATTAATTCTCAATTCTCCATTCCTAAACATGTCGTTCTAAAGCAAGTTGAATCAGTTGCTCTACTAATTCTGGAAAGGCAACACCGCTGGCCGCCCATAATTGCGGATACATACTCGTTGCTGTGAAGCCGGGTAAGGTGTTGATTTCGTTAATTAGAATTTCTCCCGTGGCTTCAACGTAGAAAAAGTCTACTCGCGCCAAACCAGCGGCATCAATTGCAGCAAAAGCTTGGAGAGCCATTTCTTGAATTTTAGATGTAATCGCATTGCTCACTGGCGCTGGAATTAATAAATCTGCTTTACCTTCGCTGTACTTGGTTTCGTAGTCATAGAAATCACTTTGATAAGTAATTTCTCCTACAACCGAAGCTTTGGGGCGATCATTACCCAAAACTGCACATTCCAGTTCCCGTGCCATAACAGCTGCTTCTACAATTAAGCGCCGATCTAAGCTAGCAGCACGATCCAGGGCGGCTTCAAGTTCACTGCGCGATCGCACTTTAGCAACGCCTACTGATGACCCTAAATTAGCAGGCTTCACAAAACAGGGATAGCCCAAAGTTGCTTCAATTTGGTCACACAGCTTTGGAAAGACACAAGGATTAGACCAAACTTGAGTTCTATTCACTGCAATATATCTTACTTGTGGCAACCCTGCTTGAGCAAACGCCATCTTCATGGCAATTTTATCCATTCCCATTGCCGAGCTTAAAACCCCAGAACCAACAAAGGGAACTTGCATTAATTTTAATAGCCCCTGCACTGTACCATCTTCGCCATTAGGTCCGTGAAGAATTGGAAACCAGGCATCAACTTCAGCCGCTTGTGAGGGAGATTGCCAGCAGCTGATTTGAGTTCCACTGGCTAACGCCGCCTCCGGCTCTGCTTTGCTCAGGGCAAGGTTATTTGAATGTTGTGCTGGCAGCATACCAGATTCTAGAACTTGTTGCGCCACTGTGCCTGCTAGCCAACGCCCATCTTTTTGAATGTAAAAAGGCAGCAGTTCGTATTTGGCAGTGTTCTGGTCAGTGCTTAAGGCATTTGCGATCGCCCGTGCTGAATTAATCGAGACTTCATGTTCCCCCGAACAACCGCCAAACAGCAGACCCACCCGCAGTTTATTCATCCTCTAATAACCCCACCGCACTCCTTGTTGGGCAATAGCGTATCATAGCTTAGAGGCGAGAGTTATCAGGCAGAAAAATATCTTCCTACTTCCTTATTCCGTCGCTCGATTCCGATACATTTTAAATTCAGCTTCCAACTCAGGTAGTTGTATCGGTTCACAAGATAACGCTTCCAGTTCAGCGGCTAATTCTCGTAGCCGCTGAATGTTCTCCAAAAGCCGTGCCTTTATCCCCTCAGAGCCTGATTCTATGCATTCTGGGCAAACATCACCATACTCTATTCCTTGGGCGCTATACACAGAAGCTCGCGCTATCTTGAGGCTGTAAATACTGCTACAGATCGCGCATTTGTTTTGACGTCCCCGCATGGGTTCTTGGTGAAACCGGATTTTCATGCTGCAACCTTTAGACCGCTTGGTTGATTTATGCAGTTTATAGCGGTGAGCGTACTGGTTCTGTTTAGTATTTAGCAGTTCTGGTTTTGGTTTTACTGCCATGTTCTAGCCTTAATTGCTCAGGGTGAGGATTATTTCCTTCAGACATTCGCTGAATTGGCAAGACTTTGTGCTGACGATTACTATTTAACGGTTCTAGCGATTTCTTCCAATTTGACTATTCTTGGGAAACAGCTGCAAAATTAGTTTTCCATGCAGCTAAGGCTCGTCGTAGCATCGGTGTATCAACTGCACCAGGGGAAACAGAATTAGCCTACTACCAACCGAGGCGTATTTGGCGAATTTACCCTATGGCAATGCCGCTATAGAATTAACAACAGGATACAGCAAGCCGCTCACCTGTAAGACTGAAAGCACGAACTCCAATAACTTTAACCTGCACCAGTTTGCCTTTAAGTTCGGCAACATTACCATCGAAAAAGGTGAGGCGGTTGCCGCGTGTCCGTCCCATCACTTGACTAGGATCTTTAAGATTTTGCTCTTCTACTAGGACTTCTTCAACCCGACCAAGATAACGTTGCGATCGCTCTAATGCCTTTGTCTCCACTAAATAATTCAGACGTTGCAAGCGATCACTCTTAACTTCCTCACTCAACTGCTGATCCCACACAGCCGCCGGTGTTCCTGGACGCGGCGAATAGGCAGCAGTGTTGAGATGGTCAAAACCAATATCTTCTAGCAGTTGCAGTGTATTTTCAAATTGTGATTCCGTTTCCCCAGGGAAACCAACAATGGCATCGGCGCTAATTGATGCATCGGGCATATACCGCCGAATCATATCAATAATGCGGCGATATTTCTCGTGCGTGTAACCCCGTGACATCCTTTTTAATACCTCGTTATCGCCAGACTGAAACGGAATGTGGAAATGCTCACACACTTTAGGTAACTCAGCACAAGCCCGAATCAAGCGTTCTGTGAAATAACGAGGATGACTTGTAGCGAACCGAATTCGCTCAATTCCTGGCACATCATGAACATAGTACAGTAAATCTGTCAGTGTATGCTGATGACGACCTTCTGGGGTAGCACCAGGCAAATCTCTTCCATAAGCATCAATATTTTGACCGAGCAACGTTACTTCCTTGTAACCCACCTGTCCCAATTGTTCCATCTCGGCGCGAATTGCCTCTGGTGTCCGAGATTGTTCAACCCCGCGCACATTCGGAACAACGCAGTAAGTGCAGCGTTCATTGCAGCCATAAATCACATTTATCCAAGCCGTTACCGTGCTGTCGCGGCGTGGTTTAGTGATATCCTCAACAATATTTATCGGCTCTGTTGCTACTACTTGATTGCCGTCGAATACCTGTTCCAGCAAATCTTCAAGGCGGTTGGCGTGCTGCGGTCCCATTACCAAATCAAGTTCTGGCACTCGCCGCAGTAGTGCTTCTCCTTCCTGCTGCGCGACACAACCAGCAACCACAAGCGTCAAATTGGGCTGCTCATGCTTACGCTTTGCCTGTCTACCCAAGTAGGAATAAACCTTCTGCTCGGCATTATCTCTAATTGTGCAGGTGTTGTAGAGGATTAAGTCTGCATTATGTGGATCTTCTGACCACTCGAAGCCCATATCTTCCAAGATTCCAGCCATACGTTCGGAGTCAGCTTTATTCATCTGACATCCAAAGGTGATGATGTGGTAACGGCGGTTAGAGGTGGTCATTGTAATTTACAAGCAAAGGCGAACAGTTTACCAACTCTTAATTATAGATTTTTGTCCTTGAAATTGCCTGAGGGCGAACTAGATAATAGGGGTAGATTGTGTAGGGTTGGCATGGCTGCTAAATCTAAAATTTCGTAGAGCGATCG
>JBGTCQ010000139.1:0-2391 GCA_041748755.1 Chroococcidiopsidaceae cyanobacterium | reverse complement strand
AATTCCCTCTAAGTGATCAGCCAAGTTGGTCACGGTGTAGTTGATGGGACTGCTCAATAGATACTGGCAGTAGTCGAGTTTGCTGAAGCTCATTCCTTTAGTTTATGAGTTGCCTCAGTTGCCCTTGCGTAAGTCCTGAATAAATTCAACTGGATAGCGCAGTCCTCGGATGCATGGTTTGCCGTGGCAGATATTCGGATCAATGGAGATGCATCCAGGTGTAGTTTCCATAACTTCAGTAGCTTGTTGTGATAGCAGTGATACTCTACTCTACTTAATGTCTCCTGATGACGATTAATTAGATGAAAGTTTTATCGACATAGCACCATTGCCAGTCCTCTCCAGGCTCAAAAGACTTCACAATCGGATGGTTAGTCGCGTGGAAGTGCTTAGTGGCGTGCTTGTTTTTTGAGGAGTCGCAGCAGCCGACGTGTCCGCAGCTTAGACATTCGCGCAGATGCACCCAGCGATCGCCTATTGCTAGACATTCTTCACAGCCGTTGGT
The DNA here is from genome assembly GCA_041748755.1 of Chroococcidiopsidaceae cyanobacterium. GTDB lineage: Bacteria > Cyanobacteriota > Cyanobacteriia > Cyanobacteriales > Chroococcidiopsidaceae > JAHHHE01. The sequence goes on along the minus strand of JBGTCQ010000139.1, from coordinate 1,886 downwards.
ACTAGGTGTAACCTCTTGGATTTGGTCGAGATGTTGACATGCACTCATGAGATTCTCCTTTTGATTAAATAATTGAATGCTTTATTCCTACTATCCCTGCTCGGTCGGACGGATTAAAATTTCGTTAACATTCACACGCAGCGGCTGCGTGACTGCATAAATAATCGCTGCGGCGATGTCTTCGCTTTCCAAGGGTATCAGCGACTTTACCCAAGTCTGGATTCTTTCTTTAGCAGCGGAATTTGTGATGTGGTCAGTTAATTCTGTTGCCACTGCACCCGGTTCAATAATCGTGACGCGGATTTTGTCTTGATAAACCTCTTGACGCAGTGCTTCTGAGAATGCACCTACACCCCATTTTGTAGCATTGTAAACGCCAGAACCAGCCTGTGCTGTACGCCCAGCCACTGAGGAAATATTGACGATATGCCCTTGTCCTTGTGCCTTCATAATTGGTAAAGCGGCATGGGTGGCATACATCAAGCCGAGGACGTTGATGTTTACCATCCGCCGCCAGTCTTCAGTATCCGCAGCGTCAATCGGACCATTCAGCATTACACCCGCATTATTAACGAGGATATCTACACGTCCCCATTCGGCGTTAGCTTTAAGTACCATATCGTGTGCTTGCGCGTCGTCAGCTACGTCAGCAACAATCGGCAGTGCTTGTCCGCCGTTATCTAAAATGCGTTTTACTAGCTTTTCTAATCGGTCAGCGCGTCGTGCCGCTAAAGCAACTCGCGCTCCTTCTGCTGCCAAGGCGATCGCTGTTGCCTCACCAATACCTGATGAAGCTCCAGTTACAAGCGCGACTTTTCCTTCTAATTTTCTTGTTGACATATTTTGCTCTTTATGTATCTAAACGATTAATAGGGAGATAAACGCGAAAGCGCGTGTCACCAGGTTTGGACTCAAAATAGATGTCGCCTTTGTGCTTTTTGATAATAATACGGTAGGCAATTTCTAAACCTAATCCGGTTCCTTTCCCCACACCCTTAGTAGTAAAGAATGGCTCAAAGATGTGGGACTGAATTGCTGGCGGAATACCTGGTCCATTATCGGCAATCTCCACTAAAATGCATTTATTATCACTTGATGTGCGAATCCAGATTTGACCTTTGCCATCCAAAGCATCGATCGCATTGTCAATCAGATTTGTCCATACCTGATTCAGTTCACTGCCATAAGCGCTGATTCGGGGCAAAGTGCGATCATACTCGCGGGTAATGACAATTCCCTTCTTGAGCTTATAAGCAAAGATGGTTAGCGTATTCTCGATGCCCTCATGCACATCTATTTCTTGCAACGGACCTTGATCCATGTACGAGTAACCTTTAACTGCTTTCACCAACTCAGAGATGCGTCCGGTACTCTGTTCAATTTCATTTATTAACCCAGTTGCTGCAAGTGTCGCTTCTAGCCAAGTCAGCACGTTTGAGAGATCAGCGGCTATATTGTCAGCAAGAGTGTCTAGTTGTTCAATGTTTAACCCAGCACTAACCAGAGTAGGTGCAAGTTTCCAGCCATCAGCTACGTCGTGATCTTCCAGCCAGTCTGTAACCTCGTCTTCTCTGTCGCTTTGAGTGATGGGATCGAGTCGCGATGAAGTGGTATTGGCGATCGCTCGTTGAATATCAGCAATTAAATTTAGTTGCGCTGTTGTCAGCGAATTTAGCGGTATCGCTAGAGATTGCAGGTTTTGAAAGTTCTCACGTAGTGAAATTGCTGCCCGTCGTCCCGCCGCCGCGGGATTATTTAATTCATGTGCCAAACCCGCTGACAGTTTACCCAGCGCCGCCAGTTTTTCCTGTTGCCGCAGTTGTGCTTCAACATCTTTTGTTCTGCCTGCCATAGCCGAAAGAATCACATCAGCTAAAGGCGAACAT
>JBGTCQ010000138.1:0-5631 GCA_041748755.1 Chroococcidiopsidaceae cyanobacterium | reverse complement strand
CTAACACAATTAAATCTGCATATTTCTCCAAATCTTCAACGTTATTAAATAGTACATGATTTGTAGGGATTTTCTGAATCGCTATACTCTTTAATGTTTCGGCCTTAGACTTTGCTACCTGCAATGAACTGGCAGTCCATACGCCAAAGGCTAATATTAATCCCGTGATAATTGTTGCAGTCAATAATTTTTTCTTAGTCATTTTTAGTTTCCCCATTTTAGCCTCAAGTGCTCTTTATCTGGGCGTTGCTGAAAGAGTAATGAATTAAACTGACAAAGGAAGTGTGCGATACTTCAAATAGTAGAGCAGTAGACGCAGGGAACATTTCAACATCTCAACGGATTTGGAATAGCATAAGGTTTTGCGGTGCAGTCTTGCCAAATAATGTCTAAGCCTTGTGTTCTCCCCCTCAACACGCGTCATATAGGTTTTACAGACAATCTGGTCGCCTTCTTCAATGAACATCGGATCAACTTTCCAGCCGTCAGTGACATAAAAGAAACAATGCCAGCATTGGACGAGCCTCCATAACCACTTGAACGTTGCGGCACTCCGGTCGCCTACTACCCAAGCCAATATCCCACACCTCCATTAACGAGGGACGAGGGGTGAGAGGCGAGGGGCGAGGGAATCCCCATGCTGAAAAGCTCTTGATTTAATATTGACGCCTTGTGCCTCGCTGTGCTTGCAGCCTCGGCACAAATTTTTCGCATCTTTCTCGCGTTTAAATTCGGGGGCTTCAGACCAATTAACGGGGCTAGTTTTTCTTTCTTTCCCTCGCCCCTCATCCCTCGCCCCTCGCCCCTTTTCGGTGACATATACCTCGTCACACTCCACTTCTCCAGACAATTTGACTTCTGGTTTACCAGCAGCAATCCCTGTTCGCAGTTGACTCGTCATTTTGTACACATCATCCTTGTCTAAATCCAATTCTTGAGCAATTTGCTCATTCGATAGGTTCAATCCCATGAAGTATAAGCACAAAATCCAGATCCTTAGCGGTTGATGATGACCAGCAAACATCGTGTCACTCAAATCATCGAAGTGCAAGCTGCAACCCTTACATTGATATCTTTGGCGATGAGGCTGGGTTTCATCCTTCCCCCGATTTATAACTTCTTGACAGTTACACTTGGGGCAGCTTATCCCTTGCGGCCATCGCATCTGGCGTACCGTCTGGTAGCATTTAGCATCGTCGATCAGGTTAGTAAGGTTAAGCATTTCAGCTCGGAACTGACTCTACGGAGATATCTTAGCAGCAGGTCTCCCTTCCTCAAATCCATCTCCCTGGAATCCCTATTGAGCCTGATTCTTTTGTGTTTGATACCAGGAATGCTTTAAGAAAAAGTTGTGTTTTTAGACAAGTATTTAGAGAGATTAGGTTCAATGAAGTTGATATCGCGATCGCTCGCATTATTCTGCCTCTTAGCCACAATACCCTTTACAGCTACTGCCCAAGCCCTACCAGAAGATAAACCAGTTGGCACTATTGAATCAGTCGCCTCGTTTACTGGTCCAATGCCTACAGGTGTTACGGTGTCTCAAGGTGGTCGAATTTTTGTCAATTTCCCGCGCTGGGGAGATAAAGTAGATTACACAGTTGCCGAGGTGAGAAACGGTCAGACTGTAGCTTATCCCGATGCCCAAATCAATCGCCCAAACTACAACAAACCAGCCGAATCCTTTATATCTGTACAAAGTGTAGTAATCGATCCTGCGGATCGATTGTGGATTTTAGATACAGGTAGCATTAAATTCGGTCCTACATCACCTGGCGGACCAAAATTAATTGGGGTTGATCTTAAGCAAAACCGCATCTTTAAGAAAATTCTATTTCCCCAAAATGTGGCATTAAAAACTACATATCTAAATGACATCCGGTTTGATTTACGGCGCGGTAAAGCAGGAATGGCTTTTATTACCGATTCCTCAGATAAAGGACCGAATGGGATTATTGTGGTTGATTTGGATTCTGGCAGAAGTTGGCGGAAATTAAATGATCACCCTTCAACTAAAGCAGTGCCTAATTTTCTAGCTACTGTAGAAGGACAACCAATCATGAATAGAATGCCGAATCAGCCACCTAGTTCGCTAAAAATTGGTTCAGACGGCATTGCTATAAGTGCAGACGGAAAACGCTTGTTTTATTGCCCTTTAGCTAGTCGGAATCTCTACAGTGTTAGTGTAGATGCCTTGGTAAATGAGCAATTAAGTGATGCCCAAGTAGCAGCAACCGTTGTGGATCACGGTGACAAAGGCGGTGGTTCAGATGGGTTGGAGTCTGACTCTCAAAACCGAGTTTACCTAACGAATTACGAACACAATGCAATCATGCGCCGCCAGGCTAGCGGCATGTATGAAACGTTAGTTCACGATCCCCGCGTTTTGTGGCCTGACACACTTTCTGTTGCAAACGGCTATTTGTATTTCACTGCAAATCAGTTGCACCGTCAGCCAAATTATCATAACGGTGAGGATCTACGCGAGAAACCATACAGCTTATTTCGTACCAAAATTGATGCTAGTCCAGTGCGTCTGAAGTAAAAGCGCGATCGCTCTCAAGCATCTCACTTAAATGAGGATTCAACATCAAAGCTGTTGTTTGATCACGGAAAAAGTATTTACAACACAAAGGAAGCCAATATGAGTGATACAACTGTGATGAAGGTCAATTCTGCTCATTCGCCAAAGGGTCAAATGGGTCAAAAGTACCTGGCAACAGGTAAAACTGTTTCAATGCGCCTGTGGGAAGATGAGCAACCCGATGAGCCTAAACCTGCGATCGCCCGCGAGTATGAAACGGTGGGATATGTAATTAAAGGTAAGGCAGAGTTGCATATTGAGGGTCAAATGATTTTGTTAGAAGCTGGTGATTCTTGGATGGTTCCTAAAGGTTCATCCCATACTTACAAAATATTGGAACCGTTCACAGCAGTTGAAGCAACCAGCCCACCTTCCCAAGTTCATGGGCGCGATGATGAATAAGTCCGTAAGGTAAAGTTCTAGACCAACTTCTCTTCTACCTGAAAATTGCTGTAAGCTGCTGGAATATGGCATTTCTTTGTGCTCTTAGCTCGTCATCAGACCAAAATCGGTTCTATAGTTGACTAAGCGATCGCAGCGCCAATTTCTACGTAGGATACATTACTCCTCAATAGTTACTAGGAGATAAGTAATCTCGTGATTTGTATTTGTATACGAATCACAAATTACCCCTCGACTACTTCACCGTGCGGCATAAAATTCTTGATCATCAAGGCGCAACTCTTCCTCTGTCTCAAAAAAATCAACTGCGCCGCTACTGAGTTCATAGAAGGCCCCAATCACCGCAATTTGCTGCTTTTCGACTGCCTCCACAATGACTGGGTTTTGCTTGAGGTTGTGTACCTGCTGTCGAACATTGGCGATCACAGCTTCTCGCATCCGTGCTTTATAGTCGCGGATTCTCGGTAGGTTATTCACAGATGGAACAATGCGATCAAGCAGCAGTTGCACATTCTGAGGTTCAGCAAGACGTGTCGCCTCATCTAGCATTGCTACTTTCACTGCGCCACAACCTTCATGACCCATTACTACTACTACACGGGATTTCAAATGCTTGACAGCGTACTCTATGCTGGCAAGAGTGCTCGTCTCGACGACATTACCAGCAACACGGATCGCAAATATGTCGCCCGCCCTCTGATCATAGACAATTTCAATCGGCACTCGACTATCTGAACAGCCCAGGACAATGGCAAATGGAGTTTGCGCCACGGTTTGGGCGCGGCGCTCGACAGGTGAAAGTTCGGTATTGTGTCTAAGTCCGCTGAAAAATCGGGCATTGCCAGTTTTCAAGGCGCGAATAGCTGCCGCCGGAGTATTTGCCCTAGACTCTTTAATCTCAGCAATATCCTCCATACTGGCACCACGTTTTGCCAGCTGCGTCAGTTGTAGTTCCTGTTCAGTAGGTTGATTGTCTTCTAGCGCGGTTTCAGATTGCATTTGCTGTTCCATTGACATTATTTGAATCTTCTTCTATGGTCGATAGCTTTCGAGGCACATTTAGGCAGTCTACCGCTGCCGTTATACTGTTACAACTATCGCAACAACCGTGTTAAGCCTGGAATATTTATAGATAGCTGGTTTGAGATTTTACCTTGGAATGATTCGTTACGGCATCGTCAAATTAACAATAAGCTGACATAAGCATAGTAGGGTTTGGGATACTGGACAGATGAGCCAGTCTGCTAAGCTGTAGCACTACCACCGTTTCCCTGCCAAAATTATTAGCCACTGCGTCTCTGGTGTACTATCGGTTCTGATTGAGTTATCGAGATGGCGTTGTTAAATAACTTGCCGCTAGTGTGAGTAAAGGAGAGCAAGTTACAAAGGAGTAAATATAATACAGGTAATACAGGTCAATTGGGTTCATTGAAATAACTCAACGGTTATCTGGAGTTTCACTCGATATGGTGTGTTGAGCAAGCTCAATAGTGAACGTAGTCCATCCATCACTGCTTTCAACCTGGATAGTGCCTTGCAATCTTTCGACTAATCTCTGTACTAGAGCTAGCCCTAACCCGGTACCACCTTGTTTCCAACGGTCTGCTTTAGGAACACGATAGAATTTCTCAAAGATGCGTGGTAACTCTGCTGCCGGAATTTCTGCTTGATTACTGATGGTAAAGATAATAGAGTTAGTAAAGGTTAATTTTTCCCCATGTTCTTGTGTGCGGACATCTAACACAACTTCGCCAGCATCGGCGGTATATTTACAAGCATTATTCAGGAGTTCTGCTAAGATTCGTTCCAGGCTGGCACGATCTGTAACTAGGGGTTGTACATTGGAGGGCAAATTAAGCTGTATGGTTTGCCCGCGTTGCTGAGTCCGGACTCGAAACGCCTCAATTATAGTAGGTAAACAATTTTGTAAGTTCACAACCTCGTCAATAACTAAGGTATAAGACGCAGTTGCCAGCCGCTGTAAATCTAACAAATTATCAATCAGCTCACTTTCACGGATGCACTCAGCTTGTAAAATCTCCAGATAGCGCTGACTTCGTTCAGGTGACCCACTCGAAAGTTTTAGCATTTGGATTGCCATTTTCATATTAGCTATGGGACTCCGCAATTCATGGGAAACTGTGCTGAGAAAGTCGTCTTTAAGCTCATTTATTTTTTCCAGTTCCGCTACTATGCGCTCCTGCTCAATTTGCTTTCGGCGCGCTTCTTTTGCTTGCTTAAACTGAGTGATGTCTCGAAAAACCAAAACCGCACCCAAGATATTTCCTTTATCATCTTTAATAAGTGCAGCGCTGTCATCAATTGGTATTTCTGTACTGTTTTTATTAATAAGTATTGCCTCTGGTATACCGACGATAGTGCCTTCTTGAACACTTCGGATTATAGGGCTTTCAATTTTTGTACGATTCTCTGCATGAATAATGTTAAATACTGCTGTTACGTCTTTACCAAATGCATCTTCCTGTCTCCAGCCAGTTAATGCCTCTGCTATGGGATTCATAAAAGTTATTGCTCCTGTGCGATCGCTAGTAATTACAGCATCGCCGATACTTTTGAGTACGGTAGCAAGCCATTGTTCACTCTGTTTTAATTTCTTTTCCAGCCGATGTTTGGCAAGAGTGATT
>JBGTCQ010000137.1:0-4726 GCA_041748755.1 Chroococcidiopsidaceae cyanobacterium | reverse complement strand
CATACATCTGCGGTTTGAAGGGTATGGAAGGTGGCATTGATGAAGCGCTATCCGCTGCTGCTGCTAAAGACAGTGTGAACTGGATGGACTATCAAAAAGAAATAAAAAAGGCTGGGCGCTGGCATGTAGAAACGTATTAAGCTTTCAACAGTTAAGTGGTGTTAGGGGTGTATGGTAAATACACCCCTAATTTGTTTTGTTGTTAGTTAATTTGTTTTAGGCGGAAGTTGCCTGAATACAAACCCAATTTAGGTGTGTAGGAACACTGAAGTTATTTTGGTAACCTGGGTATAAGGCTTGTGGCTTTTAAAGTTGGTTTGCTGGGATTGGGAACGGTGGGTACGGGTACAGTGCAACTGTTGCTGGATACATCTGGGCGTAATCCATTGTTGCAGGAATTGGAAATTTATCGTGTAGGAGTGCGATCGCTTGGACTACCCCGTGCTGTTACTCTGCCTGCTGGGGTACTAACGACAGATTTAGAGGCAATTGTCAACGATCCTGCTGTGGATATTGTGGTAGAGGTTTTGGGAGGACTGGAACCAGCGCGATCGCTCATCCTGAAAGCAATTAACAATGGCAAGGATGTCGTTACAGCAAATAAAGCAGTAATTGCCCGTTATGGCGATGAAATCTTCACTGCCGCCAACTCAGCTGGGGTTTATGTTCTATTAGAAGCCGCTGTGGGCGGCGGTATCCCCATCATTCAATCATTGAAGTTGTCTTTAAGCGTTAACCGCATTCAAGCTGTTACAGGCATCGTCAATGGCACTACCAACTACATCCTGACGCGGATGCAAACAGAAGGCAGCAACTTCGCCGCTGTTTTAGCAGATGCTCAACGCTTAGGTTATGCGGAAGCAGATCCAACCGCTGATGTAGATGGCTTAGATGCAGCAGATAAAATTGCCATCCTCGCCTCATTAGCTTTTGGGAGACGGATTAAACTACAAGACATTTATTGTCAGGGAATTCGAGGAGTTAGTGGGGCGGATATTGCCTATGCCCAGAAACTGGGTTTTGTAATTAAATTGCTAGCGATCGCTAAACGAGATTCTCCCACGCTTCAAACCCTCTCAGTCCGAGTCCATCCTACCTTAGTACCCCAGGCACATCCTTTAGCTAGTGTTAATGGAGTTTACAACGCCATTCTTGTCGAAGGGGAACCAATTGGACAGGTAATGTTTTTTGGTCCTGGGGCAGGGGCGGGTGCTACTGCCAGCGCCGTTGTTTCAGATATTTTGAATATCGTCGCCGTCTTGAAAACTATCAGAACCCATCCGACACATGATCCGATAATTCATCCGCTTTTGGCTTCCCATCAGCATTACTGTGCAAGTCCTAACGAGCAAGCCTTTTTGGGCATCGCGCCAATGGAAGAACTCGTCACTCGGTTTTATGCCCGCTTCCTGACACAAGACAGTCCCGGTGTTATCGGCAAATTAGGTACTTGCTTTGGTAACCACGGTGTTAGCCTGGAATCAGTTGTCCAAACTGGTGTGCAAGATCAGTTAGCTGAAATTGTTGTCGTTACCCATGATGTGCGGGAAGGCAACTTTCACTCCTCTCTTGCAGAAATTCGCACTCTAGAGGCAGTAGACAGTATCCCTAGTTTACTGAGAGTTCTTTAATTTAAAAAATTAAAGGTTTTTTCCCGAAAACCTATTCAAAAGGGAGTATCTCAGAAAGACTCACTTGTAGGTTAATTTCTTTAAATACAAACGCTGCTACGTAGGCTATTCAAATGACAAATTCGCCTCCCCCCGATCCCCAGTCATCTCAAAGAGACCCTTTAGGGTTTGATGAATTTATTGGTATCTTTGTTGCCTTTACAGCTATCGGCGCAATTCTCTTTTGGTCACTTTCCCAAAGAAAAGAGGGGTTCAACCTAACGGGCATTCTAACGCCATCCCCGTCTCCTTCTGCTCAACCGACGCTAACGCCAATAACTCCTGAGACAACGACGAGTCCTACGTCGGAATTGCCGCTTGCTCCCACAGTAACCCCAACAGAGTCACCAGATGTGCTGGCACTAACACCGGATAGAACCTCAGTTGGGCAACGAACTCCCCTTGTGGTTCCCCGAACTACAACGCCAGTCATCCCAGTACCCATACCAGCGCAACAAACTCCAACCTCAAGTCAGCCGATTAACTTTGTGGATGTTCCCCAAGACTACTGGGCACGTCCTTTTATTGACGCTCTCTCCGCCCGTGGCATCGTCAGTGGCTTCGTCGGTGACTACTTTCGACCAGATCGACCTGTAACCCGCGCGGAATTTGCCGCACTGCTACAAGATGGCTTCGATCAAGGTCCTGGTGCAAATACAGTGCAATATCAGGATGTCTCATCAGATTTCTGGGCAGTTCCCGCAATTAACAGAGCTACCGCAACTGGCTTCTTAGAAGGTTATCCTGGAAACATATTTCGACCAACACAGGAAATTCCCAAAGCACAAGTTTTAGTTGCTCTTGCTAGTGGCTTAAACCTCCCAGCTGTATCTTCTCCAGCACAGGTTTTACAAAGCTACAACGATGCCAACCAAATTCCTAATTATGCTACTGAAAAAATAGCCGCCGCTACACAAGCTGGTCTTGTAGTGAATTATCCTGATCCCAAATTGCTCAATCCGAACCAAAATGCTACTCGTGCTGAAGTTGCAGCAATAATTCATCAGGCTTTGGTGCAAGCAAAAAAAGCGGAACCAATTGAATCTCAATACGTAGTTGCACCCAGGTTCTAAGCGTCTTTAGCTCTAAATAAAACGGTAGCACCATTAATAGTAAACAATTGCCACAACCAAAGTTGTTTCAGTGCTATTTAGTGCGAGTTAATTGCGAACTCAAAAAACAAAATCAACCCTTTACTAAGGCTAGACCAAAAAGGGTTGACTCATATTACTGATTTTTAGCAGAGAATCAAGGTAAATGTATTGTTGTTTTCCTTGATTATAGATTAAATGGGCGATGACCTATGTAAATTACTCAGGCGGCTGCCTTAAGCCATAACGTAATCATCTCACCCATTTACCTATTAATCTAGCTTCAGATAGAGACGGCTGCTTAGCTTTATGCTTCTGGCATCTGTTGACTACCAACAACTTGCTGTTTCAGTCCATCAATTTGTTGAGCCAACTCTTGTCGCCTTGAGGACTGAAGTAGGTAGCGGTTAACAAACCATACTGAGTAGGCAATACCAATTAACTCAAAAGTCGGTTGCAGCAATGGAATATCATTTAGTGCATCAATCACTGCCAGGACTACCTTGACTGTAATAATTGCTGCAAAAATTAGACCAAGGCTGATGATTGGCTGTTTGTATTGGTTAAAAAACCTACCTATGTAATCCGGCAGTTGTGCCAAAAAGTCGGAAATCTGTGTTCCAACTCGCTGCCATTGAGTGTCAGATTGAGCGTTAGCCCGTACTGTTGTCAAGGTTCCTAGTTCTGATGCCGCTATACCCTCTGGGGAGGTGGTATCGACGTATTCCGGTTGCAGTTGGGATTCCATAATTTTGATATTGTTATTTGGGAATGACAACTTTCAAGCTTTTGACTGGGCGATACATTAGCTAGCAGCACCGCCTAGTTTTCTAGAGAAAACTGTTTTTAGGTTGCTTTTAACAATACCTGACCTAGAGTATTGATTCATCAACTCCAAGATAGAGACTGAGTTGCCAGGTAGAAGTCAGAAGATAGAAGAATCATTTAAATTTACATGCTTAGTTCAGTACTACGGAAGAACTTAAATCATCAGTTTGTGGTTATGCAGCACGGCTCTTGAGCTATTAAGCCCTTATTTTTGACTTGATCAGGGCGATAACAGTAAATTTCATGCTAGATTGACCGCCCCTTGTGGATACTGCTACTTGTTAGTAAGTATGTTGCAGGTGACACAGAGAGAGGTTGAGGTGAAAGCTTGATGATGCAGGACTGGAAAAAGGCAACTAGCCTCCAGCTGCAAACGTGACCATAATCAAAACTGAAAGTAAAATACCAGGGATTAGTAGCAGCACCAGAGTCACAAGGTCATGTGTAGTCATGATTTTCTCCTATTATGTCTTACTCACTTTACTCATATCCTGCACCTATAAGCAGTGTAAAAAATTGACAGCTTCTTTCTGTGATAGAGAATATTGGATCTCCTGACGGCTAGTGACGCAGTATCAAGTTGCGGTTGATGCAAAGATGGGTGTTGTATCAGTGTAGACTCTGATGAAAGTCACTAAGCCTGCTTCGTTGCGGTCAGTGATGGCTACAGCCGGAACTGTTACGACCTTTCCATCATTACGTCTGTAATGATTCAAGGCTTCAAGGACAAAAGACGAATCGCTGCCGTAAATGTTCAGCAAGTCGTGAGTCAAGCTATCGAAAGTTGTCCAATAATCAGAAAGACCCTGCAAAATAGCAGCCTTACCCTCAACAGGAGGATTGTTGTTGGATTGCATTACACAATCATCTCCCAAGAAAGTGCCATATAGTTCAACGTTCTTAGTATCTATAGCCTGTAAGTAGGTCAGATACCACTCATACGTGTTAGGTGAAAGCTGATTAATTCTAAGCCTGTCGGTTTTCATAAGTCCTTTCTCTGGTGGTGCATCAGAATGTTGTTGGGAAGGTAGCAAGATCATGCCAACTCCAAGGGCGGTCAGCGAGTCCTGCCCGTTGAGCCGCAGTGGTTTTGAATCGACTATGCTGCCAAATCCAATTGAAATAACTCACCACTAA
>JBGTCQ010000136.1:0-15465 GCA_041748755.1 Chroococcidiopsidaceae cyanobacterium | reverse complement strand
TGGGATCGAGCATGGCTGTAATTGATGGCACTGTCGTTAATGTAGCGCTGCCAACACTACAAGCACAGTTGAATGCAACGGTTACTGATGTGCAGTGGATCGTTGAATCTTATGCGCTGTTTCTCGCTGCCTTAATTTTAGTGGGTGGTTCATTGGGCGATCGCTTTGGACGGCGGCGTATCTTTGCTTATGGTGTTGCCCTGTTTGCCCTAGCTTCGATCTGGTGTGGCTTATCGCCAAACGTAAATCAACTTGTTATCGCGAGGGCAGTGCAGGGGATAGGTGGCGCGTTGCTAGTACCAGGGAGTTTGGCAATCATCAGCGCTTCATTTAGCGGCGAACAGCGCGGCCGAGCGATCGGTACTTGGTCAGGCTTCACGGCAATTACATCGGCACTCGGCCCCGTCTTGGGTGGATGGTTGGTTGAGAATGCTTCCTGGCGCTGGATCTTTTTTCTGAATGTTCCACTAGCAGTAATCGTGCTGGGAATTGTCTTCTGGCGCGTACCCGAAAGCCGTGACGAAGCAAATTCAGGCAGGCTTGACTGGTGGGGAGCAGCGCTAGCAACTTTGGGTTTAGGGGCGCTCGTCTTCGGGCTAATCGAATCGTCTAACCTGGGACTCACCCATCCTCTTGTGCTTAGCTGTATAGCAGTTGGCGCACTTATGCTGGCTGCGTTTATTTTTGTAGAAGCGAGTAGCCGCGCCCCGATGATGCCTTTATATCTATTTAAATCGCGTACCTTTAGCGGCGCAAATTTACTCACACTGCTGTTGTATTCAGCTTTGGGTGGGGTCTTGTTCTTTTTCCCTTTTAATTTAATTCAAGTACAAGGCTACTCTGCTACGGCTGCTGGCGCTGCTTTCCTACCGTTCATTTTGATCATGTTCCTGCTGTCGCGCTGGTCTGGCGGCTTGGTTAGTCGCTACGGTGCAAAGTTACCGCTAACTCTTGGACCAGTTATTGCTGCCGTTGGGTTCGCCTTATTTGCCATACCAGAAGTTGGTGGTAGTTACTGGACGACCTTTTTCCCAGCGATCGCAGTGCTGGGTGTAGGTATGGCGGTTAGCGTTGCACCGTTGACTACAACAGTTATGGGTGCGGTCAAGGTGAGTCAAGCTGGGATTGCTTCTGGGATTAACAATGCTGTTTCTCGTACAGCTGGTTTACTGGCGATCGCAATCCTTAGTATCGTTGTCTTGAATGCCTTTAATCGCAGTCTCGACCAACGTTTAGCAACTTTAGGAATATCGCCCGAAGTGCAACAAATGCTTGCTCAAGAGCGAATTAAGCTAGCTGGTGCAGAAGTTCCACCTGGTCTTAGTTCCGAAGTAAAGGCAATACTTTCGGAAGTAATCGCGCTGTCATTTGTAGATAGTTTTCGCTTAATCATGTTCATTGCCGTTGTCTTAGCATTAGCGAGTGCTTTAGTTGCCTTCCTCACGATTAAAAAACGTTCTGTAGCATAGCTTAAGAGGGGCTAGGGGTTAGGGGTTAGGGGCTAGGGAATCCCCATACTTAACAAGCTAAATTACTATAAATAGATACATTTGAGGCAATATATAGATGAAAAGCTGGTTGCAACCTCCCCAGCTGCGGGTCGGTGAAGACGGCGAAGAACACCGCCACGCTACTTGGCTAGAACTTTTTTATGACTTGGTGTTTGTTGTCGCGATCGCGCAACTTGCTCACAATCTCAGTGGTGATGTTTCGCCATCAGGATTTTTCGGCTTTGTCGTGCTGTTTATCCCCGTTTGGTGGACATGGATTGGCACTACATTCTATGCCAATCGCTTTGATAGCGACGACATAGGACATCGGTTGCTGGTTGGGTTGCAGATGCTGGCGATCGCTGCAATGGCCATAAACGTACATCATGGCTTGGGCGAAAGTTCATCCGGCTTCGCTCTGTCCTATGCTGCTGGACGCGCTGTGCTGGTAGTTGAATACCTGCGTGCTGCCAAGTCTATTAGCGCCGCACGTCCTTTGGCAACTCGATATGCCCAAGGTTTTTCTCTAGCTGCTACTCTCTGGCTAATATCTGCGTTTATTCCTATTCCCTGGCGGTTTGGTTTTTGGGCTTTAGGGTTAATGGCGGACTTTGCTACCCCACTTACAGCCACCAAGTTGGCGGTAGGACTACCTCCTCACGCCGGACATTTACCGGAGCGCTTTGGACTATTTACGATAATTGTTTTAGGTGAAGCGGTGATTGCTGTAGTTGAGGGTGTTGCGGAGCAAAAATGGGATATTAGTAGTGCGATCGCTGCCGTATTCGGGTTGGGGATTGCTTTTAGCTTGTGGTGGATTTACTTTGACAACGTTGGTGGTGCCCCAGTTCGGAATGCACGGAACGGACGAGTTTCTTTAATTAATACCTGGCTTTACACCCATCTACCGCTGGTAATTGGCATTGCTGCTACTGGAGTTGGGGTAGAACACATTATTGTAAGTGAGGCTAGTGTGGCTCTACCTGATAATGAGCGCTGGTTAATCTGTAGTTCAGTGGCACTGTGCTTGATAACTTTAGGGATTCTGCATCGCACTGGAGTCATCCGGTATTGCAAAATCCGGAGTAAGTATCGCAGTGGCGCTGCGGTTGTTTTAGTTGTAATTGCTATCCTTGGCAAAGGTTTGTTGCCTTTGGCTGTAATTGCGCTTGTCGCCTTTGTCTGTGCTGTTCAAGTTTTTCAAGATTTGTATCAAAGCCGTCCGACTACCCGCTTGAGTGATGCAGTTTAGTTTTATTATGGCGAGAGCGTTAAGTGAATGAACAGCCAGGTTCTAGCAGTGAAAGTCCTAACCCCTGGGAATAACTAAATACTGTATTTTGCAATAACATGGCGACGGTCATCGGACCAATACCGCCGGGGACTGGGGTGATAAATTCCGCCACACGTTGGACAAATTCAAAATCGACATCCCCCACTAAGCGGCTACCCAAGGCATCTTCGATCCGATTAATGCCAACATCGACAACAACAGCACCTGGTTTGACCATTGCATCCGTAATTAGTGCTGGACGACCCACTGCTGGAATTAGAATATCGGCACTTTTTGTAATTGCTGGCAAGTTTTGCGATCGCGAATGGGCGATCGTTACTGTGGCATCAGCTTCTAGCAGCATTAAAGCTAACGGTTTGCCCACTAAAATACTCCGACCGACGACAACAACTTGTTTACCTTTAAGCGCAATTTGATATTCCTGCAACAAACGCATCACCCCAGATGGAGTACAGCTACGTAAACCTGGTTCCCCTCGCACAAGTCGCCCCAAGTTAACTGGGTGCAGTCCGTCAACATCTTTGTCAGGATTAATTTGATGCAGCAGTGAAACCGCGTCCAAGTGTTCAGGTAGTGGCAACTGAACGAGAATCCCATCCACCCGCTGATCTTGATTGAGTTCCTGAATAACTTGCTGTAGTTCTGCTTGGGTAGTGTTAGCTGCAAAATGTTGTCCAAAAGAAGCCATGCCAACTTTAGTGCAGGCGCGTTCTTTATTTCGCACGTAGGCGGCGCTGGCTGGGTTATCACCAACCATCAGTACAGCTAAACCTGGTGAGCGCCCAATTTTGGGAAGGAATGCTTGAATGCGCTCTTTGAGATCCGCCTGAATTCTTTCGGCTAGAGCCTTACCATCGAGGATTTGAGCAGTTTTTGGATTCATTACAATTTTTGGAAGATTTTTAGGGCTTTGCTATTTAATGGATTAGCATCTTGTGTAACGCACCTTGCTAGTGTCTCAGATCAATCGTTCTAAGTGCAGTGTGCTATCAATGCCTAAGCTCATAAAATTAAGGAAACTACTTAATTCTAGTTGCGACGATGCCAGTAAAAATTCAGATGTTTTAGTAACCAAAGGTAATCATGCAACAATCAAAAAGATTTTACCTTGCACCTTTTTACTTTTTTCTTGTAGGCGGACTATTTTGTGTCAGCTTAGTTCACTTTGGACTTAGCAGCATTGATTTTATGTCTGGAACTAATGTTATTAATATCCGAGATGTTAACCCAAAAGACAACGATGCTACAGTCTATCTTCAAGGCAAGGTAGCTCATCGTGTTCCCTTGCTTGATTGGCAGATGTATCAACTGCAAGATGCAAGCGGTAAAATTTGGGTATTAACTGAGCAAAAAGAGCTACAACTTGAAGATAAAGTATTGATTAAGGGTAATGTTCGTTACCAAAGCATTCCTTTAGCAGGAAAAGATTTTGGGGAAGTATATGTGCAGGAGCAACAACAGCTAGAACATACTCCCGCTCCTTAAACTAGCCCCTACTTATGATTAATCAATATATTCATGTTGCGATCGCTATCCTACATCAGCAAAACAAGTTTCTCCTCCAATTGCGAGATGACATCCCTGGTATCATTTACCCTGGACACTGGGGTTTATTTGGCGGTCACATTGAACCAGGTGAAACTCCAGATGTTGCCGTAAGGCGGGAACTGCTAGAAGAAATTGGCTATATTCCACCGTTACTATCAAAGTTTGACTGTTATACAGATACAAACAGAGTTCGCCATGTATATCATGCACCGCTATCAGTAGAGTTAAGTCAGCTAGTTTTAGCTGAAGGTTGGGATATGGATTTATTGACACCTGCACAAATTCAACAGGGTGAGCATTATTCAGAAAAAGCTGGTCAAGTGCGACCTCTAGCACCTCCTACACAACAAATTTTGCTAGATTTTATAAACAGTAGCTTCACGACTAAAGGCTAAGTGTTGGGATAGGTCGCGCTTGTTTTTTATAATTTCTTTTACAGGATGATGCTACCTGGTACAAACATTTTTAGCATTAGCGAAAGGCAAAAACTTAGGTAAGATTCATTTCTATAGAGGAATAGGAGAGCCAAGTGGAAAGTAAAAGATTTATCAGTTACCTTCGATTGCAAAACTTTCTTTCCTATGGAAGTGAGGAAGAAATAGAACTGCAACCCCTAAATATTTTGATTGGTTCCAACGCGTCTGGCAAGTCAAATATAATTGAAGCCATTGGACTTCTAAAAGCTTTACCTACTGACTTGAATGCTTCAATTCGTAGAGGGGGAGGCATCAATGATTTTCTATGGAAAGGTGAAAAGGAAATTCCTATAGCAAAAATTGAAGCCATCCTAGATTACCCAGAAGGACCTAGCCCTCTACTTTATCAAATTAGTTTCACTGTAGCTGGTCAGAGGTTTGAGCTAGTGGACGAGTTGGTAGGAGAGATTGTACCTCGCGGTGAGCATATGCCGCCATACTTCTTCTACCATTATTACGATTATGATGGTCACCCAGTTATAAGTATCACAGATGAGGATGACGCACAAAAAAGAAGATTACGTCCTCTTCGTCGAGAGGATTTGATTTCAGATCAATCCGTCTTGTCTCAGAGAAAAGATCCAGATCAATATCCAGAACTCTCTTATCTAGGTAATAAATTTTCTGATATTTGTTTATATCGGAACTGGCAAACAGGACGTGATTCAGAACCAAGGAGAGCGCAACAAACAGACTTGCCTGAACATCCTCTCCTAGAAGATGGAAGCAACCTCGGACTTGTTTTAAACAACTTACAATACCAACTAGGAAGCAGGCAGGTTATCGAGAAGCTAAAAAAGTTTTATGATGCAGCCGAGGAACTTAATATAAAAATTTATGGCGGTACAGTTCAGATATTTATTCGTGAGGAAGGACTAATTCAGCCAATTCCTGCAACTCGTTTATCAGATGGAACACTACGTTATTTATTTTTAATGGCTTTACTCCTCGATCCAACTCCACCACCACTTATATGTATTGAGGAACCGGAAATTGGATTACATCCAGATATTCTGCCTACCATTGCTGAAATGCTAATAGAAGCATCTGAGCGAACACAGTTGATTGTGACAACTCATTCTGATGCTTTAGTTTCTGCACTTAATCCTGAGTCAGTGCTGGTATGTGATAGAGATGATAGGGGAAGCCACCTGCACCGTCTTGAAACTGAAAAATTGAAGATTTGGCTTGAGAATTATTCCCTTGGGGATTTATGGCGGATGGGTGAAATTGGGGGCAATAGATGGTAACGGGAGTACGTATTTATGTTGAAGGAGGTGGGGATGGAGCAAATACAAAAGCTTTACTTAAAGGAGGATTTAATACTTTTTTAAAAAAGCTTCGTGATAGTGCTAGAAGAAAGCAAATTGAATGGAACATAATTATGTGTGGTTCTCGTAATGATACTTTCAGGAACTTCAAAAATGCTTTAAAAACTCATCCAGATGCTTTTAATGTCCTGCTTGTTGATTCGGAAGCACCAGTAAACCAACCTCCTTGGGAGCATTTGAAGTTTAGGGATAATTGGGATTCGCCAGGCGTTGATGATACACATTGTCATCTCATGGTTCAAGTAATGGAAGCATGGTTTGCAGCAGACATTGATGCTTTGAGACGATTCTATGGACAAGGATTTAAAGAGAATGCAATTCCTAGTAGTCCAAATGTAGAGGATATTAATAAGCCTGATTTGGAAGTTGCCTTGAACAAAGCTACCAAAGACACATCTAAGGGAAAATATCACAAGATACAACATGGCGCAAAACTGCTGGAGCAGGTAGAGGCTGCCAAGGTTCGTAAGGCTGCTCCTCACTGCGATCGCTTCTTCACAACAATTGCTCAAAAAATGGATGCCTCAAGTTGATGATTTTTAAACCTGCGGCGATCGCCTAACGTAATAGCAAACTAGGTGGCGGACAAGCAGCACTCTCTAATCGCTAGCCATTCTTTGCATCTATGCGTTGGAGTTCTTGATGGAATTATGGCTTACTGGAATGATCGCGCAGCCCATACAGCAGATCTGCACAAAACAAACAAACCTGTAGCGATCGCTACGTATCTTTACAATTGCCCAGCATAAGCTAATATGAACATCTGTAAAGCAAGCGTCAGCTTGTCAAAGGTTTCAAAATACTCACAGACATCAAACAACAGGAGCCGCTTTGTATGATTAGTGCCGTCGATCAATCTCCTCACCAAGTAGTGATTATCGGTGGCGGTTTTGGCGGGCTTTACGCAGCCAAATCACTCGGTAAGGTTGCTGTGAATGTAACCCTAGTCGATAAACGCAACTTTCATCTGTTTCAGCCACTGCTTTATCAAGTCGCCACAGGTACTCTATCCCCCGCTGATATTTCATCCCCTCTCCGCTCTGTACTGAATAGCAGCAAAAATACTAAAGTGCTGATGGGAGAGGTAGTTGATATTGACCCGCAAGCACGAAAAGTTATCCTCCGCAACGAAGAACTACCTTACGACAGCTTAATTGTTGCCACAGGTGTCAGCCATCACTACTTTGGCAATGACGATTGGGCAACAGTTGCTCCCGGATTGAAAACAGTAGAAGATGCGCTGGAAATGCGGCGACGGATTTTTGTGGCCTTTGAAGCAGCAGAAAAGGAAACTGATCCAGAAAAACGTCGTGCCTGGTTAACCTTTGTCGTGGTAGGAGGTGGCCCAACTGGTGTAGAGTTAGCGGGTGCGATCGCAGAACTTGCCTATAGCACTCTCAAAAACGATTTCCGCAACATTAACACCGCAGAAGCCAAAATTTTATTGCTGGAAGGAATGGATCGCATTCTCCCACCTTATGCCCCAGAGTTATCTGCTAAAGCAGAAGCATCACTCCAGCGATTGGGTGTAACGGTGCAGACAAAAACACTAGTAACGAATATTGCCGATAGCGTCGTTACTATGCGCCAAGGAGAGCAGGTTGAACAGATTCCAGCCAGAACTATCTTATGGGCAGCTGGTGTCAAAGCTTCGCTAATGGGAGAAGTTTTGGCACTCCGCACAGGCGCTGAACTCGACCGTGTAGGGCGGGTTATCGTTGAACCTGACATGAGTGTACCAGGACATCCAAATATTTTTGTAGTTGGCGACTTAGGAAATTTTTCCCATCAGAACGGTAAACCCCTACCTGGTGTAGCACCTGTAGCAATGCAACAAGGACAGTATGTTGCCGCCCAAATTCAACAGCAGCTTCAAGGCAATAGTTTAATCCCGTTCCGTTACTTTGATCGCGGTAACTTAGCGGTAATTGGGAGAAACTCTGCCGTTGTAGATTTGGGTTTCGTTAAATTTTCCGGCTTCTTAGCGTGGCTTACCTGGGTATTTGTCCACATTTACTTTCTAATTGAGTTTGACAACAAACTGGTTGTAATGATGCAGTGGGCCTGGAACTATTGGACTCGTAAACGTGGTGCTAGATTAATCACAGGTGAAGAATCACTGCTGACGGTAGAATTTGACACTAATGGCAATGATTACGCGCCAGCAAGTAGCAAGTCAGTTATTGAAGTGTAGTCAAATTCTTACCACTGCGGGTTCCCCACGATTAACGCCTCTGCCGCCTCGCCGTCCAATGGCTGAGAAAAAAAGTATCCTTGCCCATAGTCACATGCCAATGCTCTAAGTTGTGCTAGTTGCTCTGCCGTTTCTACCCCTTCCGCTGTCACATCTACGCCTAGCTTGTGGGCTAGTGTCACGATTGTCTCGACAATATCTGCTCCTGCTTCACTGTCCATCTGAGAAACAAAGGAGTGGTCTACCTTCAACCCATTAATTGGCAAGCGGTAAAGACGACCTAATGATGAATAGCCCGTACCAAAGTCATCGATGGACAACTGCACACCTAGTTCTCTTATTTGCCAGAGCATGGTAGCTGCGGATTCGGCACTATCCATGATTGCGCCTTCAGTGATCTCTAGCCTCAAACTAGGTGCATTCAAGCCTGTCTCCTGGAGAGTTTGATTAATTTGGTCGATTAGATTAGTTTGAGCAAACTGTTTGCCCGAAAGATTCACACTAATCATCAAAAGTGGTGTTTCAAGAAGTAACTGCCAATTGCGTAGTTGGAAGCATGCTGTACGGAGTACCCATTGATAGATGTGCGCGAGCAGTCCGGTTTCTTCTGCCGCTGCAATAAATTCAGCTGGATTCTGGAGTCCATGTTGCGGATGCTGCCAACGTAACAAAGCCTCAAAACCAATAATTGTACCTGTTTCCAGCGACACAATAGGTTGATATTGCAGTCGAAACTCCTGACGTTCGAGAGCGTTTCGCAGGTCAGTTTCCAACTGCAAGAGCGCCACTGCCCGAGCATGCATGTCTGGGTTAAATATCTCGTAGCTTGCTCCTTGGCTTTTAGCTCGGTACATTGCGATGTCAGCATCCCGCAGGATGTCTTCTGGCTGGTTATATCCTGTCGCATTCAGGGCAATTCCAATACTTACGGAGGTAAACACTTCTTGCCCATCTAGAGCAAAAGGCAATCTCAGCTCCTCTTCTACCCTGTCGGCAACGCGAAGCGCGTCGCTGACATCTTCAATATCTGTAAGCAAGATCGTGAACTCGTCTCCCCCAAGCCGTGCAACTGTATCTGTAGGGCGCAAACATGCTTTTAGTCTGCCAGCGATACCGCTCAGTAATTGGTCCCCAAGTAGGTGTCCTAAGCTGTCGTTGACCACTTTGAAGCGATTTAAGTCAAGAAAGAGTACAGCAAATAGATAATCCTCGTGCCGTTTTGCCCACTCGACTGCTTGCCCCAGGCGGTCCATAAACAAAACTCTGTTGGGTAAACCTGTCAGCGCATCATGAAACGCAGTCTGCCGCAGCTGTTCCTCTATCTGCTTGCGCTCAGTAATGTCTCTACCAATCATGCGTAATTCAGTCGCTGTCCCAGTCTTGTCAATAAGCAATTGGCTTCTCTCGCGGACCCAAAGGGCTGAACCATCTTTACGCACTTTGCGCAGTTCTGCTTCAGTGATTACCAATTTTTCACTGAAGATTCTATCAACCAACTGTTGAACCCAGTCTCGATCAGCCTCATAGACAAGGTTCCAAGCAGAGCTATTAATCAGCTCTTCTTTGCGATATCCCAAAAACTCCGCACCGTACTGATTGACAGATATGAGTGTCCCATCGGCGGCGATAGTGCAATACGCATCGGGAGCAAAATCATACAAGTTTTGATATCGTTCTTCACTCTCTCGCAGCACCAGCGAACTTGCAATCTCAGCACTGAGACGCTGACCAAAAAAGGAAGTTAGCAAGGCTAGCATCAAGATGATTAAAGTAGCAGTACCAATTGTAATTGCCAGCACATAATTGCTGATTCCAGAGGATGCCACTCCTATTTTTTTAAAGCTGGGATAGAAGCTGACTGCTGCCATAGCAATATAGTGCATTCCATCAATGCCAGTTCCCGCAAGGATTGCACTGCCAATCTTCCGTAGACTCTCGGATGGCACGATAGTTTTAGCGCTGGGATGGAACGTCAGCCATAAGGCGCTGAGGGATAGTCCCACTGCACACATCTCAGCCAGGATAACTAGCTGCATTTTATACAACGGCTCCGCAGCTAGTAGCATCGCTGTCATGGCAGTAAAGTGCAAGCCAATAATGCCAAGCCCTACGAAAATTCCTCCAGATAACAACATCAGCCAACTTAGTGGTAGTCGACTGACGAGACTCAGCCCAACACCGGAACCCACAATTGCCACTGCCATTGAGATTAAGACCATTGAGAAGTCGTAGGTGATCGGTATTGGCAGCTGATAAGCCAGCATGGCGATGAAGTGCATTACCCAGATACTAATTCCCAGGGCGATCGCGCCTCCAGTCAGCCAGAATCGACGAGCACGCCCTTGAGCTAATAAGACCTGCCCAGCTAGATCCAGCGCCGTCCAGGAGCCAATGACTGCTATGACAAGTGAGAGCACAACCAAGCGCATGTCGTAGGTAGCAATCAAGCCTCTACCTAAATAGGTTAAATCCCTAGCATCCATACTTTCTGCTGTCAAGGGGAGGGTAAGTATTAGCACTCACTGAGCATTAGCTTTCATAATTAAAGCAGTTTTGATTTTGTAAATATTTATAACTAAAGACTTACTTAGAGTGTCAGGTTGTACTTAAATATTCGCCTACAAAAAGGTAGATTTTCTCACCCGTTGTAAGCCCCAGATCGAGTCTTAGCAAGTGTCAATTTCTGGCGATCGCCTGCATGTCTTGCTGGATATTCTCAAAGTCCAAATCCCTGAACTTGCTTTGATTGTTCAAGCATCCCAAATAGACATCATCAAGTAGTGAGCTACAAGCTGGTAAAGTTTATCACTCCTTGTATTAAATAGTGTTTACATTTGCAAATTAAAATTAAACTGCGGCTTAGCTGAGCTACGATTGGCACAGGTGTTTCTGCCAACAGGTGCCGAGCGGTTAGTTCTCCTTGGCATCCATCAACTTTCAATAGCAACACCTGCGCTTCCCCAGCAATTTGCGGCAACCATACACCATAAGGCTCCTACTGGTCGAGTCAGAGCTGGTCTTGAGCAGAGGAGCAGAGGAAAATATATTTAATAGCCTCTGTCCTTGTATTACAGAATTTAAAGTTCTGTAGCCTTTTGCTGAAGGGGACTAAGTCCGTGCGGTACACTATGCCTTGATTATGAGTTGCCGACAAGAACACTCGTTTGGAGTCTTGATTCAATGTCTCATACCGTTAAAATCTACGATACTTGCATCGGCTGCACCCAATGCGTCCGAGCTTGCCCAACAGACGTTCTGGAAATGGTTCCCTGGGATGGCTGCCGAGCCCAACAGATTGCCTCTTCCCCACGTACAGAAGACTGTGTAGGTTGCAAGCGGTGTGAAACCGCCTGTCCTACAGACTTTTTAAGTATCCGCGTTTACTTGGGTGCTGAAACCACTCGGAGCATGGGTCTTGCTTACTAAAAGTTCACGAAGTCAGAGGAAGCCCCGTCGTTGTACGGCGGGGTCTCTCTGACTCAATTCTTAACTGGATAAGTGTTGCGATAGTAAGCACATTTAAATTGATTTTATTTTCTTAGCTGAGCTTCATAATTCAGCTGGTGTCAAGTAGCAGAGGAAGCAATTTGCTTCCTCTTTTTTATCCCCTAGCGTCGTTACTTATGGAAGTAAAAAGATCAAGATTCTTGACGATCTCCCTACAGCCCTTGTAGGTTTTAAAACAGGGTCAGAACAAGGAGTGTGCTAAATGTGCGGCATCGTTGGCTATATTGGCACTCAAGCGGCCACAGGAATTTTGCTGTCAGGGTTGGAGAAACTGGAGTACCGAGGCTACGATTCTGCTGGAATCGCAACGGTTTTAGAAGGTAAAATTGATTGCGTCCGGGCAAAAGGCAAACTCCACAACTTACGAGAAAAACTAGAACGGATAGAAAACCCCGCTCAAATAGGGATTGGACACACTCGCTGGGCAACTCATGGCAAGCCAGAAGAGTACAACGCCCATCCACACATGGATACGGACATGCGAGTGGCGGTGGTTCAAAATGGCATTATTGAAAATTACCGCGAGTTACGTGAAGAACTCAAACAACTGGGACACAAGTTTCGCTCTGATACTGATACCGAAGTCATCCCCCACTTAATCGCCGAATTTTTAGCGTCCCCTTTGCCCTTTTTAGAGGCAGTACGACAGACTGTTAACAAACTAGAGGGAGCATTTGCTGTAGCAGTTATTTGTGCTGACTACCCCGATGAATTAATCGTTGCCCGCCAACAAGCTCCCTTAGCGATTGGTTTTGGCCAAGGGGAATTCTTCTGTGCTTCGGATACACCAGCACTCGTTCCCCACACTAGGGCAGTGCTGACGCTTTTAAATGGCGAATTAGCGCGACTCACACCACTGGGCGTTGAAATATATAATTTTGCAGGCGATCGCCTCAAAAAATACCCCCGCACTCTGAGTTGGAATCCCGTCATGGTTGAGAAACAAGGCTTCAAGCACTTCATGCTCAAGGAAATCTATGAGCAACCAGGAGTTGTTAGAGCTTGTTTAGAAGCTTACGTAGATAGTGATTGGAACCCAGCATCGTCTGGGAATCCAATTTCTTTAAATCTCCCAAATGAACTGTACGCAGATTTGGACCAAATTCAAATTGTTGCTTGTGGCACCAGCTGGCACGCTAGCCTTGTGGGTAAATATCTATTAGAACAGCTGGCGGGAATTCCCACAGTGGTGCAATATGCATCTGAATTTCGCTATGCACCGCCGCCACTGACTGCCAACACGCTGACGATTGGCGTTACTCAGTCTGGGGAAACAGCTGATACGCTGGCGGCTCTGGCGATGGAAAAACAGCGCCGTTGTGAGCAGCCACCCCAGTATCAGCCGCGACTATTGGGCATTACTAATCGGCTCGATAGCACGCTAGCATCTATAGCAGCGCAACTCATCGACACCCATGCTGGAATTGAAATTGGAGTTGCCGCGACTAAAACCTTTATCGCGCAATTAGTTGCTTTTTATTGCCTAGCTCTGGATTTAGGTTATCGTCGCCAAACCATTTCTCCGATTCGAGTGGCGGAAATCCTGAGTGGGTTACGACAGCTACCAGCTGAAATTGAAATGATTTTAGAGAGCCAAGAGCGTTATATCCAAGAGTTAATCCACTCCTTCGCTGATACTCAAGAATTTATCTTTATCGGACGCGGGATTAACTTCCCGATCGCTCTAGAAGGAGCGCTGAAGTTAAAGGAAATCAGCTATATTCACGCCGAGGGTTATCCAGCTGGAGAACTGAAGCATGGGCCGATCGCGCTGTTGGATTCTAAGGTACCAGTGGTGGCGATCGCTATGCCTGGAAGTGTATACGAAAAAGTGCTTTCAAACGCTCAAGAAGCCAAGGCCCGTGATTCTCGGTTAATTGGCGTTACCCCAATGAATGACTCAGAGGCAGCTGAAATTTTTGATGACATCATTCCAGTTCCAGCTGTTGAGGAATTACTTTCTCCAATCATCAGTGTAATTCCATTGCAACTGTTGGCTTATCACATTGCGGCACGCCGAGGCTTGGATGTTGATCAGCCCAGGAATTTAGCGAAATCAGTGACGGTAGAGTAGACTTTCAGTGTGCCCGTGCTTTTACAATTGGTTGATTGTAAGAGGCTAGGCTTAAGTAGTTCGCATTTTTGTAATATAGAGGCAGTACAACCAAAACAATCGCTCTATCAAACGCAAGCCGCCAATGGAACAGCCGCCGACTACTTCAGAATCTCCCCAGCCAGAACCCGACAAAATGTATTTACCCCCTGAATCGGAGGCGTTGAAAAAGATTCGCCATACCGCTTCCCATGTAATGGCGATGGCAGTGCAGAAGCTGTTTCCCAAGGCGCAAGTTACAATTGGTCCCTCGATTACAAATGGCTTTTACTACGACTTTGACAACCCAGAGCCGTTTACCGAAAAGGACTTGAAAGCTATTCAGAAGGAGATGATTAAGATCATCAATCGAAAACTGCCTGTAGTTCGGGAAGAAGTGAATCGCGAGGAAGCTGAACGCCGGATTAAGGAAATTAATGAGCCTTACAAACTAGAAATTCTCGAAGGTATCGAGGAACCGATCACGATTTACCACTTGGGCGATCAGTGGTGGGATTTATGTGCTGGGCCGCATTTAGAAAACACCAGCGAGTTGCACCCCAAGGCAATTGAATTAGAAAGTGTTGCTGGAGCTTATTGGCGGGGGGATGAAACCAAGGCACAGCTACAACGCATTTATGGCACTGCATGGGAAACGCCAGAACAGTTGGCTGAATACAAACGTCGCAAAGAAGAGGCACTGCGGCGAGATCATCGGCGGCTAGGGAAGGAACTGGGGTTGTTTATTTTTAGCGATGAAGTGGGACCAGGGTTACCATTGTGGACACCTAAAGGAACAATATTGCGGAGTCTTCTGGAAAACTTCCTCCAGCAGGAACAAGTTAAACGCGGTTATTTGCCCGTAGTAACGCCCCACATTGCCAGAGTTGATTTATTCAAAACCTCTGGACACTGGCAAAAGTACAAAGAAGATATGTTTCCCTTGATGGCAGAGGATGAGCAGGCAGCTGAAGAACAGGGCTTCGTTCTCAAGCCAATGAATTGTCCTTTCCACATCCAAATCTATAAGAGCGAATTGCGCTCCTACCGAGAACTCCCCCTGCGTCTCGCGGAATTTGGTACTGTCTACCGCTATGAGCAGTCAGGTGAGTTGGGCGGTTTGACACGAGTGCGGGGCTTTACGGTGGATGACTCCCACCTATTTGTAACGCCAGAACAGTTGGACAGTGAATTCCTCAACGTTGTAGATTTGATTTTGTCGGTGTTCAAGAGTCTGCAATTGCAGAACTTTAAAGCGCGACTCAGTTTCCGCGATCCAGCTTCAGATAAATATATTGGCTCAGATGAGGCGTGGGACAAAGCTGAAAGTGCAATTAGACGTGCAGTCGAAACTTTAGGGATGGAACACTTTGAAGGCATTGGGGAAGCTGCTTTTTATGGTCCCAAGCTAGATTTTATTGTCCGGGATGCTTTAGATAGGGAATGGCAGCTGGGTACAGTCCAGGTAGATTACAACTTGCCAGAGCGGTTTGATTTAGAGTATGTGGCAGAGGATGGCACTCGCAAGCGCCC
>JBGTCQ010000135.1:0-37491 GCA_041748755.1 Chroococcidiopsidaceae cyanobacterium | reverse complement strand
AATCGACTATGCTGCCAAATCCAATTGAAATAACTCACCACTAATCGCGTTGTTACTTTTGTCTGCTCCCACACTTTGCCAAATTTATTCTGCCGTCGATGCCATCTGCCAGTCTGTTGCCTCACGATGCCATTAGTCCGCTCCAATCGTTGCGTCTTGTCTTTGCCGATGTAGTGCAGAATTTCAGGTGGCAGCACCCGTTGATACCCTCCCCAATCATCACTGTTCCATCGCTTGCAATTCGTTTTTCCTTCTGTGCTCACCACCAGTTCCTCAATCAGTTCATCGGTGTGTTTACCCACTCGTGCTGCCAAAATCAATCCACTCGAATCCGCCAAACTGATTCCAATCCAACAATCTCCCACGTCTAATTCCTCTGGGAAACATTGCTTCTGTTTTTTTGCACAAATGACCACATCTCGTCACCACTCACCTCCTCCGTCGTGACCTGTTCAACCTGCTTGTTATGGACTAACAAAGCTCTGGCACTTGATGAGCGAACAATACTCACAACTGTGTTGTAAGCCAAACCGCTAATACGACCAATGCCTCGCAAACTGGTGCCTTCGCTGTGCGCCTGTAACACCTGTTGGATCTGTTCTGGACTGACATGTCGATAGTAGTAAAGGGTATCAAAGCTCTCCGAGAAGGTTTGCTTGCACTGATGGCAGAAATAGCGTTGATGTCCATTGGGCATCTTGCCGTGTTTATGGGTCTTAGCGTAACCACAGAGCCGACATTCCATTGCTCAAGCAACGTGATAATTGATTCTTTACTTTACTAAACCCACATCTTTTTGACGCACTATCCTTTCTCTTGACCACCTAACGACTTGATTAAATTATCTCTAATGTCCTTTGATATCTTGTACCAAGCGACTGTAAGTCGCCGTTATCAAACAAAGCTTGACTTGATTAGATACTAAGTGAACTCAAACCCTTCAGACGTTGTGTGGTTTCTAAAAGTCCTTTACTCTGAACCAAGACACCAAACCCGCCTAAACCTGTGGGATCTATCAGCTGGTGTAGTGCCTCTCTTTGCTGTAACAGGGGCGCAAGACCTTGACCACTGCTGGAGAGGGCAGCAAGGCGATCGCCTAAGCCCAACGCCATCAAAAACAATCCCTGCTGCGTAAAACCAAGATTAGCCAATCCACATATTTCACCCCAACGCTCCAAGGCGGTGAAGTCTACATGGGCTGTAATATCTTGTCGCCCAATATTTAGATACGGGTTGTTATGGTGTCGGTGGCGGTAGTAGCACTGTAGCGTCCCTTGCGATCGCGCGGGGCTGTAATAACGACTAGCTGGGTAGCCATAATCAATTGTTAATAGATACCCGTGCTGTAGCCGACTTGCTACCATTTTTAGCCAGTCTAAGGCTGCCAGGTTAACTTCACTCCGGTAGCCGTCTGGGTAGGCGCTAGATGGCAATTTAATTCCTACCAAATCAAAATATTCAGCCAACAGCGGTGTAGAAGCACCTATTACTTCCTCAAAATTGAATCCATCCTTTGTAGTGACATAAATCTCCCGTAGTTGTCCTTCTTGAATCATGAACTGATGCACGGGCAAAGCATCTACTAGTTCATTGGAAAAACAGCAACCCGTAATTGAACCAGCTGGAATTTCCTCTAGGCTGCACCATCTGAGGCGTTGGACAAAGTCCTTGCCGAAGGCATCGCCCAAATTCTGCAACCGTTGCTGCTGTTGCTGCTTCAAAGCATCTGACCGCTCAACGATAACGTAGTCCAGCGCCGCAAAAAAATCTGGATAGTGTCGTTCCAAGTATTCCAGGATGTCTGCTGCTAAAAAACCTTGACCTGCTCCTATTTCCAACAGCGTAAAAGGCAGAAAACGCCCTAAAATTCCCCACATCTGGACAAATTGCTCAGCCAGCAACTCACCAAAGTCAGGGCCGAGGTGAGGTGAGGTAAAAAAGTCTCCTTGCTGCCCAATATTTATCGCTTTGGTCGCATAGTAGCCGTGCTGGGGGTGATACAGCACCAGATCCATATACTCGGCAAAGGAAATGTGCTGCTGGGGAGATTCGGCAATGCGACGGGCTAATACATCACACAGCGCCGGATTGAAATCGTTTACTGCATTTACTGATTGTGCGGTCAACGGTCTACCGATCCCATAATGATGTCAACACTACCCAGAATTACCACAATATCGGCAACTTTCACCCCACGTAAGATGTAGGGTAAAATCTGCAAGTTATTGAAATCGGCTGGACGAATCTTCCACCGCCAAGGGAAGACGTTATCATCCCCAATCAAATAAATGCCCAACTCCCCTTTCCCACTTTCGATGCGGACATAATGCTCACCTTGAGGAATCTTAAACGTGGGGGCAATTTTCTTACTAATGTACTGGTAATCAAAGCCATTCCACTCAGATTTTTGTCCTGCTGCTAGACGTTTGGCTTCTAGGTTCTCATAAGGACCACCAGGAATTTCCTTAATGGCTTGGCGCAGAATTTTGACTGATTCGCGCATTTCCCGAATCCGCACTAAATACCGAGCAAAGCAATCACCAGCGGTTTCCCACTGCACTTCCCAGTCGAAGTCGTCGTAGCATTCGTAGTGGTCAACTTTCCGCAGATCCCATTTCACACCCGAAGCCCGCAGCATCGGACCGGAAAGCCCCCAATTGATAGCATCTTCACGACTGATGGTGCCGACACCTTCCACCCGACGGCGGAAAATTGGGTTTTCGGTAATTAAGCGCTCGTATTCATCAACCTTGGTGTCAAAGTAATCACAAAAGTCTTTGCACTTATCAAGCCAGCCGTAGGGCAAATCAATCGCAACTCCGCCAATGCGGAAGTAGTTGTTGTTAACCATCCGATAACCCGTAGCGGCTTCCCACAGATCATAAATTAGCTCTCGTTCTCGGAAGATGTAGAAGAAGGGGGTTCCAGCACCTGCATCAAGTAGGAACGGACCCAACCACAGCAAGTGATTGGCAATTCGGTTTAATTCCAGCATAATGACGCGAATGTAGCTGGCGCGTTTTGGTACTGGAATATCAGCTAGCTGTTCTGGCGCATTCACCGTGACAGCTTCATTGAACATCCCGGCTCCATAGTCCCAGCGACTAACGTAGGGGACATACATGATGTTGGTGCGGTTCTCAGCAATTTTCTCCATGCCTCGGTGCAGGTAACCCAGTACTGGTTCGCAATCCACCACATCCTCGCCATCCAAAGTCGCAATCAATCTGAAGCACCCATGCATGGAGGGATGATGGGGACCCATGTTGAGTACTATGGGTTCAGTTCGGGTTTCTATCCTTGCCATCTCAGCAACCTCCCCTTGACAACTTGTTGGATAGATGTACCTCAATTTTAAGCTGTTTTGCTGCGGCACTTTGTCCGGCAACAAATAAAAAGGGAGTAGGAAGAATGTCTCTACTTCCTACTCCCCAGTTATTAACTAGCGGTCTACAGACCCCATGATAATGTCAATACTGCCCAGAATTACCACAATATCAGCAACCTTCATGCCCCGTAGCAGTTGGGGTAAAATCTGGAGATTGTTGAAATCGGCTGCGCGAATCTTCCAGCGCCAGGGGAAGACATTATCATCCCCAACTAGATAAATTCCCAGTTCACCTTTGCCACTTTCAACACGAGAGTAAATCTCGCCCTTGGGAATTTTAAAGGTGGGAGATATCTTCTTACTAATGTACTGATAATCGAAGCCACTCCATTCAGATTTTGGACCTGCTGTCATCCGCTTCGCTTCCAGGTTTTCGTAAGGACCGCCAGGAAGCCCCGCGATCGCTTGGCGCAGAATCTTGACCGATTCGCGCATTTCTCGAATCCGCACTAAGTATCGGGCAAAGCAATCACCAACAGTTTCCCACTGCACATCCCAGTCGAAGTCGTCGTAGCATTCGTAGTGATCAACTTTCCGCAGATCCCATTTCACCCCAGAAGCCCGCAGCATCGGACCGGAAAGACTCCAGTTAATTGCATCTTCACGGGTGATAGTGCCGACACCTTCAACTCGCCGTCGGAAGATTGGGTTATCGGTGATCAGGCGCTCATACTCGTCTACTTTGGGCAAAAAGTAGTCACAGAAGTCAGAACACTTATCTACCCAGCCGTAGGGCAAATCGACGGCAACTCCGCCAATACGGAAGTAATTATTATTGACCATCCGATAACCAGTTGCGGCTTCCCACAGATCGTAAATCATCTCCCGTTCGCGGAAGATGTAGAAAAAGGGAGTTTGAGCGCCGACATCTGCTAAGAATGGGCCTAACCAAAGTAGGTGATTTGCAATCCGGTTCAATTCCAGCATGAGTACGCGAATGTAGCTAGCGCGTTTTGGTACTGGAATATCAGCTAGCTTTTCTGGAGCATTAACCGTGACAGCTTCGTTGAACATCCCCGCTGCATAGTCCCACCGACTGACGTAAGGGACGTACATAAGGTTGGTGCGATTCTCGGCAATTTTTTCCATGCCCCGGTGCAGGTAGCCCATTACCGGTTCGCAATCTACTACATCCTCGCCATCCAGAGTCATAATCAACCGCATCACTCCATGCATGGAGGGATGGTGAGGTCCCATGTTGAGCACCATGGGTTCAGTTCTAGTTTCTAGCCTTGCCATAGATCAGTAATTTCCTGTTTATAAGGATTTTAAGTTGTAACTGGTTAAGTGAAGTGCGTTAACGCCAAGAGAGTAGCGCGAAGTTAGCAGTAAGTTAGAGAGAAGCGGCACTATAAAGCTTTTGCTTGATGTTCAATTTTGTTGCACTTCTTTAATTATATGGAGCTTGGG
Source organism: Chroococcidiopsidaceae cyanobacterium (assembly GCA_041748755.1). Taxonomy (GTDB): domain Bacteria; phylum Cyanobacteriota; class Cyanobacteriia; order Cyanobacteriales; family Chroococcidiopsidaceae; genus JAHHHE01. The sequence continues at coordinate 32,693 of JBGTCQ010000135.1, read as the reverse complement.
ATTCAGGGTGGCGAGGCACAGGCTTTTGTTCATGTGCCAGTGTTGAGTCGGGAGTTAATTGCAGGCTTGGCAGTGCGTCCAGGTGGGCATTATTTGGATGCGACAGTGGGGGGTGGCGGCCACAGTGAATTAATTTTGGCAGCAGCACCGGATATTCGCGTAACGGCTATTGACCGAGATCAGCAGGCGATCGCCGCAGCGAAAAACCAGCTTGCTCCTTATCGGGATCGCGTCCAATTTGTCCTGAGTAATTTTGCTGATTATCAGCCGAATAAAGTAATGTTTGATGGTATAGTAGCAGACTTAGGTGTTAGCTCTTATCATCTAGATGAGGCTGAACGCGGCTTTAGTTTTCGTAACTCTGCGCCTTTGGATATGCGGATGGACAGGCGACAATTGCTCACAGCAGCTGACATTGTTAATCACTGGGATGAAACCCAGCTAGCGGATATTTTCTTTAAATACGGAGAAGAACGACTATCGCGGCGAATTGCGCGGCGGGTGGTGCAAGAGCGTCCGTTTGAAACAACTACCGAATTAGCAGAGGCGATCGCATCTTGTGTACCTAGGCAATATCGCTATGGTAGAATCCACCCCGCTACCCGTGTTTTTCAAGCGCTGCGAATTGTAGTTAACGAGGAATTAACTTCTCTAGAAACTTTTTTGCACCGCGCACCCGAATGGTTAGTATCAGGTGGCAGGATGGGAATTATTAGTTTTCACAGTCTAGAAGATCGCATAGTAAAGCATAGTTTAAGGGCTTCAGTGTCATTGCAAGTATTGACAAAAAAACCAATTATTGCTACTTCCGATGAGATAGCTCAAAATCCGCGATCGCGCTCTGCTAAACTCAGACTGGCAGAACGGCTCAACTAGATGTGACTATAAGCAGAACGGCTTAACTAAATGCGACTATAAGTCACCACTATACAAACTAAGTCCGCGTAGGCGGACTCAAATCAATAATTCTTCTAACCTGCGGAGGCAGGTTTTGCGGAGCCGGAGACGCTCCGCCTCCGGTCTGTGTAGCCGCGAATTCAATTCGGCGGTTCTTAAGAAGCACAGGTATCATTTATGCACCTTTGCTGACTTAATACCTTGCGGGGAATTTCTACTCGAAAAGTCGATCCTTCACCCAGTTTACTCTCAACCGTAATCTTACCTTGCATCATGCAAACTAAGCGATTGGTAATCGTCAGTCCTAAACCAGTGCCACCGTGTTCGCGGGTTAAGGTTTGATTCCCTTGGCGAAACTCCTCAAAAATATGCGCTCTCTCGGACTCCGCAATGCCGATTCCTGTGTCCTTAATTGCGATTACTACTCGACTTGCAGACAATTCCCACACTTCTACTTGAACGCTGCCAGTTTCGGTGAACTTAATCGCGTTGGACAGCAAGTTTACCAAGACTTGGCGCACGCGAATCTTGTCGTTGACAATATCAGGATTAGCGAGATTTAAGTGAACTTCCAGTGTCAAATTCTTCTGCTCAACTAAAGAACGCATTTCTTCTGTAGTAGCGCTCATCAGTTCAACCAAGTTTAATTCTTCCAGTTTAAGTTCAAGGTGACCAGACTCCAGTTTCGAGAAGTCCAGAATATCATCGATTAAGGTCAGTAGGTGTCTGCCGCTGCTAAGAATACGCTGTACCATATTTTCTTGCTTAGGAGCAAGCGGATGCTGGGGGTAGCGCAGCAGTAGTTGGGAAAAGCCAATAATCGCATTCATTGGACTACGTAATTCGTGAGACATAATCGCCAAAAAATGCGATTTCAGCCGTGCTGTTTCTTGGAGTTGCAGGTTCTGCATTTGCATGTTACGGATTTGTGCTTCAGCCTGCTTGCGTACCGTGATATCGCGCACGAGCCAGCGCCAACCAAGAGTCTTGCCTTCCCAGTCACGGACAGTAGATATCGTCACGGCAGCGTCAAAGGGTGTACCCTTGCGGGGACAAAGTTGTACTTCCCACTCCTGCATCCAATCGAGTTGGCGTAGTTGGTTCAGTTTGGCACGAAAGCAACGACGTTCTTGATAGGGGACAAAGTTAGCTAACGGTTTGCCAATTAACTTATCGGGAGAAACGTTAAACATCTTGGCAACCGTGCGATTAGCCTCCCAAATTATTCCTACAGCATCAGTTACTATGTAGCCATCTGGGGCAAACTCAAACAACTCATGATACCGTTGACGTTCTGCTTCTACACAGTCACGCGCTAAAGCCAATTCCTCATTCTGCGCTCTTAGTTCTTCCTCTGCTACGTTCAACTCTTCTAATGCGGTTTCGAGTTCCTCCAAGGCTGCCGGTGTTATGTCTAGTTGCGGCAAAGACAATTCGCCAGCACGTTGTTGTAAGTCAGCAGCGCGTCGCCGGACTATATCTATCTTCTGGACAAAATTGTCTACGCTTTCCCCAAAGTTTCTACCAATTTGTTCTTCCACCTGAACCACTAATTTTATTAAATTGATTAAACTATGCAAATCCAATAGTTAAAATTTATGTTTGAAAAACTTAATGTTAGGGTGAAACGTTACTCGTAAACGCTAATAAATAGATTAGAACATCAAGCTTTTGAAAAACAGCACATACAGCAATTTAATTTGAATTATAAAGGGTAGGGCAGGCAAGCCTCCGCATGCTGAAAGCCTACCCCACAATTAAATTTAATAGCTTATGTACAATTGCTATATTTAGCTTAACTATATACAGCTACAAATTTATATTTGCTCTACTTTAGGGATGATAGAAACTAATTGAAAGGTAGATTATAGATTTATTTAAGATTTCACTTCTCTACGTCTCCAGTTTCTTCCATCAACAAAATCACCCCGCGAATTTCTCGTGCCGTGTTAATCATTGACGTGCAGGTAACTTTACAATTAATCGCTTTACCACGACGACTTATAGCTTCCAGAGTCACTTCCATATAATCAACTTGTCCCAGGAGGCAAGTTCGGATCGGCTGTAGTAGTTGCTCTACCGGCAGACCAATATCCAAGTTCAAAAAGTGCTGTCCTTGGACTTCAGCGGTTCGCAAACCCCACAAATTTTCAGCTTTATTGTTCCAAATTTGAACTTGTAGGTCCCGATCTACAACCGCGACACCGCCACGTAGACTGGCAAGGAGCGCCTCTAAATAGCTGTTAGCTTCGTTAAATTTGTTGCTGCGGAGGCGGAGTTCTTCATTAAGCGTCTGCAATTCCTCATTGGAGGATTGCAGTTCCTCGTTCATTGTTTCCAACTCTTCGTTGGTAGATTGTAGTTCTTCATTGGTAGTCTCTAACTCTTCGTTGGATGATTGTAGTTCCTCGCTGGTAGTCTCTAGCTCTTCATTGGTAGATTGTAGTTCTTCATAAGCCATTTCCAACTCTTTATTGGAGTGTTCGAGTTCCTCCTGCAACCGTTTAGAGCGAGTGGTATCAATGAAGGTAATACTTATGCCCAGTAGAATATTGTTCAGGTCAGAGAGCGGTGTAACCTGCACCTCAAAATACTGGCTATCACCAGAGATAGTTGTCCACTCGACATTACTCATGGTGATTGGTCGGAGTTCAGCAGCTGCTTGGTCGATACAAGAACGCAATTCGCCAGCTCGGTGAGAAAGTTGCAAATCTTGCAGTTGGTAGTTCATATCTTTGGAGTTGAAACCAAACAGTGATCGCGCGCGTTCGTTGGCTAAAGTGATTAAGCCATTTAGATCTACCACAACCTGAACTTGCGGATTCAGGTCAAAAGTAACATCGCGGAGACTTACATCACTCACTAGGTAATTAACTCCCTCGTTATTAATATTCTGCGGCAATAAGCGCGCGATCGCGCGCTTATTGGCTTTCCCGACATTGATGAAGATGCGTCGCTTTAAATCTACGGCTTTGAAAGTTTTATGGTGGTTGAGCAACATCTCTGCTTTACCTAAAAATAGAAAGCCGCCGTCCTTGAGGGCAAAGGCAAATCGGGTGATAATTTTGGTTTGGGCTTCGCTATTGAAATACATTAGACTGTTGCGGCACACCAACAAGTCAATTCGAGAGATAGGTGCGTCCTGAACCAGGTTGTGGCGACCAAAAATTACCGAGCGGCGCAGGTCTTTACGAAATGTGTAGCGACCATCAAAGTGCTCAAAATACTTTTCCAGCAACTTTGGCGGGATATCCGCTACTTCCTTAATATCGTAGGTTGCCTGACGCGCTTGGTGGATGGACTCTGCGTCCACATCCGTGCCGTATATTTTGACCCTGGAACGAAACTCTTCCACCCCCAAAATTTCCGCCAGCAAGATCGCTAAGGTATAGGCTTCTTGTCCAGAGGCACATGCAGCACTCCAAAATCGGATTGGTTCATTTAGTTCTTTATCGGCAACGATCCGGGGGATAATTTGCGCTGCCACGTACTCCCAGGTTGAGTAATCGCGAAAAAAAGAGGTGACATTAATTAAAATTGTATTGAACAAGTGAACAAATTCTTGCGAGTCCACCTCCAAACAATCCATATATTCGCTGATATTCTCAATTCCGAGTACCTGCATCCGTTTCTGCACTCGACGCATCAAAGTAGAGCGCTTGTAGCCAGTGAAATCAAACCCACGATTGCGTTTAATGTAGTTCAGCAGGTTTTCAAATTCAGGGTTAACGTCTGGGGTCATTTGGTGGCAGGGGAGGCAGGGGAGGCAGGGGAGGCAGGGGAAGCAGGGGGAGCTTAATGCTTAATTAGCCAGGGTGATGGGTTATTAATCATGTTTACTAAACCACTTAAAACTTGGTTGTATGTTCCGTACAGTTCTCGCCCTGCTTCCACATCCATATAGTTGCACTTGACAGCAAACTCAATCCAAGTTTGGGTTTCAGCTGATTCTGCTTCACAGTCGTTTAATTTAGCTACAAAAGCTGCTTCATAGCGCCGTTTCCGCCAAGCCTCAGCCAAATTAGCACAAACAGAACGTGAAGACCGACGAATTTGGTCGGTTAGTGAGTAACGTTCCTCTACCGGAAACTTTTTAGACACTTCAAGAATCTTCATGGCTGCATTAAACGCCATTTTATAAACTTCTAAATCTTTATGGTCTTTAATTGCTTCTCTTCTCATCTCCCCCTGCCCCCCCTGCTCTCTTATGCTGTTCAGTTAATAAATTCATCAGTGTGGTAGCAATCTCGTCTAAAGGCACAACCCAATCGACGCTACCAGTGTTAATCGCTGCTTCAGGCATACTGAAACATTCGGAAGTTGCCTGATCCTGGGCGATCGTCCTGCCGCCCATTTTTTTAATCGCCTGCACTCCCATCGCACCGTCTTGTCCTTTGCCCGTAAGAACTACACCGATCACTCTGTCTTTGAATGTAGCCGCCGCTGACTCAAACAGTAGGTCAGCTGAGGGACGCACAAAATGTACTAGTTCTGTCTTTGACAAGCTGAAAGTTCCATCCGGGTCAATCAGCAGGTGGTGATTTGGAGGAGCAATGTAGACTTTCCCTAGTTCTAACCAATCCCCACTCTTTGCCTCTTTCACCGTCAAAGGTGTGCGTTGATTCAAGATATCAGCTAGCTGGCTGGAGTGTTCACGACTCAAATGCTGCACTATAACTATTGCTGCCGGCAAGTCCGCTGGCAGTGCCGATAGAAAATTGCTTAAAGCATTTAGCCCACCAGCAGATGAGGCGCAAACTACTACTTGTGGAAGGGACGGAATAACATTATCTGCTTCCCCTGCTTCCCCTACTTCCCCTGCTCCCCCTGCTCCCCCTGCTCTACCCTCCTGCTCCTGTCCCATCTGAGTGTTGACTGACAACTGACCATTACCTTCACCCTTGAGGAGCAGTTGTCGGACAAGGGTTGCCCGCTGCCGCAAATCCTGCGCTTGCTTTTCAAAATGCTTCGTCGAAAAAGGTTGGTTGCGATCGCGTGCCCGAATTGCCATGCGCTCTGTCAGTGATGCTTTCTCTTCTAGGGCCCTCAGCGCACTCCACATAGCCGCTTCCTGCGCCTGGGACTGTTCCACCAATAGAGTCCCTACCGAGTAAGCGTGACCCGTGCGGCAGCGGAATCGCAGCACTCCTCCTTCATCCAGTTCCCAAAGTACCCCAGCACATTCTGGACAGGCAAAAGCTGAAGGTGTTCCAGGGCGATCGCTGCTCTGCATCGCCGCCAACTCCAGTTCTGCCATATCAGATTCCATTTTCATATTCCTAGACACGCCCTTTTCTCCTTCTTGTACAGGCTTATAAGCTAGGTGATTCAAGACGGCTGCAATGTCAGACACTTGTAAGATATGGTCAACATCTACATTCTCGATCGCGCTGATTGGCATTCCAGAATACAGAGCCTCGTTAGGGTCTTGAACAACAGCTACACCGCCTTGTTGCTTCACTGCCGCAAGACCCGCAGTACCATCATCCAGAGTGCCTGATAACACTACACCGACGACGCGCCTGCCGTATACTTGTGCAGCTGTACGAAATAGAGGATCGACAGCGGGGCGATGGCTGTTTTCTTTGGGTCCACGTGCTAGACGAACGTATCCATCTTTAAGTAGTAGGTGCTGATTTGGTGGGGCGACGTAAATTCGTCCGTGTTCAATTGCCTCGCTGTCTTTGGCGTGGGCAGCTCGCAGAGAACCGTCCTGATAACGCTTTTGGCGACGACGGTTCAGAATATTAGGCAGAACACTCGTACCTTCGGGTGAGATGTGTAGCACGACAAAGACTGCAACTGGCAAATCTGGTGATAAATCACCCACCAATTGACAAAGTGCATCTACTCCACCTGCGGAGGCTCCAACGACAATGATGTCGTGACCCATTTGTTTCTCCTACTATCAGCGGCTTCAAGTAACAAGCAGTGTGAGCCCAACGGGCAAGCCCCTTAGGAGGGCATCGCGCTCATCACTAATGCTCCTAATTATCCACTGCTAAATTCAGGCTAGCAGATTAGGAGCTATGGACTAAATTTTGGAGATTTTCTATTTCTCCCCCTGCTCCCCCTGCTCCCCTACTCTTTAACCTGGCGGGGTAGTTGAACGCGGAAAATGGAACCCTGACCTACCTCACTTTCAACTGTAATTATTCCCTTCATAATATGTACTAAAGACTTGGTAATTGCTAGCCCTAAACCAGTACCGCTATGCTTGCGCGTGGTAGTTTGATCGGCTTGGCGGAATTCTTCAAAAATATGCGTTTGATCAGACTCGGCAATGCCAATACCAGTATCCTTAACCTGAAGCGCTACCTGCATTGGAGATTCGCCTATAGTCACTTCCACACTGCCAGTTTCTGTAAACTTAATCGCGTTGGAGAGGAGGTTGACCAGAACCTGTCGCAGACAATTACTATCGTTAACTATGATTGGGTTGTGCAGTTGGGCATTAACCTTCAAAGATAACCGCTTTTGTTCGGCAAGAGGCTGGAGTTCGGCGATCGTTGTCAATACCAGCTGGGCGAGATTAATTTGTTCTAGTTTAAGTTCCAGACGACCAGCTTCAATTTTGGAAAGGTCAAGGATATCGTTAATTAGCGATAGGAGATTTTTGCCATTGTTCAGAATGCGTTGCACCATGTCTATTTGAGCAGCACTCAGTGCGGCTGTGCGTTGGCGCAACAACACCTGGGCAAAGCCAATCACAGCATTCATGGGGGTACGGAGTTCATGAGACATGGTGGCAATAAACTGGGACTTAAGGCGTGCTGCTTCTATTAATTGCAGGTTCTGTCGCTCGATCTGCTGCCTGGTTAATTCCAATTCGCGGTTTTGTTGCGCCAAGGTTTCGTTTTGCACGCCTAAGCGTTCTTCTCGCTCTTCTAAGGCGTTAATCATCCGGGCATTATTAATTGCGATCGCCGCTTGTTCGCCCACAGCATCCAGGAGATTCTGATCTTCCACATCAAAAGCATCAGGATTCGTCCAGTTACCAATTGCTAACACCCCCAGCCTTCCTGCCAATGCTGACTCGATCGCCACCGCATAAATTGAATCTGGCAAGGAAGAGGAGGGGGAGATGGGGGGAGGGGGAGATGGGGGGAGGATTGATAAAGTATCCCCTTGTCCCCTTGTCCCCTCTACTTCCCCAGCTCCCCAGTTCCCCGCTTGCCTTTGAATTAACTGAGATTTTCCGGTCAAGAACACCCGACTTAACAACCCTTCACTAGTATCAAATAGCTCTGTTAAAAGTAATCTTTCCCTACCCAGCCCAGCTGTAGCAGTTAGTTCCAACTCATTGTTTTGGTTGTTGTAGAGTACAATCAGGCAAAATTCAGCCTCTGGAATGCCATCACAAACTGCCTCTACCATCACCTGCAATAAGCTCGGCAAATTAGTCAGTCGCTGGTTCAAAAGATTAGTTATCCGCTGTAACACTCGCAGTTGTTGTTGCTGTTCACCGAGAATAATGATTGCCTGACGCAAGTTTTCGCCAATTGCATTTGCTTCTTGATATAAACGCGCATTGTCAACTGCTAACGCCGCACGGCTACCGATATCTTCCGCAAAGACTAGATCCGCTTGATTATAGCGGCGATGACCCGATGCCAACACAAAGCTGATTGCGCCTAGTGTGCGTCCCCGCGCCTTCATCGGTACACAGATTAAGGACTTTAAGCCCACTTCACGCAAGATCTGGAGATGCTCTGCGTCATTCGCGATCGCCACCAAGAACGAGTCGGAAATTTCTGGGTAGAACTCTGACTTACCGGTGTGTATTACCTGCGGTATGCCGTAGCGTAAATTTGGATTGAGGGGATAGCGGCGCTGCACCTCCTGTCCCCACTCCTGCTTTAAGGGATCTGCGTGGGTTATGGTTACTGTGTGTAAAGATCCGTCCCGCTCAACGATATGAATCGTACACCAGTCTGCTAGTTGGGGTACTACAAGGCTTGCTAGATTTTCTAAGGTGGTTTTGTAGTCTAGAGAGGCTACAAGTAGAGCGCTAGCTTCAGCAAGAAATCGCTCTTGTTCCTCTACCCGCTTGCGCTCGGTGATATCCCAAAAAACGCCAACGCTACCCCTGGTTTCTCTCTGTTCGTCAAACAGCGGTGTGGCATTAGCAACCAGCTTTACAAACGGCTCACCTTCTTGAACGACTAAGTCAAGCTCTCTATCCAAAACTTCAACGCCTTCGCTGGCGGCGTACTGCATGGGTAGCTCAAAAGCCTCCAGTTCTCTACCGTTGTTGTACACCTTGTAGAATGGCTGTTCCGCTGCGGGAACACTTTTGGAGGCATTGGCAGTAGGTGGCAACTTTAACAGCCTGGCAAGCGTTGGGTTTACCCGGATATGTTGACACTGGGGGTCTTGGGCGATCGCAATTCCAATTGGAATTACATCTAGTAATGCTTGCAGTTCACTAACACGGCGCTCTAAGTCCCGGTTTAGTTTGACAATTTCTGCCTCCGACTGCTTGCGCTCACTCAGGTCAATCACAAAGCAAATAGCTGTTTCTTGGAGGTGTTCTACTAAGGCAGCACCCAGCAAAATTGGGACGCGACTGCCATCTTTGCGGATACATTCTTTCTCAAAGGAGGCACACACCCCAGTTGTTTTGAGTTCCGCGATCGCCCACTGATCTAGAAGTGCATATTCTGGCGGTGTCAATTCCAGCCAATGCAGTCCTTCTGTAATTAAATTCCGCCTGGTGTAGCCCAACATTTCTAAGAAAGCTTGATTTGCTTCTAAAATATTGCCGTCTAGATCCGTCAAGATGATCCCAATAATATTTGCCTCAGCCAAGCGTCTAAAACGGGATTCACTGATCCTTAGCGCCTCTTCTAGCTGCTTGCGCTCAGTGATATCGCTAATAATGCCCGACATTCGTAAAGGACAGCCCCGATCATCGCGCTGGGCTTTGCCTCTAGCAATGCAGTAGCGGTACTCCCCTGAAGCATGGCGCATCCGAAACTCTGCCTCACATTTTTCCCCGCGAGTCAGATGCGCTTTGATTACTGCTTGAATTCTTGGTAAATCTTCTGGATGCATGAGTTCGGTGAACGCCGTTGGAGTAAAGCTAAATTCTGAACGCGATACTCCAATAATTTCCAGCAGCCGTTCGTTACAGTAAACTTCGTCTGTAGTGCAATACCAATCCCATATTCCGTCGTTAGAACCTTCTAAAACTAACCGATAGCGTTCTTCACTTTCCCGCAGTTTCTCGTTTGCTAGTGCTGCCTCAATTTCGGCTCGATGAACGCGAATTGTCTGGCGGAGGGTTTGGTATAAGGTTTCTGGCGATAAATTTGCCTTAGAAAGATAGTCGCAAGCCCCAGCTTTCATCAACTGAACAGCAATTTTTTCATCTCCTTGTCCAGTCAATACAACCACGGGAACCGTAATCCCCAGAGAGCGCACCTCCTGAACAAGGCTAAGTCCGTCGCCATCTGGCAGGCGATAATCGAGGAAGATACAGTCAACCGATTGCTGTTGTAAAGTGGCGATCGCTCCAGCACAATCACCTACCTCTAACAGTTCCATTTGTACACCAGCAACTTTGAGCGCCCGACGTACTGCCATTCGGTCTACTTCATCGTCATCCACTACCAAAATTTTGACTGTTTCTTCCATATACTTTAAAAAGTCAAGAGGCAAACCTCAAAATTCTTTCTTTTGACTTTTAACTTAAATTATTTTGACTTAAATTATTACGGTATTTCACTTAATGTCCAGTATTTATTCAATGTTGCCACTGCTTCTACAAAACTTGAGAATGTAACAGGCTTAAGAATATATCCAGCTACATTTAAATTGTAAGCCTCCACCTTATCTCTATCTTCATTTGACGTGGTTAGCACAATCACCGGAATCAGTTTCAATTGTGGGTCAGCACGTAATTCACGTAAGAACTCAATACCATTCATTTTAGGCATATTCAGGTCGAGCAAAATGATTCTTTGCTCTGGCGGAACTAACGGTGGATTACCATTGCCACGAAGCATGACCAAGGCTTCTAACCCATTATTCGCAATATAAAGTGGATTTTTAATGTTATTTTTTTTAAACGCCCGTTGTACGTTCATTACATCCACTTCGTCATCTTCGACAAGCAGAATGTTAGTCATATTATTTTCTATCATTGAGCGTTATGTACTCCATATTTTATGATTAGTGCAGTTGTAGCATCAATCATTTGGTAGGGTTTCGGCTAATATAATAATTACTTAGTTCTTAATGCCTATTTCTTAGGGCATACTCCTTCACTTGGGCCAAGTAAAGTAAAATGTTGCTCCTTGGCCTTCCTGAGATTCCAGTCGAATACGTCCCCCAAGACTATCGACTATTTTTTTAACGATGGCGAGACCAATACCAGTGTTTTCTGCCTTGTCGCGGGCTTGCAAAGTTTGAAAGATGCCAAATATTTTCTCGTGGTATTCAGACGCAATGCCGGGTCCATCGTCCGCTACAGCAAACTCGTAGAATTGCCCTTGGTCTTTAACGGAAATGTTTAATTTTCCGTCAGAACTGTGGTGGTGTTTAAGGGCATTGCTGATCAGATTACTAAACACCTGAAACATGGGTAAGCGCTGGGTTATCAACGTTGGCATTCCAGGTTCTATGGTAACGGTATCTGGGGGCGGAGCAATGGAATTCAGCACCTCTTGCAATAAATCTGTCACGTCTACAGATTCGGCTTCAATTGCCACACGTCCCACACGGGAGTATTGCAGCAACCCGTCAATTAATGCTTCCAGGCGGTGAACTCTGCCACGCAGGAGATTCATTTGATGTCGGTTTTCTGGGTTGAGAGTATCACTGATGTCTTCTTCAATCCATTCGGAGAGATTGGCGATCGCTCTTAAGGGTGCTTTTAAATCGTGAGAAGCTACATAAGCAAACTGGTCGAGTTCCTGGTTACGTTTTTCTAAAACGGCATTAGTCTGCGCCAAAACTGCTGTAATATAAGTTAGTTCCTCTGCACGAGTTTTTAGTGCTGCTTCCGCTGCAATGCGTTCATGAATATCAGTGCAGATGCCAACCCACTCGCGGACACTGCCATCTGCTGCTAAGACAGGTACACCGCGGGTAGAAAAATAGCGATAGCTGCCATCGGCGGCACGAATGCGATATTCAGTGCTGTAAGGACTTTTAGTAAGAACGGCATAGTTCCAAACTTGGGCAGTGCGATCGCGGTCTTCTGGATGCACAGCATCTATCCAACTCCAACCTTTCACTTGTTCAACATTTTGACCTGTGTACGCTCTCCAAGATGGCATATCATCAACTCGTCCTTCAGCGTCAGTAGTCCAAACGATCTCTGATATGGCAATGACCAAAGAGCGATATCGCTCCTCACTTTCCTGCAACGCCTTAAGAGACTCGTCTTGCGTCTGCTGGGCTAGTGCTGATAAATCTGATTTATTTATGGGCAGCATGTGTTATAATATACAGTTAATTCAGTAAATGGGACAACCAATGCTTGGCGAGTAGCGCTGCTGGAATCAAAAAATAGGGAATATTTATGGCGATTGCTCTTATTAACGAGATTGCCTACCCAAACTTGATACAATAGCCACACTGTTGGTATTCTAGTTTCTCCCCAAAGTATCAGGTTGCTTAATTTTGCGGTTCAGCTAAAGTTATCCACCAAAGTTCGCTTCGCGCTATCACTAAAGAAAGAGGTTAATTCTTGGAATCTAGATCAAAGGTTGGGAGCGATGTCGGACGACAAGCCGCTTCGCGTCTACGCCAAAATTATTAAAAATTGAATTTAACTGGATGGGAGAAATCTCTACCCCTGTTGATAGGTAATCTCGACTTAATCACCCCTAGCAGTCTAGGAAATTCGATTTTAAAGTTAACGATTGTAGAAGCGGATGTTGACAATGAATAAAATTCGCGTTGCTCTAATTGAAGACCACGACCTCACACGTGTAGGTATTCGGACGGCGCTGCAACAGCGGCAAGAAATTGAAGTAGTGGGCGAAGCGGCTAATGCTAGTGAGGGGTTGAAGCTGTTAGAAGCAACTCACCCAGATATTGCCATTGTCGATATCGGCCTACCTGATAAAGACGGCATTGAGCTAACACGGCAGATCAAAGCTGCACCTGAGAATGGGGAAGTACCCCAAACCAAAGTATTGATCTTGACGCTGCGGGATAACAAAGAGGCAGTGATGGCGGCTTTTGCAGCAGGGGCTGACTCTTACTGTATGAAGGACATTAGTTTCGATAATTTGCTGGAAGCGCTGCGTGTAACTCACAGCGGCAATGCTTGGATCGATCCAGCGATCGCTCGGATTGTCCTGCAACAAGCACAGCAAACTCCAGAAGGTGGTGAAGCAGGGCTTGACACCAAAACCGTTTCTATCAATGCAGCTGATGCAGAGTATGACCAGATGATTGCCGCTTACCCATTAACGGAACGGGAATTAGAAGTCTTACAACTTATTGTTGAAGGTTGTAGCAATGCAATAATTGCCGAAAAGCTCTACATCACAGTAGGTACAGTTAAAACCCACGTCCGCAATATCTTAAACAAGCTCTGCGCTGATGACCGCACTCAAGCCGCCGTCCGCGCCCTGCGCTCTGGTTTAGTAGGCTAGAAGGAGCGAGGAGACAGGAGACAGAAAATTTAATTCAATTCCTCATCTCCCCCTGCTCCCCCTGCCTCCCCTGCTCTCTCCCCTCATCCCTTCTTTTGCATATTTAGTAACTCTTGGGGAGAAGCTAAGAGTTTGACAGTGGCGGCGGCAATTTTATGCTGTTGGTTGAGTACAAATAGCCAGGATACGTTGACACCACACCACGAAGTTTGTACTGTCCCAGATACTTGAACTTGAGTGTGTTCTTCTAGTGTCTCAGCAATTCCCTGGCGGGGTTCCAGTTTCATGCTTTGGGCTTCTTGATGGAGGTAAGCTGCGATCGCTTCTTGTCCCACAAAAGGAGATTCAAACGGGGCTTTTAGGGTTCCATCCGCTGTAAATAAGGTAGCCGTAGCATCAAAGTTGCCGGAGTTCATCGTTTCAAAATAACGCAATATCGTTGGTTCTGTAATACCCTCGATAGTTAGATTCTTTGTCCCGCTGGCATCAACAGACGGCTGGGTTGGGAGTATAGATTCAGCAGCATTCATAATATTTCTGGCTAGCAAAACAAAAGCCTTAACTCATATCTTGTACCTTGCGGTTGAAACCTCGGCTACACGGACAAATTCTAACAGGCACAGGTTTAAAACCTTTGATTTTCAGTAGTCCGCCTCAACGGACTTCGCCTGTATAGTCCGCGAATTCCATTCGCTGGGCTTAGTGCAAAATCTGAAAGTTAAGTAAAATTAGTTTAGACAGAAAAGCAGGTTAAAACCTGCTCCTGGGGAAAGATTATGCCAAGCTTGAATTGAAAGCTAAATATCTGTTGCTCTTTAAGCAGGGCGCAGGTTCATTAGTTCTTGAGGAGATGCTAGCATATCAATCGCCACAAAGAAAATTTTGCCTTGGGGATTTATTAAGAACCGCCAGCTAATATTCATCCCAACGTTGACACCGAACCAAGGAGTTTGGACTACGCCTGTGATTTTAATCTGCTTAGAGCCATCTGGTAGAGCCTCAGATATGCCCTGCTTTGGCATAATATTGAGTCCCTGTGCTTCGGCACGCATATATCGAGTGATCGCTTCACGACCAATAATTGGCTTTTGGAATGGGGGTTGCAAAGCACCGTCAGGAGTAAATAGAGCAATAGAAGCCTCAAAGTCATCTGCGTTCATTGCTTCAAAATAGCTTAGTACCGCAGGCTCTTTGATCCCATCCACAGTAATCATAGTAGGAGCTGGCTCGCTGCGTTCAAACATGGGTTCCGCAGCTGGCTCACCACTAGGAGCAACAGTAGACTCAAATCCCATATCTACTACAGTGTTACGCAGGACTGTGATTTGCTGACCCGGATCGAGTTTCTGGATTGCTTCTAGGACTGCTTTGACACCCGCAGACATTTGATATCCAGTCGGTACAGGAGCGACAAGACCTTGTTTCATCAATTCTGCTAGCTCGTACCAGAAAGCCAGCTTGGTGTTAACACTGAAGGCACCATAGGAACGACTGATCGGTGTGTCCGCGTTGGTAGCAAGCTCTCGCATAACTTGCATTTGATTTTCAGTAGACATCTCTTTGATTTGCTTTAGTAAACCTTCGGCAAACTGGAGACGTGCTGCTCCTACAGCGGCAGGAGTAATTGAACGACCCATCTCAGTGTAGGCATACCAGAGTAAAGCCAGTTGATCGTCAACGCTGAGTTGATCAAACAGCGCTATGGAGGCTGGAATTGGACTAGGAACTTGAGTATTAGAGAAAATAGTTTGAGCCGACTCAAGAGTCAAGGGCATATTTGCGTTATTTGGATTCGTTGTAGGTTTTAATCCCAAATATTTTGGTTTACGAATCCCGATCTCCTGTAACCACGTATACAACACTTCTTTACAAACTGCAAGCAAACTTTACAAAACAGGGATATAGAATCATAATTGTGAGTATATGTAATTGATATGATTGCCAGTGAAAACGCTAGTTAACAGCAGTCAAGTAAAGCAACTTGCTCTGGAGTTAGGATTTCATAAAGTTGGGATTGCAACAGTGAATGTTCTCCCTGAACCAGAAGTGCAGCGCTTGCAGGCCTGGTTGGCGCTGGGTTATCACGCGGATATGGCATGGATGGAGAATCTAAAGCGTCAGGATATTAGTTTAGTGATGCCGGAAGTGCGATCGCTCATTTGTGTCGCTCTCAATTACTACACACCTCACCAGCGTCCCAACGGTCGTGAATATGCTAAGATCTCTCGTTATGCTTGGGGGCGCGACTACCACAAAGTCTTGCACAAAAAACTGAAGGCACTGACAAACTGGCTGCTTGAACTTGGGTCAGGAATTCAAGCGCGTTGCTATGCTGATACTGGTCCAGTTCAAGATAAAGTCTGGGCGCAACAAGCTGGCATTGGTTGGATCGCGAAAAATGGGAATGTGATTACGCGAGAGTATGGTTCTTGGGTATTTTTAGGCGAAGTTTTGACAAACCTGGATTTAACGCCAGATGTTCCCCACGCTCAACACTGTGGTAACTGTACTCGTTGTCTTGATGCCTGTCCCACGGGTGCAATTACTCATCCATTTGTAATAGATGCTAATAAGTGCATTGCTTATCATACAATTGAGAATCGAGATGAGATCCCAGATGTAATCGCACCTCATTTACAAGGTTGGGTTGCAGGTTGTGATATCTGCCAGGATGTTTGCCCCTGGAACCAGCGTTTTGCTAAAGAGACTGATGTGTCGGAATTTCAGCCTTACCCTGATAATCTGGCACCCACTCTCACAGAATTAGCTGAAATCTCAAATGAAGAGTGGGACAAGCGGTTTCCAGCGTCAGCATTACGGCGAATTAAACCAGAGATGTTGCGGCGGAATGCGAGGGCAAATCTAGAGTGTGCCGCGGGTGTGTAGAACTATTTTTATCAAGTTGAGATGCACCCGAACCAATGACGGAAAAAGTAATTATTTTTGATTTTGACGGCACGATCGCCGATACACTTGATGCGATCGTGAATATTAGTAATCGTTTAGCGGCAGATTTTGGATATAAGCAAACAAGTATTGCGGAAATCGCTCAACTTAAAAACTTAAACTCTAGACAAATTATTAAGCATTCAGGCATTTCAATTTTTAAGGTGCCGTTTTTAATTAGAAAAGTTAAAGGAGAGTTAAACAAGGAAATCCAAAGATTAAAACCAATCTCAGGCATTAAAGAAGCCTTGATAGATCTTAAAGGTCAAGGTAATCAGCTGTTAATCATAACTTCTAATTCCAAAGAAAATGTTATGCTATTTTTGGAAAAGAATAATATGCATGATTTATTTAATTTTATTTATTCAGGAGCAACACTTTTTGGCAAAAGTAAAATAATTAACAAGATTTTGATTAAAGAAAATCTAAATTCTGAAGAAGTTATTTATGTCGGAGATGAGACTAGAGATATAGAGGCGGCAAGAAAAAGTTATATAAAGGCGATCGCAGTTAGTTGGGGTTTTAATTCGCAAGAAGTTTTAGCAGAGCAAAATCCAGATTTTTTAATTCACCAACCGAACGAACTAATTAATGTCATAGCAAGCTTACAATCAACATAATTATTGTTATTTTATTCAGAGGCAACGGGCATTTGTAGTAGCTGTAAATTGAATTCGCTAGGTTAATCAACCCAACTGGTATAGATTTCAATCAAAAAATAACGCCCAACCATAATTTAGTTGAGCGCAATCCCTGCGGAAAGCTTAGCTAACACAACAGAGATTCTTTAGCAAAATAGCATCTAAGTTGAACTACCAGGTGTACCCATGTCCAAAGCTTTTTTAATTAAATCATCACTAACGTTGCCAGTGCCAGCTTCAGTCTGAGAACCAACTTCTTCTGCCATGTCTAAGTAATCGCTGGGATTACCTGTCGCCTGTGCTGCTGTTTTTGTTTCCTCCGGTTCAGAAACTTGAAAATCAGGCGCAGTAGCGCGATCAGCTGCTGCCGCACCTTCCCCAGTGCGATCAACATCACTGACGCTAAATTGTTGTGCGGCTTCGTAGTCTGCCTCAAAATCAACCGTTGGGGTTTCTTCTATACCACTAGCTATGTTTTCGGCGGCTAATTGTGCTTCTTGGGTTGTAGCTTGCTTGGGATCGGGCTTTACTTCATCAGTCATGGGTAAATCCTATTTAAATTTTTCTATTCGTGCCGTGATTTTACCAAAGTGATCCCCCACTTTTTTACTCCATTGAGATAGATTTTCAGCCTCTGTTGCAAGAAAAATGTATGTGACAATACCAAATTGCTCAAACTCTCTCTCTTGGAGGGCGACTTTAATCACTCAACTCTGATACGCCTAAACTTGATCTATTAAATTGCTGTGGAGATGACATTATGACTTCAAGCTATGGGAGCAAGCCTACTCAAGCGCTTAGTAATGAAACTCAAAATGCAGTGCAAGCATTTGAAGCTTTAGACACTGATGCAAAACTAGCTTGGTTTTATTTAGTTTATGAAAAAATGGGAGACTCGATCACCCCAGCTGCCCCAGCTGCTGCCGATCCTCAACTAGCGCCAATACTGCTAGGAGATTATTATGAATTGTCGGACGATCAGCAGTTGGCAATTATGCGGCAGATTGTAAACCGGGAGGATACAGACTATTCCCGTGCCTATGGAGCGTTAAAAGAAAACAACCAACTGATGGTTTGGTATGCTTGGGCTCAAGGCATGGGGGATACGGTAGTTGGGATGCCAGAAGGCTACCAAGCAACAGAAGCAATTAACAATCTGCTTTCCCAACTTGAAGGGGTTGATTTTGAGGCCCAGATGTCGATGTTTCGGACGATCGCTAGTAACATGGGCTACAGCGATGTCAAGCCGATTGAGACTCAAGCGCAAACGGGTAAAACAACAAGTTTGTAAACCAGCTTGGTAGTCTAACGGCTCGATTTTTGAATTCTGCTAACATTCCAACTGCTCCTACCGCATTAATTACTTTTTTTGAAGCCCGCTTGAGCGGGCTTTGTTTGTCTAACTAAAGCGAAACCGACATACTAGAGCAGCTTTCTCAGGTATGGAGCTATGCGGATTCGAACCGCAGACCCCCTCAATGCCATTGAGGTGCTCTACCAACTGAGCTATAACCCCTTAAGAGTTCTATATTCTCGCTTAATAATTAGTAAACTGTCAAGTCTATCGCTCGATAATTTGTATCTCAAAATAAACAATGTAAGTGTGCTAAGACACATGCATTAAATAGCTCATACAGTTGCCCATCAGAAAGTAGACAACTAGCATAGCAGCGGCAGCAAGCGCTACTAAGGTACCAGCCAGCATTAAAGAAAATTCTCGATGGTAGAAAGCCTCTTCCATCAGGTGCAGTGACCAAGCTACCAAAGCCACATCAAAAATTAGAATAGGTATCAACATATCTTAAAAATTTTTAAAGTTATTTACATATCTTAAACAAAAAATATACACTTGTGCATCAACACGAAAGAAGTAGTTACTTAGATAGATTGAATTATTAAGGGAGCAACCGTACTGAACAAGCGCGATCGCTCAAGTAAGTTTTGATTTGAGCAACGCTTAAGTGCCCATAGTGTAGGAGTGATGCTAACAGCGCTGCTTCTGCTTTACCTGTGGTTAGTGCGGCATAAATGTGTTCGCAATTACCTGCGCCGCCAGAGGCAATAACTGGGATTTGAACTGAATCAGCGATCGCGCGGGTTAATTCCAAGTCGTACCCCGCCTGCGTGCCGTCTGCATCCATACTCGTTACTAGCAACTCCCCAGCACCCCGTTGTTCGACTTCTTTTGCCCAATTTAAAGTATCTAAGCCAGTATTTTCGCGTCCACCTCTGACGTATACATCCCAACCAGGATTGGTTGGATCTTGCCGCCGCCGCGCATCAATAGCAACGACTATACACTGATTACCAAAGCGATCGCTCGCTCTGTTAATCAACTCTGGCTCCCGCACAGCAGCAGAATTAATACTGACTTTATCTGCTCCAGCCCGTAACAAATCTTTAATCATGCTTAAGCTTTGAATCCCGCCACCCACAGTCAAGGGAATAAATACCTGTTCAGCCGTGCGGTAGACGACATCAATAATGATGCCTCGGTCTTCGTGAGTCGCTGTGATATCCAGAAACACCAACTCATCAGCGCCTGCTTGATTATAGACTTTTGCCAATTCTACCGGATCGCCAGCATCTTGGAGATTGACAAAATTAACTCCTTTGACTACCCGCCCCGCCTTCACGTCCAAGCAAGGTAAGATTCTTTTAGCTAGCATGGCAATCTATATCCACTCCTAATCAATCGTTCCCAAAACTTTTTATATCTAACATTACAAGCTGCAAACGCGCTCTTACCCCTTGTTTCTACAACAGTTTAAGCGCTGATTTCACAAATCATGGCAATTATTTCTTCTAAAAAACAGCCTCAAGAACCTGAACAACCCAAGCAGCGTCAGGATGTTTCAGCAGCTAAGAACAAGCCGAAACTACCGGATGTTGACCTTTTGCAACCACAAGCTGCACCGGATGAACAAGATAAGCAAGAAGAAAATATCCGCCCTCAAAGATTTGCTGATTATATTGGGCAAAAAGACCTGAAGGATGTTTTAGATATTGCTATTAAAGCAGCTTTGGGGAGAAGTGAAACACTGGATCACTTGCTGCTGTACGGTCCTCCTGGTTTGGGTAAAACTACAATGGCACTAATTTTGGCAGCTGAGATGGGAGTGGACTGCAAAATTACTAGTGCGCCAGCGTTAGAGCGTCCACGGGACATTGTGGGACTACTATTAAGCCTGAAGCCAGGAGACATTATATTTATTGATGAAATCCATCGCTTGCCCCGCCTGACAGAGGAAATCCTCTATCCAGCAATGGAGGATTATCGCTTAGATTTTACGACTGGCAAGGGTTCTAGTGCTAAAACCCGGAGTCTAAAGTTGCCAAAGTTTACTCTGGTGGGAGCAACAACAAGAGTAGGGGCGTTGTCGTCACCGTTGCGCGATCGCTTTGGTTTAATTCAACGACTACGCTTTTATGAGGCGGATGAACTCAGCCAGATTGTCCTGCGAACCGCGCAGCTACTCCAAACACCAATTAATGACGATGGCGCTCTCGAAATTGCCCGTCGCTCTCGTGGTACGCCTCGAATTGCTAACCGATTGCTAAAAAGAGTGCGGGACTACGCAGAAGTTAAGGCATCTGGGGAAATTAACCAAAGCGTAGCAGCAGAAGCACTATCCCTTTTTCAAGTAGATCCTTGCGGTCTGGATTGGACAGACAGGAAAATGCTGAGTGTGATGATTGAACAGTTTAATGGTGGCCCAGTGGGAATAGAGACAATGGCTGCTGCTACAGGTGAGGATATCCAGACGATTGAGGAAGTCTACGAGCCTTACTTAATGCAAATTAGCTACTTGCATCGCACGCCTAGAGGTCGCGTTGCCACTCCAGCGGCATACAAGCACTTGGGTTTTACGCCGCCAAATGAACAGTTATCACTATTGACCGAAAAGGGGCTAGGGAGTGGGGGCTAGGGGAATAGAGAAAAATTCTAGCCCCGTAGTATGGTTTCAAGAAAGGTGTTTTCGCTCCATGGATTAAAAAAAGATTTATAGGGATTTTTCTCTCCCCCTGCCTCCCCTGCTCTCTTCGGTCAAGGGGATTTCCCTAGCCCCTAGCCCCTAGTCCCTAATCCCTCTTAAATAATTTAATGCTGATGATGCGACTATTGCTAATTTTATTGAGTGTTCTGCTGGTATTTTCCGCAGTTGAGCCAGGAATGGCCCAATCCCAGCTGCCCGACTTCAACCAACAACAGTTGCAACAACTGGATGAAACCGCCCAGAAAGCTTTGCAGGCAACTAATGACGGTGATTTTGCTACGGCTGAGACTTACTGGACCCAGATTATTCAGCAATTTCCGGATAATCCAGCTGCTTTGAGTAATCGGGGTAATGCTAGAGTGGGTCAGAATAAGTTAGAAGCAGCGATCGCGGACTACAACAAAGCAATAGAACTTGCTCCCAATGCGACAGATCCTTATCTAAATCGCGGTACTGCCTTGGAGGGATTAGGTAGGTGGCAAGAGGCGATCGCAGATTACAATCATTTGCTAGAACTTGACCCGAAAGATGCAATGGCATACAACAATCGGGGGAATGCCGAGGCAGGTTTGGGACTCTGGGAGCAGGCTCAAGCTGACTACCAAATTTCAGCTGACATGGCTCCTAACTTTGTTTTTGCCCGTGCCAACTATGCGCTTGCTTTGTATCAAACTGGTCAAACCGAAGCAGCAATTCGCCAGATGCGAAATATACTTCGCAAATATCCCAACTTTGCCGATATGCGGGCTGCCCTCACCTCTGCCTACTGGGAACAGGGAAGACAAGGCGAAGCGGAAAGTAACTGGGTTGCAGCTGTTGGACTTGATGGGCGCTACAAAGACTTGAACTGGGTAGCAAACGTCCGCCGTTGGCCTCCAGTGATGGTTGCAGCCCTAGAAAAATTCCAGAAACTTCAGTAGGAGAATGACTATGACTCATTTTGGCATCATCTGTCCGGCAGCAACTGGTCACTTCAATACCATGTTTCCTCTGGCACGTGAACTGCAAAAGCGCGGACATCGCGTCACCCTAGTTGGGGTTCTTGATGCCCAACCCAAGACACTAGCAGCAGGATTGGAATTCCGGGCGATCGCAGAATCGGAGTGTCCTCCAGGGACAACAGCGCAATCGTTTGCCCAGTTAGGGGAACTGAGTGGGCTGGCTGCATTGCGCTACACTATCAATCTGTTTCAAGAGTCAACTGCTCTACTCCTGCGGGATGCCCCAAGAGCAATCAAAGAGGCTGGTGTAGAAGCATTGCTAGTAGACCAGACTACATCAGCTGGAGGGACTGTTGCAGAATACCTGAGTATTCCCTTCATTACCGTATGCAGTTCTTTAGTACTTAATCAAGACGATAGCATTCCCCCATTTTTCACACACTGGAGTTATAACCCAGCATGGTGGGCGCGTCTACGCAACCGAGCAGGTTACTCTCTAATTAATCGCATCGCGCAACCAATCCGGCAGGTAGTAGGCGAGTATCGCCAACAGTGGAAGTTGCCCCCACGCTCTAGTCCTAATGATGTTTATTCCAAATTGGGGATTATCAGCCAACAGCCAGCCCAGTTGGAATTTCCCAGGCACGATTTACCCAAATGGTTCCATTTCACAGGACCATTCCATGACTCTACAGGACGGCAAACCATTGATTTCCCCTTTGAAAAGTTAACTGGGCGATCGCTGATTTACGCTTCGATGGGAACTCTGCAAAATCGAGCTTCAAAGATTTTCCACTGTATTGCCCAAGCCTGTATGGGGTTAGATGCCCAACTGGTAATATCTCTAGGTGGCGGCAGTAGTCCAGAATCAATGCAAAATTTACCAGGAGAACCTTTGGTTGTAGGATATGCACCCCAACTGGAATTGCTAAAAAAAGCTGCTCTCACCATTACCCATGCCGGACCAAATACTGTTCTGGAATCTTTAAGCAACGGTGTACCGATGGTGGCGATTCCTATTGCCAATGACCAACCTGGAACTGGAGCACGTTTGGCTTGGGCTGGAGCTGGGGAGGTTGTACCACTTTCTCGCTTGAGTGTTCCTCGGCTACAAACCGCTATCAAGCGGGTACTGACAGAAGAATCTTACAAGCATAATGCATCCAGGCTACAACAAGCCATTCATCGATCTGGTGGTGTTAGTCGAGCCGCTGATATTGTAGAACAGGCTGTATCTACGGGTAAACCTGTCCTTACTGCTATATCTACATAATCTGCAAAATTAATAGCAGATAGCTGGCGATCGCGACTAGGGTATTCTTAGTTTTCTGCTGAACTTCTCAGCCAACTTTAATCTGTCTATCAGGGCTAATTCAGGCTCAGGGCTTATTCTAGTGATTAAACCAAGCAATCACATTAACAACTGATTTGTGGAGGAATAAGCAATTGAATGGCAAGTCATAAATAAACGGCATCTCTTACAGACTGGCAACGAATCCCTATTACAAGAGTTACCACCGTGAGGCTAATAGCTCGTCCTGGTGACTCATCTCATCAAAACACCTAAAAGTTGGCAGAAGAATATGAATTGGAAATCACTTTGTTTAATCCCTGGTCTGACCCTAATTGCTCTACCTGCTTACTCCGATACCAATAGTAACAACCAGACTGCTCCTGGTATCCTTCTTGCTCAAAGTAGCCAGCAAGGCGGTTCCATGATGAACGGCGGTTCTATGATGAAACCCGGTTCCATGATGAACGGCGGTTCCATGATGAAACCCGATGCCATGATGAGAATGGGTAGTAGAGGAGAGGAAGTTAAAGCTGCCCAAAGTTTTTTGACACGGCAAGGATTTTATACCGGACCTATTAATGGAATTTTTGATAACGAAACGCGCTTAGGAGTTACAAAGTTCCAGAATTCTAAAAAGATCACTCCCACTGGAATTATTGGACCTACGACACGAGCAGCCATGCAATTCTAGAGCTTTTCTCCTCACTATTGAAAAGCTTGTGAAAAAGTAGTTCCTGTAATAAGCATCAAGCAGAGTTTCCTGAAGGTCACTACACACAAGCTTCCTCTTTTATTGGAGTTGATTCTTGTTCTTCTTTACCAGTCGTTTTACAGCGGCACTGGAAGGAAAGAAAAGGGCTAGCCGAAGTTGAGTTGTTTTATGACGGCTCCTCTGGTAATTCATTCTATTTATCCGTTATAGCGGAAATTATTGGCAAATAACATGTTAATTCGCAGTTTTACTCTCAAACGCTCTCTGATGCGTAGCTTAGCAATCATTTTGCTGACTACTGTTACTTTCGGGTGCGGTGCGTCTAATGCGACGCTGCCTAATCCCGCCACTGATATCCCGACTTCTACGGCGAAGGGAAAACAGACGGTGGTTCTCTCCGGCGGGTGCTTCTGGGGAATGGAAGCGGTTTTCGAGCATCTCAAAGGTGTCTCGGATGTCGTTTCTGGCTATTCCGGTGGCAGTGCGGCAACTGCAAACTACGAGGCAATTAGTTCCGGAAAAACGGGGCATGCTGAGTCAGTGAAAATCACTTATGATCCGTCGCAGATTTCCTATGGTCAGCTTTTGAAGGTCTACTTTTTGGTGGCGCACGACCCGACACAGTTGAATCGGCAGGGTCCCGACTGGGGTACGCAATATCGTTCGGCCATATTTTTTGCTAACGACGAGCAGAAGCAGGTCGCGCAAGATTATATCGCTCAGCTTAACAAAGCGCAAAGCTTCCGCAAGCCGATTGTGACGCAGCTAGTTCCCTTGAACAGTTTTTATGCCGCTGAGGAATACCATCAGCAATTCATTGATCGCAATCCGACTTATCCCTACGTGGTGGTGCATGACTTGCCAAAGCTCAATCAGCTCCAGAAACAGTTCCCCAATATATACAAAAAGGGGTAGTGGTACGGTAGTCACATGCTCCTGCCAGTAATTATCAGATCTCACTGCCCCTCATGCGTTCGGAAAATAAATGAATAAACTCTTTCGCAAAAGGCGTCAATTACTTCTTTATTTAGGATTGGGAATTGTAGGAACGGGCGCAACGGCTGCATTAGGGCTAAGTTCTAGAGGCAAGCAGCCTACCGATACAACCGCAGAAGCGTCATCAGATACTGCTTTGTTGTCGCCTGCTGGGATGCTACCAGAATTCCAAGGTATCAGTCACTGGTTGAATTCGGCTCCCTTGTCGATCGCCGACCTCAAAGGCAGCGTTGTCTTAGTGCAGTTTTGGACTTTTGCTTGTATTAACTGCCAGCGTACCTTGCCGTACGTTACTCGATGGCATCGGCAGTATGCCGCGCAAGGACTCAAGGTGATTGGCATCCACACACCAGAGTTTGCCTTTGAACGAGATATCAATAATATTAAACGGGCACTACGGCAAAACAAAATTACCTATTCAGTTCCAGTTGATAACGAATTCAAAACCTGGAAAGCTTACAACAATCAATACTGGCCCCATCTGTTCTTGTCAGACCGTCGCGGCTTGCTGCGGTATGACCATATTGGGGAAGGGGCATATGACAAAACGGAGCAGACAATTCGCCAGCTACTAGGGTAGTAATTATGACAGGATCTATATCAGCAGGTATTGCTGTGCTGGGAGGAGTTCTGACTGTACTTTCGCCCTGTATTTTACCAATTTTACCTGTGCTGGTGGGGCGATCGCTCCAGTCTCATCCTTACGGTCCTGTTGCGCTAGTGGCAGGGTTGGTGGGTGGGTTTGCAGTAGCAGGAAGTTTGCTTGGTGTGACGGCAAGTTGGTTTACTGGGCTAGCGAATGTGTTGCGCTATGGCGCGATCGCTCTCCTTTTAATCTTGGGACTGCTAGCGATCTTCCCAACCTTATCCTATCGATTGTTTAGCTATCCCATCGGCAAGCAAATAAAAGAACCTGTACGCATCGGGCTGATGGGCGAGTTCTGGTTGGGAACTCAACTTGGGTTACTGTGGACTCCCTGTGCCGGACCAGTTTTGGGAGGAATTATAGTATTAGCAGCTGTCAATCACCAAGTTGCTGGTGCGTTTGGTCTTCTAGTTGCGTATGGCATGGGGGCAGCACTACCAATGCTGGCGATCGCTTATGGTGGACGCGCCTTCAGCCGCCGCTTACTCAAACTGCGCTCTCACGGTGCTATGTTACAGCGAGTCGGTGGCGTGATGATTGTGCTGACGGCGATATTTATTCTTCTAGGTTGGGATGTCCAGGTACAACTTTGGCTGGCGCCACTGTTTCCGACTCTAGCCTTATGAGGGACTTATGAATTCCTCGTCTTTTAAGCGTACACAGCTACCCAGCTTGGAATTCACTAAACTATTACTGTAAATTTTTCTTGGCAGCTGTCAGTGTAGGTAGCGGTGGACGAGAGGAACTGGGCGGCAAGTAACGTTGTGTAACTGGCTGAGGTGGTTCAGGGTGACGCTGCTGAATTAGCCACCACCGCAGGGCGATCGCTACACCTACAGTTCCTAACCCAAAACTTAACAATGACCAGCGCTCGTCAAGTCCACCAATCACTGCATCAACCACCCCTACAGTAATCAAAAAGCTGGGTAGCGGTTCTTTCCGGTATGCTGACTTTAAAAATCTCGGCAATACTGCATTCATCACAACTTATAATTTTTCTAATTCGGCTATCATTTCAAATTACTTACAATCTTAAGACCTACCGTTCAAAGCAGCAGCTTTTTTAAGGTGATGGGGAGTCAATAGGAGTCCAAACGTCCCATCTTATCTCTGTAGAGAAATCCGGTTTTCCCGTTGTAACAACTTCTCGTAAAACTGGAATTGAGGAGTAGAGAGTAATTATACCTCTCTGTATCTTAGTATCTTATCAGTTCAAAAACTACCAATTGAACAGGGAAAATGCTTAGTTACAGCCTTACTTTAAACCGAGCCAAGCGAGTACTCCTTGACCGTTAATATACTCAATTATCATCATCAGCATAAATCCAACCATTGCGGCTCTACCATTCAAACGCTCAGCATATTCATTAAAGCCAAATCTTGGTTCCTCTAGCCTGGGCAAAGTTGTCGGTTGTGGTTGTGTCATAAGTTTAAAAACCTCTTTTTGGCAAACGGAAATTGACGAAGGCAATGCAGTCCCAGGTTTCTTGGAAAGAATGTTCAACGCTCAAGTAGTAAAGCAACTGAACCCTTAGTTACATTTCTTTACTATCCCCTATCTATTGTAAAAGACAAATACGGTTCTCAACTGCAATAAGTTGAAGTACGATGACAAACTTTGATCCTGGATGCGCTACATCAGGTTTTATCCCCGTCTTTTCCTTGACAGGCTTAAGCTAAGAACAGGAGTCAGAGAGATAGTAGCAAATGGAAATTGGTGTCCCCAAAGAAACGAAGGATCAGGAGTTTCGCGTAGGGCTGAGTCCGAGTAGCATCCGGGTGCTGAGCGAGAATGGTCATGCAATCTTTGCTGAAACAGGAGCTGGTGATGGTGCTGGCTTTAGCGATCGCGACTATCGACAAGCCGGGGCGCAAATTGTTCTTACAGCAGATGCATGGAATCGTGAGTTGGTGATTAAAGTCAAAGAACCGCTGCTGTCAGAGTATCGGTTTTTGCAAAAAGGGCAATTGTTGTTTACCTACTTGCATCTAGCAGCTGATCGGGGCTTAACTGAGCATTTGATAGATTGTGGTGTTACTGCGATCGCCTACGAAACAGTAGAACAAACAGGCATTAACAAACTACCCCTCCTCACTCCCATGAGCATAATTGCTGGTCGTCTAGCAGTGCAATTTGGGGCCAGGTTTCTCGAACGCCAACAAGGGGGTCGTGGCGTACTCCTGGGCGGAGTGCCTGGGGTTAGACCAGGTAAAGTCGTGATTTTAGGTGGCGGTGTGGTTGGTACAGAAGCCGCCAGAATTGCTGTAGGTATGGGTGCTACTGTGCAAATTTTGGATCTGAATGTAGAGCGTTTAGCTTATTTAGAAACTTTGTTTGGCTCCAGAGTTGAACTACTTTACAGTAACTCTGCCCAGATTGAAGCCGTTGTGCCAGAAGCAGACTTGCTCATCGGTGGGGTTTTAGTTTTAGGTCGCAAAGCTCCCGTCCTTGTACCTCGGAACCTGGTAAAACAAATGCGCCCCGGTTCTGTAATTATTGATGTTGCCGTTGACCAAGGTGGTTGTGTGGAAACTTTGCACCCGACATCCCATACTCATCCTATTTACGTAGAAGAGGGAGTGGTGCATTATGGAGTTCCAAATATGCCTGGAGCTGTACCTTGGACAGCAACGCAAGCGCTAAACAACAGTACACTGCCTTATGTGCTTCAGTTGGCTAATCTGGGAATGAAGGCATTGGAAATAAACCCAGCTTTAGCCAGGGGTGTGAATGTGCAGAACCATCGCTTGGTTCATCCCGCTGTGCAAGAAGTGTTTCCAGATTTAGTTGATTAGCGGTGTCAACCCAATATGACTTTCTACCTGCTAGGTTGTAATGAAGAGTAAGAAATTCTTAACTTTGCAAATGTTTGCCAGCTGACTTTTATTGAGCTGTATCTCATGATTGTGCGAGAAGCTAGGTTAGATGACACGTCTGCGATCTCTAGAGTTCATGTAGATACCTGGCGAATGATTTACAGTGGCATTATTCCAGAAGACTACCTAGCTAAGTTTTCCTACGAGAAGCGAGAGAGTAGCTGGGTGCAAATGCTTCACACTGCCAGAGAAGACAACCACTTTGTTTATGTTGTTGAGGATAGGGCTGGGCAGATTATTGGCTTTGCTGATGGAGGACTAGAGCGAACTAGCAACCCTATTTATAAGGGTGAGTTATACGCTATTTACATTCTAAAAAAATACCAACGAAAGGGTATCGGACGCTGCCTTACCCTATCTGTGGTAGAAAGGCTATTTCGGTTAGGGATTCACTCAATGATAGTTTGGGTATTAGTAGATAACTCTGCTTGTAAGTTTTATGAAGCTCTGGGGGGTAAGAAGATTTATGAAAAGCAGGTTAAAAAAGGCGGAATCATGCTCGATGAAATTGCCTATGGGTGGACAGATATTCAATTCCTGCTTAGTGGATGAAGTTAGACAGCAGAGGCGAAATGGATGCCAGGAAACTTATGGATACTGCGCTAGCGTGGTCATATAGAGTTTTGCCTGCCAGGGCATCTGGCTTAGGGTAAAAAGAGGTTTGACTATGGCTCATCTCAATCTGCGTCGCCCTCAAAATGTTAGCGGCGATTTTTATGTAGATAGTTCTTGTATTGATTGTGATACTTGCCGCTGGATGACTCCGGAGGTATTTAATCGCACCGGAGGACAGTCGGTAGTTTATCATCAACCAGCCAATGAAACGGAACGATTGCGATCGCTCCAAGCTCTGTTAGCTTGTCCCACGGCTTCTATTGGCACTGTTGAAAAGCCAAAGGACATCAAACAAGCCCAACTGAGTTTTCCGATTTTAATAGACGAAAATGTGTACCACTGCGGCTACCATGCAGAGAATTCTTATGGTGCTGCTAGCTACTTAATTCAGCGGTCTGAAGGCAATATTTTAGTTGATTCTCCTCGCTTTACCCCACCACTGGTTAAGCGGCTAGAGGAAATGGGAGGGATTCGTTATTTGTACTTGACTCACCGAGATGATGTTGCGGATCATCAAAAGTTTCAGGAGCATTTTAAGTGCGATCGCATCTTGCACAAAGACGAAATTTCTGGCGATACTCAAAATGTCGAAATTCAGCTAACTGGATTAGAACCTTATCAGCTAGCTTCTGATTTGTTGATTATCCCAGTCCCCGGTCATACCAAAGGTCATACAGTTTTACTGTACGGAAAGTTTCTATTCACGGGCGATCATCTTGCCTGGTCTGACTCAGTTAATCAGTTAGCGGGGTTCCCTGGGGTCTGTTGGTACTCCTGGAGTGAATTAATCAAATCAACACGCCAGTTAGCTAATTACTCGTTTGAATGGGTGCTACCAGGTCACGGTCGTCGCTACCACGCCGAGCCAAAGACAATGCACCAACAACTGCTGCAAGGTATTAGCTGGATGGAACGTGTTAGGTGAGAGAGGCATTAGGAGCGCTATAACTAAGGACTATGGGTGAAGCAGGGGCAACAATTAGATGACTTCTGTTTATTGCTCAGTGGGCGATCGCACAATAAACTTTGTAACGAACAGTTGCTTATTGTATACGCAAGTTCTATTTATACAAAACCATGTCCAGAAGTAGTGCCACAAAAATAGTAGGGTGATTGTGATAAATAATCTAGACCAATACTACAGAGTGCTTGGACTGGAGCCGGGAGCCTCGCTTGAAGAAGTGAACCAAGCTTATAGAGACTTGGCTTTTGTGTGGCATCCTGATCGCGTCCCCAAAGATAATCAAAGGCTACAGCAAAAGGCTCAGGAAAAACTCAAGGAAATTAATCAGGCTCGTGACGAATTACGGTCAATTCAATCGAGTGCTGACAAAAAAAAGGCTCAATCACCTCCACCAGCAGCGTCCCGTCATTACCAAAAGCCACCCCAACCCCACTATCAATCGGCTTCCCAATATTACCATCACGTCAGGCGGCCATATTCCGCCGATATGAGTGGAGCCAACTTGAGTGGAGCTTCCCTGAGAGAAAAAGACTTTTCAGGAAGAAACCTGAGTAACGCCAATCTAAGTCATGCTGACTTGAGAGATGCTTTTCTACATAACGTCAATTTGAGTGGAGCGAATTTGTACAGAGCGAATTTATCTGGAGCCAACCTGCTGCAAGCGAATCTAACTCAAGCCAATTTGCAAGAGACAAACTTAATTGGAGCTGACTTGAGCGGCTCTGACTTGCGTGGAGCCGACTTACGTGGAGCTAAGGTTGGCTCAAAAGACCGACTCATGGTAAAACTGACCGGAGTTAACTTATCTGGGACAATTATGCCTGATGGCACAATTCATAAATAGGTACTTTACTGAGCAGCATGCCATTAGTCACCAATATTTCGTATCCAGAGCAAATATTTAGCTATTAGGCGATCGCGGTAAGTGTGACATTGCTCTTCCAAGTTTCAAAAAAGGTACGAAACAGCACTTTACTAGCCTCAGTTAAGTCTCCATCAGGGTCAATAATTCCTCCTTGGACTAACTTTCCCCCATCTGTGCGAAAGCTTAATCTCAGTTCACCATTCTCATCTTTTTGGACAATTAAGTGACCTTTGGCTAAAACTTGACCAGCATGACTTGAAATGTTGCAGCGCATTTTTCTTTCTGCCTCCTATCAGCAAATCTTTGACAGATACATTTAACCCTGCTGATATTATGGGGGGTTGTGTTGCAAAAATTTGTTGAGGACAGAAGATTCCTTGAAAAAGGAAGTTACTTATGCAGCCAGTCCAAAGATTTCAGCCATGAATTTGACTCGGTTAGTAACCGCGCCTTTGATAACTCCTTGAATTTATCCTTTTCTGATCATGTTTATGATTTCGTATTCCTTGAGTGTCCCTCTTGTCGTGTTAAATGAACTTAATTCCATTCCCGACTTGATTAATCGTTTTATCTCTCGATGGTCTTGTTCGACAATATTATTGAGATACTTCTTCTGTCGTGATTTCACTTTTTTGGGCAACTCTTTGTCCACTTTAAGCTTGTCAATAGCTTTCGGATAAGCTGCATTCTTGAGGTTGTTGGGGTCGGGTGTCCCGACCCCTTCATCAACCGTATCCACAGTGATGACTCGTGGGGTTTGAGTGTGAACGGCTTTTAATGTCTTACGGAAAAACCGTTTTGCTGCTGAGGCTCGCTTGGCTGTTGTGTGATTAACCTCCAGTCCCGCTCGTTTACCATCTCTGCTACTTGGCGGTATGACAGCGGATAACTGAGGTACTAGCGGACGCAACGTAGGATAATTTGGGCTTCGTAGTGATGCCCCTTGAAGGAGTTGGACTTGGAAATTTAAAGAGAGAGAATGGCAACGGTTTCCTACCTTAGCATCTGCTGCTTCAGTTTTTGCAACACAACCAGCCTTACTGTGAGAATTAATACAGGACATCAAATAATGCTAACTTTAAGTAGTTGTTTAAATAATTAGAGTGAAGCCTTGCATCACCTAACAGTATTTTTACTTAGATGAAGTAATATTAAAAGCATAAATCAAACAAAATTTTTCAATAAAATTACGGTCGACATTTAATAAAGTTAGCGTTAATCTTTGGTAGTTTGGTTGTGTATAGATTTGTTATGTAAGGCTAGTTTGAAAAGCGGGTTTGCAGTGTAGCTGTACTTCCTGTAAAACTCGTGTACGTCAGCGGAGGACAAATTATTTTTGGATTAGCGTGTTCACGTTCATCATCTCTAACGGGCTTACACTTACTCTATTACTTGCACAACATTTAAAGCCGCTAATGTAGTCCCTACTTGACAAGAGAGGCTACTCAATTTCCTGTGTGGTTGCTGTGGATATACTAAGAGCCAGAAAATTTAGAACCTGCACATTTTCTTGATTTTTCAATGTGGAGGTTAGAAAAAGTAATCATACCTTCTAAAACAATTCCCAAAATCTTGCTCTTTTTTTGACTAGTAGTTAACGCAGTTATCGCATAGTTAACGCAGTTATTTTCATGATTCTACTGACACGTGAACCTTTGGCGCTGGAAGCCTCAAAGGCTCACTAGTT
>JBGTCQ010000134.1:0-10306 GCA_041748755.1 Chroococcidiopsidaceae cyanobacterium | reverse complement strand
TCTGAAAAAAAAAGGTACAAGCGGCGTTCAGTTCTGCGATGGGTGGGACTGGCAACAGGGGCATTTGCAGTGCCTGTAACCATCCGTGCGGCTGTGACCTCACCGCAAAACAATGTCTTAGCTGTAACACCAACTACCATTCCTTATACTGTTGCTGCTGCAAGTAGCAACCCTCATCGAGTCGTGTTAGTGCAAACTGAAGACAGAGTTTCCGGTATGCGCGCAGCACTCGATCTGCTACAACCAAAGGGAATTTCTGGTAGAACAGTGCTGCTTAAACCTAATTTCAACACAGCAGACCCCGCGCCAGCGGCAACAGATCCAAAACTGTTGGAAGCTTTGGTGGTTGTGTTGCAAAGTGCGGGTGCAAAGCAGATTACGATTGGCGATCGCAGTGGCATGGCTGATACTCGGACTGCAATGCAAACCAAGGGTGTATTCAAGCTAGTAGACCGCTACGGCATCAAAGTAGTGGTTTTTGATGAGCTAGGTCGAGAGCAATGGCAGTACTTCCCAGCGGCAGGGACCCACTGGGAACGAGGGTTTGCATTAGCGCGTCCCGTCCTCGATGCTGGTGCTGTTGTAACCACCTGCTGCCTCAAAACCCATCGCTTTGGGGGACACTTTACCCTGTCCCTGAAAAACAGTGTAGGAATGGTTGCCAAGTGTGTTCCTGGAGATTCTTACAACTACATGCGAGAGCTACATTCTTCTCCTCACCAACGGCTGATGATTGCAGAGATAAACAAAGCTTACAAACCAGCACTGATACTTTTAGATGGCTTTGAGGCATTGGTAAATGGGGGACCAGAGGCTGGTACTGTCGCTAAACCTAAAGTAATGTTGGCTGGCACTGATCGCGTTGCAATTGATGCGGTGGCGATCGCTATTCTGCGCTTCCTTGGTACAACAAATGAGGTGTCACGCGGTTCGATCTGGAATTTAGAGCAGATTCGTCGGGCTGCGGATTTGGGACTAGGAGCTATTAATGCAGAGCAGATAGAGTTGGTAACAACTAACAGTGCTAGTGAGCAATTCGCAAGTTCAATTCGCAAGTTCTTGAAGTAACAATAATGCTCAGCGCTAACAACGCTTTACGCGAGCACTGGCCGGAATACCTGATGGAAGCAGCAGGTCTCGGCATTTTTATGATTTCAACAGCCTTATTCACTGTAATTTTGGAACATCCGGCTTCACTCAAGAAGACGATTTTTGCCTATCCGACAGGTGCTTCTGATATCAGCAACATGGTGTAGACCCAGACGATTTAAAACCACTCTCGAAGGGCTAAGGAAAAACAGGTTATGGCAGCAAAAATCGCCGTCAATACTGGACAGATCTCCATCAGTGATGGCTCCTCCTTTCTAGTCACCGCTTGTGACGGTACGATCAACGACAAGCGTGGCCAAGGTTTCTTTGTCCGCGACACCCGTCTGATTTCCTACTACGAAATTTCGCTCAACCGTAATCCACTCACGCTGCTGGCGGCTAGCTCGCTCACGCATCGCGTTGCGCTCTACCAATTCACCAACCCTGAACTTCTCACAGTACGTGGAACGCTGCCCGATAGCTGTTTGATCATTACCTCGCGGCGCGACATCAACGGCGGTATGCACGAGGATATCGACATCACGAACCATCACCCCGAACAAGTTAAGTTCCAGTTGATGCTGTCTGTGCGCTCAGACTTTGCTGACATTTTTCAAGTCAAGGGAAAGCAACTTCTAGCACGCGGCAAGATGAAAACAACATGGAAGGATGGTGTACTCACCACCGAGTACCAAAACCAATCATTTCGCCGAGGAATTATCATTGCACCGGATGGTGCCAGTTCGCCTCCCAACTACGCCAATGGCCATCTCTACTTTGATATCTCCCTTAAGCCAGGTGAGATGTGGCACTCCTGCATCAACTTTATCGCCTTGGCTGATGGTGATGTCCTTGAACCCAAACACACCAGCGCTGATACCAATGTGACGGAAGCCGGAGCGGTGATGACAAACTTCCTCGATGTAGCGACTAGGCTGCGCTCGTCCAACGCGGAGGTCACAGATACCTATCAACAGGCGCTAGTCGATCTGGGTGCGCTGCGAATGGAGATAGAGGACAATGGACATCCTTCCTGGATGCCAGTGGCAGGTATCCCGTGGTTTGTTTCCGTCTTTGGACGCGACTCAATTGTTACTAGCTTGCAAACCATGTCCGTTAGTTATGACTTTGCGCGCGGCACCCTGGTTAAGCTGGCCGAGTTACAAGCAACTGAGGTAGACGACTGGCGCGATGCTCAACCTGGCAAAATTCTGCACGAACTGCGGCAGGGTGAGTTGGCGCAATTGCATGAAACTCCCCACACGCCTTATTACGGGACGGTGGATACTACCATTCTCTGGATCATTTCCCTAGCCGAGGCTTATCACTGGAATGCTGACTCCAAGATGCTTGACAATTGCCGAGCGCCCTTTGAACGGGCACTGGCCTGGATCGACAAATACGGCGACTTTGATGGTGACGGATTTGTGGAATATTTAAGCCGTTCCAAAGGCGGAGTGCAAAATCAAGGGTGGAAGGATTCGGGCGATGCGATCGTTTACCCAGATGGTAGTCAGGTTGAGCCACCGATTGCACTTTGCGAGGTGCAGGGTTATGTATACGAGGCTTGGCAACGTGCAGCTGATATCTATGAGGTATGGGGTGAACGCGAACGATCCCAAAAGCTGCGCTCCAAAGCTAAAAATCTTTACCAACAGTTCAACGATTGCTTTTGGATGGAGGATGAAGGCTTTTACTGTTTGGGCTTGGACAGCAAAAAGCAGCAAATTCAGTCGATTACCTCGAATCCCGGTCACTTGCTCTGGTCTGGCATTGTACCGCCGGAACGGGTTCCGAAGGTTGTTCAACGACTTTTCCAAGAAGATATGTGGTGTGGCTGGGGAGTGCGAACCCTCTCGGATCAGAACCCAGCCTATAACCCGATTAGTTATCAACTGGGCAGCGTTTGGCCCCATGACAATGCGTTTATCGCAGCTGGGCTGAAGCGATACGGTTATTACCAGGAAGCCAATCGGATTGCAGAGGGAATCTTTGCCGCCTCCGGCTACTTCGAAGGACGACGGATGCCAGAACTGTTTGCCGGAATTGAACGTCAGCCTGAAAGCTTCCCTGTGCCTTACCCAGAAGCTAATACTCCGCAGGCATGGGCGGCTGGAGCGATTTGCTTGCTCATTCGCACCATACTGGGACTTGAGGCTGAGGCGACCAACCGACGGTTAAGGGTGCAGCCCTCTCTGCCAGAGTGGTTGCCCGATCTTGAACTTACAAATTTGAGTGTTGGAGATGCGGCTGTTAGCTTACGCTTCTGGCGCGTGGACGAGAAAACACAATGGAAAATAACTCACATGGATGGCGAATTACAA
The DNA here is from genome assembly GCA_041748755.1 of Chroococcidiopsidaceae cyanobacterium. GTDB lineage: Bacteria > Cyanobacteriota > Cyanobacteriia > Cyanobacteriales > Chroococcidiopsidaceae > JAHHHE01. The sequence goes on along the minus strand of JBGTCQ010000134.1, from coordinate 6,893 downwards.
GTCTACACTGTGAGCGCCAACGATTGAGCCAGCATCGGTTAACCATCGTCAAGATATTGAAATTCTAATTCGCATTGCAGACCACTTGAGCGATCGCTTGAAATAACACGCAAAAACAATTGGAGATTTCATCATGGCTACAACCAAAAACCGCACAGTACCCCCTATCCTCAGCCGTAATTCTCAAAATTTTGAGAATGCAGGGCTGTTTCTCATGCGGTACGGCATCGTGCTGATCCTGCTATGGATTGGGCTCCTGAAGTTTACTGCCACTGAAGCTCAAGGAATTCAACCATTCGTGGAAAATAGTCCATTTTTTAGTTGGATGCTCAATTTCATGAGTCTTCAGGGAGTGTCTAATTTAGTTGGCGTGATTGAAGTTACAACCGCAGTACTGATGGCGTTGCGTCGCTGGTCGCCCTTCGCATCAGTAATTGGCAGCGCCATGGCAGTGATCACGTTCCTTATTACGTTAAGTTTTCTGCTCACTACACCTAAAGTGGTAGACCCAGCATTTCCAGCCTTATCAGCACTTCCGGGACAATTTTTGACCAAAGATATACTACTGCTAGGTGGTGCGCTGTGGTCATTAGGAGAATCGTTGCGTGCCCTAAATGGCAATCGTAATGGCACTTGATCGGTTCTAGTGGATGAAAGAAGGAGATAACGTGATGGTTATACATCGCGACATTATCAACTATCGTACTCACGAAATTAAGAACCTTTACGTGGTCGATATCAGCTTCTTTACCTCAAACATTGGCTTAAACGCCGATCTTAACGATTGTTACGAACGAATTGTGGGTTGGTGATCATTTGCTCGAGTGTCTCAAGTAAACCGTTGACATTCAATTCGACAAACTATAAGAGAGGTTATTGGTATGCCAGAAGAATTTCGTCCTACCGCCAATCAAATTCCCGCCCAAAAGCTGCCCTATTCCGCCAGTCAGGAAAATATGATTCCGCAGCCGGACAGCGATTTGTCTAACTACAAGCCTGCTAGCAAACTTCAAGGAAAAGTGGCGCTAATTACAGGTGGCGATTCCGGGATTGGTCGGGCAGTAGCGATCGCCTACGCGATGGAAGGCGCAGACGTAGCTATTCTCTATAACGAACGCGACGACGATGCCAATGTCACTAAGTCCAAAGTGGAAGAAAAAGGGCGACAGTGCCTCAACATCAAAGCCGATGTACGCGACTCCGAACAATGCAAGCAGGCAGTAGCACAGACCGTAGAGAAATTTGGACACCTGAATATTCTCGTCAATAACGCAGCTTATCAGATGGTGCAGTTCCAAATTGAAGACATCACCGAAGAGCAGTTTCGTCGCACGCTGGAAACAAATATATTTGGCTACTTCTACATGCTTAAAGCTGCCTTACCACATTTAAAAGAGGGCGATGTCATCATCAACACCAGCAGCATTTTGGGTTTAATTGGCAAAGAATTTCTAATCGATTACTCCACAAGTAAAGGCGCGGTAAATGCATTTACGAAAGCATTGGCGCAGAACTTGGCAGATCGTCAAATTCGCGTGAATGCTGTCGCTCCCGGTCCGGTTTGGACACCCGGCATTCCAGCTACGATGACGCCTGAACAGGTAGACAACTTTGGCACCGACGTGGCGATGAAACGAGCCGCCCAACCAGAGGAACTTGCGCCCACTTACGTCTACTTTGCATCGGAGGATAGTAGCTTTACCACGGGTGCCATCCTGGAAGTCACGGGTGGTCAAGTATCTAGCGTGTGAGCCGTAAAGGCGAGCAAATCATTTTCTCGGTGGATATCGGCATGACGGTTACGGAGGAAACAAATGGCTGACAATCATTACGATGTGATTATCATTGGCACAGGTGCGGGTGGTGGAACCCTAGCTTATCGATTGGCACCGAGTGGTAAGCGGATTTTGCTCCTGGAACGGGGTTCTTTCTTGCCGAGAGAGAAGGCAAATTGGGACCCCATGCAAGTTTTCAAGCATGAACGCTATTTCAATGCTGAGACTTGGTACGACAAACATAACCAGGAGCTACAGCCAGCCGCCGGTTACTGGGTTGGCGGCAACACAAAACTTTACGGTGGTACACTGTTCCGGATGCGGGAACAGGAGTTTGACACCGTTGTGCACAAGGGTGGCATTTCTCCAGCGTGGCCCCTGAAGTATCGAGATTTCGAACCTTATTACACTGAGGCAGAGAAGCTCTACCACGTGCATGGCAAACGCGGATTAGACCCCACGGAGCCTTGGACAAATAACAATTATCCGTTTCCAGCGATCACTCACGAGCCTCGGATTCAAGAAGTCCATGATGACTTGCAAGCAAAGGGTTTCCAGCCGTTCTACCTGCCGATGGCAATCAAGTTGAATGAGCAAGCACGCTATTTAAGTGAATGTATTCGTTGCGAAACCTGTGATGGACATCCCTGTTTAGTGCATGCCAAAGCAGATGCTGAAGTGATTGGGGTGCGTCCAGCAATTGGGCAGCAAAACGTCACGCTGATCACCGAAGCCAAGGTGCAATGGCTGCACACAAGTTCATCGGGTCGTGAAATCACGATGGTTGAGGCCGAAGTGGCAGGTGAACCAAGGCTGTTTCGTGGGGATATCATCGTGGTTGCCTGTGGAGCTATTAATTCAGCAGCATTACTACTGCGATCGCACAATGATAGTCATCCGAATGGACTGGCAAATCGTTCTGACCAAGTGGGGCGCAATTTCATGAAGCACAACTGTGCCGTGGTGATCGGCTTGATGAAGCAGGAGAATCCGACGCTGTTTCAGAAAACCCTGGGAGTTAACGACTTCTACTGGGGTGAGCCGGATTTTCCCTATCCAATGGGGCAGGTGCAACTGTCTGGTAAAGTTAACCAGGCCATGCTGATGGATGATGTGCCACTGATGACAGACAATGATGTTTCGCCAGAAGATGCGGCGCTACACTCCGTCGATTGGTGGTTGATGGGAGAGGATTTGCCAGACCTGCATAATCGAGTCAGGGTAAAAGGAGACAAGATTTTCCTTGACTACACCGAAAACAATACAGAGTCGTTCAATCGTCTGGTTCATCGTTGGACTGAGGTCTTAAAGTCGATTGATGTCGATATGGGCTTCATGATGCGATCGCTCTACTACCACAGCAACTTTCCCTTGAGATGGGTAGCCCATCAATGCGGCACCTGTCGCTTTGGGACTGATCCTATAAGGTCTGTTTTGGACTTGAATTGCCGCACCCATGAGATTGACAATCTCTATGTCGTCGATAGCAGCTTCTTTCCCTCAAACACGGGTCTCAACCCGACCTTGACGATTATCGCCAATGCGCTGCGCGTGGGAGATCATCTAATCGAACGCCTGAGCTAATTTTCATTGTCGAGTGTAGTTGCAGGGTTTTAATCGATGCAAGACGAACAAGTAGTTGCAGTGGAATCGATTGGTATGACGGTTGCCAGTATGAAGCGATCGGTTGAGTTCTACTCCAAAGTGTTGTCGTTTGAAAAAATCTCGGATGTCGAGGTTTCGGGCGCTGCTTACGAGCAGCTTCAGGGACTAGCTGGATTGCGAATGCGGGTTGTCCGGATGCAACTGGGCAGCGAGTTCATTGAGCTGACAGAATATCTTACACCGAAAGGACGCCCAATTCCTGCTGACTCCCGCAGCAACGATCACTGGTTTCAGCACATTGCTATTGCTGTCAGTGACATGGATAAAGCCTACCAACACTTACAGCAGAACATGACGCAGAATCGCTCAACCGAGCCTCAACAGCTTCCCGATTGGAATAAAGCGGCAGCTGGCATCCAGGCTTTCTACTTCAAAGACCCAGATGGGCATGACTTGGAACTAATCCTCTATCCATCGGGGAAAGGAGAGCCGAGGTGGCAGCACGAGACTGACAAACTCTTCTTAGGGATTGACCATACGGCGATTGTTATATCTAACAGCGAAGCAAACTTAAAGTTCTACCAGGATTTACTAGGGATGGAACGGGCTGGGGGGAGCGAAAACTACGGTACTGAGCAGGAGCATCTCAGCCGCGTTCCTAATGCCCGACTCCGGATTAATCGACTGAGTGCACCTACAGGGCCTGGGATTGAGCTTTTGGAATACTTGAACCCACGAGACGGACGACCCATACCTAGCGATGTGCGCGCCAATGACCTGATCCATCGGCAAACCACCCTGGTCGTGCGGGATACTGAAGCGATAACTTCGTTAAGCTTCGCTAACGCGCAACAGCGGCGGATGCAACAATCTACCTTTGTGTCTTCCGGTGTCGTGGAGATTCCAGAACAGACCTTGGGATTCAAAAAGGGCTTTTTGGTGAGAGACCCAGACGGTCACGCTCTGCGGTTAGTCGAAAAGTAGTTTTTAAGGGAGCCATCTGGGGCACACAAACCGACCCATTTTTATTCCGGAAAAGCCTGAAAGCAGCAGTGCTGGAGCATCCCGAACGCGTCGTCCAATCGTTAGTGAAGCTGCCCGTGCTAGTTGAACCTTTTCTATTTTATGCTCTCTCACTTACTAAAAAAATGATGAATTTTAGATGGTGGCGACGACTAAACTGGGCTGAATACGTTGCCGAATTTCTTGGAACAGCATTTCTAATCGTCGCTGGGCTAAGCGCCGTCGTCTTCAATCTCGGTGAAAATTCTCCTGTAGAGCAGATTATCCCCAGTGAGGGTGGCCGTCTAATGCTTACAGGGCTGCTGTTTGCTGGCAGTGCCTCGCTGTTTGCGATTACCCCACTGGGGAAGCTTAGTGGTGCCCACGTCAATCCCGTAGTTTCGTTGGCTTTCTGGATTCAGGGCAAAATGGATTTTTTAGATGCAGCAGGATACATTGTTGCCCAATTCCTTGGCGCAATCTTTGGTGCCGTGCTAATAGTAACAGTCTGGGGAGATTATGCCGCTACCGTTGAAAACGGGGCGACGCTGCCCCAACCGGGTTACCCCCTTTGGTATGTATTTGCGGTAGAAGTCTTTATTACCTTTTTGCTGGTGCTGTCAATCTTAATCTTTGTCAGTAGCCGTCGGCTCATGCACTGGACACCCCTGATGACCTGGCTTTTAATCGCCCTCATAGTCCGGTTGACAGCTCCAATTACTGGCACAGGTCTGAATCCAGCACGCAGCTTTGGACCGGCTTTAGTCTCTGGATTCTGGCAGGGTCAGTGGCTGTACTTCGTTGCGCCAACTCTAGGGGCAGTGCTATCGGTGGTCGTATTCCGTCTGCTTTATCGTAGCAAGCGCGAAGTTCTGACCGGAAAACTGTTTCACGTTCCCCACTACCGCTGTATTTACAGGGAATGCAAAGCCTTGCATCATCCCCGGTGATAGAACTCATACCAATTCACTACAATCTTGTTACATATCCAGAAAAAAACAAAAGGTAAAAGGTAAAGAAGCGATGTTTCCTTTTTCCTTTCCTTCTGCCAACTATTTGTATCAGCCATAAAGTGAAATGGTATCAACTGGTTGTTCTTCACTGGAAATTGGCAAGTTTTAGCTTTGCCCTTGTTGCAGACGTGTACTTTTCCCTGCCTCTCTTGCAAGGCAAGTTGTCGAGGCAAAACTATTAGATTCGCTACAGTGTCCAATCGTCAGTGAGGTTACATCAATGCAGAGTCAAGAATTCCGTCAGGAATTAAATCAATCATGAAAAACATGACACAGGAAGCAGTGCGGGAAATAGGGCGGACTTGCATAGTGTAGTCGGCTGAAATAATTCAAAATCTAAAATTCTTTTATGAGGAAAGATACATGGCAAAGTTTGGGTATCACGTCTCACACGAGCAGTTCAAACCGAGTACCCTGCTGAAGTGGGTTCAGCTTGCCGAGCAAGCTGGATTCACCGCCGCCCTGTCCTCCGACCACTTTCACCCTTGGAGCGAACGGCAGGGGGAGTGCGGCTTCGCCTGGTCTTGGTTAGGCGCAGCCATGCAGGCAACCTCTCTATCCTTTGGCGTCGTCTGTGCTCCTGGGCAACGGTATCACCCGGCCCTCATCGCCCAAGCGGCTGCAACCCTTGCCGAAATGTTCCCTGGTCGCTTCTGGGTAGCATTGGGGAGTGGTCAGGCAATCAACGAACGCATCACGGGTGAACATTGGCCTGCCAAGGCTGAACGAAATGTCCGCCTAAACGAGTGTGTCAAAGTTATCCGTGCCCTGTGGGCTGGGGAAACAGTTACCCACTACGGTCGGGTACATGTGGAAGAGGCAAAGCTCTACACCCGCCCTGAGATTTTACCCCGCATCATCGGAGCCGCTATCACCCCCGAAACAGCTGAGTGGGTAGGCAGCTGGGCAGATGGGCTGATCACCACCTCCCGTTCTCACGAAAAACTCCTGAAGGTGGTGGAGGCATTTCACCGGGGTGGGGGGAAGGGAAAGCCGATGTACCTCAAGGTACAGCTGTCTTACGCACTTGACGAGTCGGAAGCACGTTTTGGAGCCTACGACCAGTGGCGCACTAATATCTTAGAGAACGTCGTGCTGGCGGAACTCCGGACACCATCGCAGTTTGATGCCGCCGCGAAGTTCGTGAAGCCGAACGATCTGGATAATTTAGTGCGGATCTCGGCAGATCCCGAACAACATATCGAGTGGCTACAAAAAGATATGGAACTCGGATTCAGCGAGATTATCCTGCACAACGTCAATCGGCAGCAGCAGGAATTCATTGAGGTCTTCGGTGAACGAGTCCTCCCAGCACTTAAAAGTTTTGAGTTGGCGTAGATATAGCGTAGCTGACCCCAGGGGCAAAGTAGGGTTGTGTTGCAAAAACGCTGATCAGCAGGTGCTAAGTTAGGAAACCGTTGCCATTTCCCTTCTTTGAATGTCCAAGTCCAACCCCTACCCTGCGGGAAGCAAGCTACAAGTGGCGTCACTATGAAGC
>JBGTCQ010000133.1:0-4405 GCA_041748755.1 Chroococcidiopsidaceae cyanobacterium | reverse complement strand
CGATCTGCTAGGCGAATTGCCTGTCCCAGAGCTGCTGGCGTTCCCTGAAGCGCTACTTGGCGCGACTCCTGCCAATTAAGTCTGGCTTGAATTTGCCCTCGCCAATCATTTATTGCCGCTTGTGCCTCCCCAGAGAGCGCCCGTCCTGGTTGAATTCGTTGTGCGGCAGCGATCGCACTAGTAAGATTGCCACTACTAGCAAGCATTCGTGCCTGGTCTAGATAAGGCTGGTCTTGAAACCGCTGAATCTTCCGCGTCCAATTCCAAATTTTGCTTTGGGCTTCTCGATAAAGAGCGCGATCGCTACCGATCTGACTCGCCTCATCAATCGCCGCTTGCAGGGAAGTGGCATCTTCTAAAATTGCCAAATTTTCAGCGCGGTCTAATATTGGTTGGTCTTCAATTGTCTCTACTTGCCGCCGCCAGCGATTAACTTGTTGTTTGGCTTCAGATGAGCGCGGATTTGTATCAGCAACGAGTTGGGCTTCTGTAATCGCCGCTGTTAAGTCGGTAACGGTTCCTTGTTGAGCCAAGTCACGCGCTCGATCAAGATGAGCAACATCTTCTATTTCTAGCTGCCAAGTAGTAATCAGTTCCTGCGCTTTATTATACAGAGGGCGATCAGTAGGAATTTTTTGAGCGATCGCGATCGCTGCTTCTAAACTGGGAATTGAGCCAATCCAAGCACTCTGCCATGCCTCAGCTAGGGTAATAAAATCTTTGGCTTCTGCCTGGAGGTTGGTACTTTCAGGAATTTGCTCAGCGATCGCTACTGCTTCTGACGCATCCCGCCGCTCTAGCGCTGCTTGGGCTAAATCTAGCATTTTCTGACCAAACTCTGGAATCGCGTCTTGAGCATCCTGATAGATATAACTATTGGACCCAATCGACTCTACTAGCTTAATTGCTGCTAATAAATCCGCTACCCTGCCTGTTTTCGCCAGATCTTGCGCTTTCGCCAACTTACCGGCATCTGCCCGCGCTGTCTCAATTCGATCCTTCAGTTCTTCATACTTAGTAGTCGCCCAATATTCATTACCCACGTTGAGCAAGCGCACGGCATTCATAAAAGCTTGATGCCAATGCTGTCCTGGCAGTTGTGCTTCTGCTGATTGATAAATCGCTTCTGCCTCCGACCAGAGGGATTGCCAACGCTCAATTTGCTTTTCTACCGATTGATCAGCAACATCTTGAGGAATTTGACGGGCAATAGTAATTGCTGACTCTAACTTACCCGCCTGGAAGGCACTTTCACCCAAATTTAAAATTTCGAGTGACCACTGTTCTAAGAAACGATTAATTTCCTGACGCAGCGGGTGATTATTTGGTAGAGCCTTGACAAGCGCGATCGCCTCCAGTAGGTCATCTACAGTCTGCTTATTCGCTGCAACTTGAGCGCAATGAAGACGCACTGATGCCGATGCCATTGGCCAAAAAATAGCCGGGCAGTTTGGGGAGGAAGGTAGCTTCAGCAGCATCGCCACTGCGATGAATCCCATGCTACCCGAAATCAATCCTCCCAATGCCGTCCATAACACCCAGTTTTTCGACCACTTGCGCCATTTAAGAGTAACTCGCTTGTCTTCACTATTTTGTGGCTGGGGCGATCGCGCTTCTCCTGGCAAAAGGGTATTCTCTGGAACCGAGTTATGCTTGCTTGATGTTGCCATTGGTAGTGCAGCTGTTATATTTTGTTGCGCCACCCGCCCAGTTATAGCATCACTGTCCTGTGGTTGCTGAGAGCCAGGAGTTCCTGCTTGAGATTTGAGATGGCTAGTGTCTCCTATTTTTGAAGTACCAGCAGACCAATCCTCTGGAATGCCTTGTTTCATTGCTCACCCCAAAATAGTCGTACTACGATCTGGCCTTGGTTAAAAGAAGCCGTCGTAGTCATCGTACCTTCCCAACCTAGAAAAAGCTATATTTTGGCAGCAAGATTTTTCAAATAGATACATTGAATCCAATGTTTCTCCAGGAGAAATCCTCAAGGAAAACAATAACAAAGCTGGCACACGCTTAAGACTCAACCTGCAAATCTACGATTAACTGTACTAGTTCATCGCTACTTGCCTGGTATACTTTTCCACAAAAGTGACAGATTGCCTCAGCCCCATCATTTTTTTCAATCATATCTTGCAGTTCTGCTTGCTCCAGCATCTTTAAAGCACCCAAAACTCTTTCAAAAGAGCAACCACAGTGAAACCGGACTAGCTGGGTTTCTGGAAAAATTTCTAGCCCCATGTCTCCCAGCAGTTGCTCAAAGATTTCTGTTAGCGTCTTCCCAGCCTGCAACAACGGTGTAAATCCTGAAAGTGCCGAAACCCGCGATTCTAAAGTTTCAACTAATGTTTCGTCTCGTGCGGCTTTGGGCAACACTTGTATTAGTAGTCCGCCAGATACTTGGACTCCACTACTGCCAACAAAAACACCCAAAACCAAAGCCGAAGGTGTCTGTTCTGAATTCACGAGATAGTGAGTCACGTCATCGCCAATTTCACCTGAAACCAATTCAACAGTGCTGGCGTAAGGGTAGCCGTATCCTACATCTCTCACCACATATAGATACCCATCTTGTCCTACCGCCCCGCCGACATCCAATTTGCCCAAGGCATTTGGTGGTAGTTCAACATCTGGATTGTCTACGTAACCGCGAACAGTTCCATCTAATCCAGCATCTACTAAAATTCCCTCTAAAGGACCGTTGCCCTTGATCCTTAGGTTGACTCGTGATCCAGCGCGTTTCATATTTGATGCAAGCAACAGCCCAGCTGACATGGTGCGACCCAGAGCTGCTGTTGCTACGTAAGAAAGTTTATGCCGTTGTCTCGCTTCTTCGGTAAGCCGAGTTGTAATCACACCCACAGCCCGAATTCCACCTTCGGCTGCCGTGGCCCGAATTAACTGATCTGCCATGAAAAACCTTACATTTCTTAACAGTGTTTCTTTTTTATTCTAAGTTGGAGACCCTGGCGGCGTGGTACGAAATAATGTCTAGAGGCGCAAAAGACGTGCGGTTATTTCAAGCAAATCGTCTTTATGATACTGAAAGTAGATATCACAAAGAACAATAATTTCACTCACGCGCCAACTCATCATGCTAGGTAATTTTCAACAAAGCCAATTGCGAATAGAGATTTCAGCATCGGAAACTGCAATCCGAGACAGTTTGCTCCATCCTGTGCAGCTACAACAATGGCTGTGGCCTCAACGCTTGACTATAGGAATGCCAGAACAATTGCATCAAGGGCTCACGTTTACTAGTTGGACTGGACCAATTGCTATTTGTCATCAAGTAGAGGTGGCGACACCTACCTGCTTGCGCCTTTTACTCAGTCAGGGAATTGACGGGTTCCACGAATGGTACTGGGGAGAAGGCTGGGTGCAGTCCCGATTAGAAGGAATATCAATGCTGCCGCTAAATTTGGGTCAAACGCTCAATTTGCTGCGCTTGCGTCAATTTTTAGCCGCTCAGCCTCATAGTTCATAATATTCTTTCGGTGCTAACACTAGCAGTATTCACGCATTAGTGAGGTTGGCTAAATCCTATTAGAAGACAATTGTTAATTTAGAGTAGTAGACTTTATTTGAATTAAAATTGGGCATCAGTTTATATCTTTTCTCTTCGACCTAATTAAATTTAGGGGACTAGAAAGGTGGATGCGCCTCTATTTCTTCCTTTTGACTTCTTACAAACTTTGCTCAACGGGATGAGAGATTTCTGGGCAGATACTCTTATATTTACCAACATCAATGAAAACCTTGCCTAGTGGGGTTTTTATTGATGTTAATGGTTTATACAACAAAAACTTGAGAGTGTCTAAAGCTGCGATGTTTACGGTATCCATCCACTATTCCCTGGTTTGCTGCTAGAACCACCGACATCTGTATTAAAAAGCATAACAGCTACCTTAGCGAACTACCAGCGTCAAATTACTGATTGGGATAATTAAGAATTCGTAATTATCAGAGGAAATGTAGTTGTTTTTCTGTCCCTGTCTGACCTATTTTTTGTTCTACCAGTTTCTCGATGAATGACATCAAAGCGGCATTGTTTGCGACTCATCTGGGAGTGAGACATCAATCGGCTGACTCAGTTTATTGCTTACCCTAAAGTACAGCGCTTACTACCCTTGTGATTTATCTACAAGCAGTTCCTAAACACTGTCACCAATGACAATAGAGGGATGTAAAAACATATTTTTTGAAGTGAGATTCTGATTAAAGCTGTTAAAAAATTAAATTACAGAATCCTGTATTATCCTGATAAGTAGTTCAACCAAATTAAATATAAGATAAAATCAGGCGAGTTCAACCAGATTGTAATGCCCGCACCAATACGAGCGAAGTTGAGTGAGGAAGAAGATCGCACCCTTAAAGAACTGTGTTGTGCAGATTTCAAAGTGCC
>JBGTCQ010000132.1:0-4958 GCA_041748755.1 Chroococcidiopsidaceae cyanobacterium | reverse complement strand
TGAAATTTTGACTCAAGATCCCCTCTTGGTTGATCGAACGCTAGAAGGTGGTAGCCGTCACCAGATATCTGATACAGATTTGGATGTTTATCGTAAACCGTTTCTCAAAAGTTCTCAAGCAGGGCGATCGCTCTTGGCAACAGTGCGGAATCTCCAGTTGCAGCAGTCAATGGCAGAAATAGAATCTGGCTTACAACAATGGCAACAACCAACTCTTATTGTCTGGGGAATGAAAGATCCTTGGCTACCCTTGAGTATGGCGCAGAATTCAGCCGCCACTATTAAGCAGGCAGAAATTATTCAACTAGAGAACGTCGGACATTATCCTCAAGAGCATTACTATGAAGAGATTTTAGAAGACCTTTTACCTTTTGTACGCCGTTCAGCTGATCATTGACAATTTTCTATTTTTGTAGTGTGCAACAGTATTTGGCTAGGTTTATCCTAGTTAAGAGCGTTCAACAGAGTGTCTACTGCAAAAAGTCAAGTAAAAACTTTATAGTCATTAGTAGAGGTTTACCTTTACCAAGAGTTTCATAGTAAAGGTTAACGTTACCAACACGAACATTAGGCATAGTACAATCCCCAAATTAAGCTACTAGCGAAACCTCTGTCAGATAAAGTTGCATGTACAGCGATCGCATTAGCTAAGAGTTGGAACTGGGATCGTGAATAATCCCACAGATAATTTTCCAGGGATTATCTTTATCGTCAACTTTGCGGAAAGTATAAGTAACACCGATTCGCTCTAGCTCAACTTCCGCATCCGTTGTTTGGTCTTTTTTATAGCGAATCGCCGAGCCACTGACAACCGCTGTATTCTTACTCAACATTTTCGCGCTGAGATTATTCATATCTAGTTCGCTACGAGTAAAGTTTTGCTGGCGTAAAGAATCCATAAATTGGGTAAAAAGCCCCACAACCTCTTGTTCTGTCTTCATTACTTGAGGTGGGATGCTTGTAGTCATCAGCATAGAAGGTAAATGAAAGAAAGGAGGTATTAATTTGGGTTCGAGCTTGTTAAATACCTCTGAATATTTGATAAATTGTGCTTTTACAGCTTGGATTTCATCAGACATATTAGATTCGCTCCTTTGTAAGTAAGTTAAAAATTTCTGGATGAATTAAAGCGCAAATTCCTGCGGGTATATCGTGTCCGACATCTTCCATTTTGACGAGTTGAGAATTAGCAATTAATTTGGCATACTCCACAGCATGAGTGGCGGGAATTAAAGGATCGGCTGTACCGTAGAGAATGAGACTGCGAACGTTGATTTTTGCTAATTCTGGTACAGTTGAGCGGGCGATCGCGCTGAGTTGGTGCATCATACAATTCGGATTGTAGCGTTTACTCTCCTCTACACTTTCTTTGTACAATTGGGTATACAGGGGGACATCGAGTGGAAAAGTCGTGCCAACGAGCGCAGACCAAAACCCCAAATATTCCTCAAGAGATGGGACTTTAGCTAAGAAAGATACAGATAATACACTGCTACTTGTCAAAGCTGACGAATCTGCAAAAGAGACAATAGAAGTAAGGGACAAAACCCGTTCGGGATAGCTAATAGCCATGCGTTGTGCGATCGCACCTCCCATTGATGCACCGATAATGTGCGCTTTTTCAATCCCTAATGCTTGCAGCAACTCTACGCTATCTTTTGCCATATCTTCTAAAGAATAGGGATTTTTTTCCCAGTCATTAGGATCGCTCCAAGTTGATAATCCAATATCTCGATTATCAAAGCGAATAACATAATAACCTTGCTCAACTATTGGCTCGTAGAAGTAAGGAAACCAGTTGAGACACTGACAACTTAATCCCATAATTAAGAGTACGGCGGGATGAGTGCGATCGCCAAAGGTTTCAACATAGAGGTCAATATTGTTGGCTTTAACAGTTGTTTGCATAGTTTTTTCTTATTAATTGCAGTAAAGAAAAGCAATCACTCTGCAAATAAGATGAGCAATTTCTCCCTGTCATGCGCTCCGTTAGCGCATTTTAGGATGACATCTGTTCCTTTTTCACGATTTCAAGTCGGTCTTGACCAATCCCACGCATATAAACTTCATCTAAATTGTGATGTCTTTCTAGCGCAGCTTCATGAATAGTAAAATAGATGGGTGTGCCAGTATGAACATATTCGGGCATTCTTCTCCTGTTTCTGTCAAACATATCTTTAAAAAATCCAAAAATCGGATTTGGATTTTCTTTTACTCCGCCGTCCCCAATTCCTGGCTCAAGACTTGTTTTAGGTAAGTCTTGAGCTAGTTTAAAAACATTTCCTGTTGGGAATGGAATCATAGTCACAAAATCTTCTGTATTGGCAATTCTCCAATGTTGTACTTTTGTCTCTTTAAAGCTTGTAGCAAAAGTTCTATCGCCACATCGCGGACTTGCAAAAGTGTAAAGCTTTACATTTCGAGGATCTCTGAATTGAGTATTGTTGAGAATATCTGGAACTACTAATGTTGCTAATGCACCACCCAAGCTATGCCCAGTTAAATAAATCTGTGAACCTTCTGGAAGGTTCTTGAGTGCTGCAAGTAGTTTTTCCCGTAAGGTAATGTAAATACCTCTAAAACCTGCGGTTACATAACCAAAATCACCGTTAGTATTAATATCCGTTAAAGACTGATTTTCCTTAATAACACCTTCTGCTATTTGTCCTATTATTTCCACTTTTTCCCATATGTTGTTGTTTCTTCGTTTACTGTCTTTGTAAGTAACAAGTTGAATGTTTGCATTCTTAAACCACTCAATGAATTTAATTGTGCCACGAAAAACAACATATACATTTTTGCCATTGATTTCAGATGCAACAAAACCAAAAGGAACTTCTGGTGTACCAAGCGGAGAAATATTGTATGTTCCTTTTAGTTCGTCTAGTGGAGTTCCAGCAATATGCTTATATGCGTGCTGAATCAACTCTGCTAATTTCCTAGCTACAGAAGGATTGAAACCTTCATAAGATGGCTTAAATTCAGATATTACTGTTAGTTCATTAGAGTTTGGTGAAGAAGTCATAATTACCTTTAAAAAATCAATGATGAACTATTGGATGATGATCGCGTAATCGCTTTGATTCACTCTTAGGAAATGATCAGCGATCGCCCTTTCTCGCTACCAAATCTATATCTCCTCACTCATGCGATCGCCTATTCTGTTCGGACCGAACTTTCGCAGGTCCCAATGACCATTTCATCCCTATAAGCAGCAATGCCAAAAACCGTTTTGCTGTCTTGGCATCGCGCTGTAGCTGTTACCCCAGATTTGTAAAATCCCACAGAGTAAGAGTGTTAGCTCCTACACCAGTTAGTGTGGCTAAAAGCTCACCATCCTGTTTACGAATTAGAGTATCGCTAGTATTAGTGCCGATACCTTGAGTAATAGTGGTCTGTTCAAAAGTCAGACCATTGATTAATCCTAGATAATCGCTACCGACTGTAAAGTTGAAAATGGTGTCACTTCCACCTGCGCCTAGTACAAATGCATCACGACCACTACCGCCGTATAATATATCTTCACCGGTTCCACCATTCAGGATGTTGTCACCACCACCTGTGAGATACTCATTGCCACCCCTGTCGTAGATCGGCTCGTCACCGTTATTACTAGAGAGATAATTATCTCCGTCCTGTCCTGGTGGGATATCGGCATAGAGCAGGTCATTGCCAGCACCACCCTCTAGTGAGTTGTTACCAGCACCGTCGTAGAGCTGGTCGTCACCGTCATTACCAAAGAGATAATCATCTCCGTCCTGCCCTTGCAGAATATCAGCATCGTCGCCACCCTGAAGATTGTCATTACCACTTCCTCCATCAAGAGTGTCATTGCCTTCTTGACCAGAGAGTTGGTCGTCACCATCACCACCTTTAAGTTGGTCATCGCCCAATCCAGCCTCTAGGTAGTCATTACCAGCATCCCCATCCAGGATATCGTTACTATCGCCGCCGTAGAGTTGGTCGTTACCTAATCCAGCTAAGAGTTGGTTATCACCCAACCCGCCTTCTAGGTAGTCATCGCCAGCACCTGCATCAAGAGAGTCGTTATCTTCCTGACCAGAGAGTAGATCGTTACCATCACCTCCCAAGAGTTTGTCATCACCGACTCCACCATACAGGTTGTCATTGTCAACACCGCCATCAAGGGAGTCGCTACCTTCCTGACCGTAGAGGAAATCATTACCT
Source organism: Chroococcidiopsidaceae cyanobacterium (assembly GCA_041748755.1). Classification (GTDB taxonomy): domain Bacteria; phylum Cyanobacteriota; class Cyanobacteriia; order Cyanobacteriales; family Chroococcidiopsidaceae; genus JAHHHE01. The sequence goes on along the minus strand of JBGTCQ010000132.1, from coordinate 770 downwards.
ATGCCCCCTGTCAGTTGGTCATTGCTGTTTCCACCTTCAAGGTAATCATTACCAGCACTGCCATCAAGGGTGTCATAGCCGTCCCCACCATATAGTTGGTCATTGCCGTCGCCACCTAAGAGACCATCATCACCAGAGCCAGCATCTAAGTAGTCATTGCCAGCCTGCCCTAGCAGCTTATCAGCATCATCACCCCCGTACAAGAAGTCATCGTCTACGCCACCGTCTAGGTAATCACGACCTTGCTGCCCTGAGAGTTGGTCATCACCCGCACCGCCCTCAAGACGGTCATCTTCAGTACCGCCTTCAAGATAGTCCTGACCTACTTGACCGTAGAGGCGATCGCTACCATCACGACCATAGAGGAAGTCATCAGCCTCGCCACCATCTAGAATGTCACTGCCAGTACCACCATCTAGGGTGTCGTAGCCTTGCTGACCGTAGAGGCGATCGTTACCTTCGTTGCCATTGAGAATGTCATTGTCTAACCCGCCATCAAGGTAGTCATCGCCGAAGTCTCCAGCAAGCAGGTCATCACCTTCTTGACCATAGAGGCGATCGTTGTCTTCACCGCCATTGAGAATGTCATTGTTCAACCCACCATCGAGGTAGTCATCACCCTCTTGCCCTAAAAGGGTGTCGGTTTCAGTGCCTCCATAGAGAGCGTCATTTCCTGTTCCACCTTGGAGGCTGTCATCCCCTGCCTGACCGTAAAGTTGATCGTTGCCTTCCTCACCTAAAAGTTGGTCATTATTATCACCCCCATCAAG
>JBGTCQ010000131.1:0-13861 GCA_041748755.1 Chroococcidiopsidaceae cyanobacterium | reverse complement strand
CTGCGCCTTCAGTGGACTTAGTTTTATTGATGATGTTCGCCCTCACGAGCAGAAAATCGAGTTTTGGGATGTAAGAGTGCAGCCAGAGGTAGTCAAACCTGATACACCTGAGTGGGAACGCTGGCGACTGCATAATGCTGCCAATATCTATCATATCCAGCAATGTCTCGGTTTCACGCCTGAGCAGCAACGCAAGTACCGCGTCGCCTGGGTTGCTGCTTGTGTAGTGTACGACACTGCCAAGCTTCGCAATGTGGGTGGCTTCAGTTTCTGGCAAGAGCTTCCCCTAGAACACTGTGGCGAGGATGTCTTAGTTCAGTTGCGACTAATGGCTCGATACGGCGGTTGTGGTCTTATTCCTTCGGGTGTCTACCACCAAGAGCTACCTACCACGATTATTGAGCGTCACGTTGCTGCTGATCAGGTGTTAAATTGGTGATTTCCTTTCTAGACGTTGAGTAATTTCTCTTGCAAGCCACGTGCGATCGCATTCCTAAAATCATTAAATTATCAAATTAGTTGTCATACCTTCAGCAAGACTAACAGACAACAAAGGCAGAATGATTACTGTCTCACTCTGCCTTTATGATTGGAAATTTTACTTAATTTGAGCAAATTGTAGCAGTTCTGCTATTTAATACCTGGGAGTAGAACCGGGTGTTGTATCAGGCTCGGTATAACGTACTGGTTCTTTTGGTTTGCGGAACAGATTTGCTAAACCAATTAAACCAAGTAGACCTAGCCAGCCCCAGTTGTTATTATCATTTTTAGTTTCTTGGAAAGGCGTAGTATCGACTGTGAGACCAGTATTGTCTTCAGTAGTTGTATTAGGCTGCGTGTTAGTTTGAGCAGAAGCAGGTAAAGATAAGGGTAAAATTGCTATGCTTGCAGCAAGAACACTAGCTCCAAAAATTTTGGATAAATCAGAAATTTTCATGGTTATAGTTCCTCTTATTGTGCTTAATCGCTTTAGTTTTTAGTGAACAATTGAATGTTCTGAGACTCTTTCGATTCAAAAGTAAATAGACAATAAGAATCAATATTACCAATTTTTAATCTAGTCACAATCAACCTTCCGTAATAAAAATAACATCTTTCAAAGTCTGACTAAAGAGGTATAAATAAGTTTTTTGTAACTTTAGACACAGATTATATTGTTTTATAGTGCCTAATGATATGCATAAAGTTTTGTTTGTAGAACTTTTGGGGGGCATCGGTGATGTTTTAATTGCACTGAAAGCTATTCATGCCCTAGCGCGATCGCACCCAGCAGCTGAAATTACGGTTCTTACTTTGCCCCCTGGGGGTGAACTGCTCCAAAGTGATCCACAGATTACGCAGGTTATCTATGCTGATAGAGATAATCCGCGCAAATCAATTGAAGTATTACTAAGTCGTCACAGCTTTGACTTGATTGTGTCGGATACTAATTATGACGGTATTGCTCACGTAATTCAGAATAGTGGCGTGTCGCAGGTTGTGACTAATCTATGGCGGCAACCACCACCAGATCAGCAGCTAAGCGATCGCTTTCTACAAATCTTGCTAGCAGAAGGTTTAATCGAGGCTTCTGCCATTTCTGCACCACACCTCCACCTGGCTACAGTTGAGCAACGCCGCGCTCAAGAGGCTTTTGATAATCTGCCTCGTCCCCTCGTCTTTTTATGTCCAGATGCGGGGATGCGGATTAAGCATTGGAGTCCGGCAAACTTTGTCACATTGGGTAAGACTTTGCAGCAGTGGTATGGTGCTACGGTGATTGTACCAGTAGGTTCAGACTTCGAGCAGGCAGCGGGAATTGTTGATGAAATTGGCAGTGGAGCGCAAATTTTACCCCGTGGCAAGCTGCGTGATTTAGCAGCTGCGATCGCGTGTGCTGACTTAATGGTTGCAGCAGACACTGGCCCCGCCCGGATTGCTGCGGCGCTGAATGTGCCAACTGTTACTCTTTTTGGTCCCTCCTGGCACGGGCGCTATGGTCAGCCTTTGCCACACATAAACCTGCAAGGATACCCAGAATGCCCTGAGCGCAACATCAGCAACTTTACAGAGCAGCGCTGTTGGTATGGAGTTTGTCCGTTAGAGAAAAATTGGCAGACTTGCGTGGAGGCTATTTCGCCCGCTGAGGTGTTAGCTGCTGTCAAACCTTTGTTAGGAGCGAGGAGCAGAGAGGAGACTGTAAATTATCCTCTCCCTGCACCCCTACTCCTCAATAACAAGTGGGCAAAGGCACGGAACATCCTGGTGATGCGGCTGGATAACATTGGGGATGTAATTATGGCTAGCCCAGCGCTACGCGCAATTAAGGAGAATTTACCTGAGTGTCATTTGACTCTGATGGCAAGTCCAGGTGGAGCGCAGACGGCATCATTACTACCTTGGGTAGATGAAGTTTTGCCTTGGCGGGTGCTGTGGCAGGATTTGGGAAAACTGGATTTTAATCCGGCGCGGGAATGGGAACTGGTAAAAACTCTGCAAAGTGGTAATTTTGATGCAGCAATTATCTTTACTAGCTTCAGCCAGAGTCCACATCCAGCTGGATTTTTGTGTTATCTAGCTGGTATCCCCTTACGGCTAGGTGAGTCTAAGGAATTAGGGGACGGTGTGCTAACAACAGAAATAGCATCGGCAGCAGATGAGATGCATCAAGTCGAGCGTAATTTGCAATTAATTGAGGCAGTTGGGTTTGAGGTACGCGATCGCAGTCTCGGCATTGGCATAAGCGCTGTTGCCCAACAAGAAGCAACACAATTATTGGCTCAACATGGGATATCCGCCGCTACGCCATATTTGTTACTGAATCCTTGGACAAGTTGCCAGTCGCGCAACTACGACACTCAACGGTTTGCCATTGCTGCACGTCAGTTGGCTGAAACTACAAACTACCCTGTGGTGGTGACGGGTGTGCCACAAGACCGCCAACGCAGTGATTCTCTACTTGCCGCGTTAGCCCCTTATGCCATCGACCTGATCGGCACTACAACACTCCCCCAACTAGCTGCTTTAATTGCCAGCGCCCAGTTAGTTCTAACTAACAATACTTCCACAATGCACATAGCTGATGCAACACGCACTCCGAGTGTTGTGATGTTTGCTGGCACAGAGTACGAGTCTCAGTGGCGACCACGCCACACTTTATCACGGCTCCTCCGCCGACCTACTTCGTGTAGCCCTTGTTACGCCTTTACCTGTCCTTACCAGTTGGAATGTTTGGATATCCCACCAGAGGAAGTAGTAGCTGTGGGACTAGAACTTCTAGAACTAACAAACTTATAAATGACTCGTATTGCACTCATTGCTGGTACTTACCAACCAGAGCACTGTGGTGTTGCCCACTACACTGAGCGCCTCCGAGATGCCTTAAGTGAGCAGGGCATTCAATCCGTCGTCCTCACCACCCATGCAGCTGCTACCAATGACCCCAGTGTGAAAGGCGTAGTACAGAATTGGCGGCTTGCTGACCTCCTGCCCTTAGTACAAGCGGTACATGACAGCAGCGCCGACATTCTGGATGTCCAACACGCTGCCGGTACTTACGGGTTTGAACGTGCTATTTTCTTGCTGCCGCTACTTCTAAAAGTAACTGGATGGCGCGGCAAAATCGTGACTACAGTACATGAGTATGGATGGTGGGAGTGGCAACCCAAAGGTATTCCGCCACAGTTAATCGAATGGTTGAAGATGTGGGGACAGCGTCGCAACTCGTGGGATCAAGAAGATGGCTTTTTGCTGACGTTGAGTGATGCGGTGATTACGACTAATCCCGATGCTGAAGCGGTAATTTACAAACGGCTACCGGAACTCAGTAAGCGAGTGTACCGGATTGCGATCGCCCCAAATGTCGAAGTTGCACCAATTGACCGTGCTATGGCGCGGCAGTTGTTACGACAACACTGCAAATGGTCTGAGGACTCAGTTGTAATTGCTTTCTTTGGCTTCCTTCACCCAGTTAAAGGCTTAGAAACACTGTTGCCAGCATTTAAACAAGTGCTGGCGACTCAACCCCAAGCGCGACTGCTGCTGGTAGGTGGGATTGAAAGTCTTGCCTTACGTGGTGAAGATGCTAAACAATACTGGGATAAGCTGCATACACTTGTGACCGAACTAAATCTGAGCCAGCTGGTTCATCTAACTGGCTACGTGAGCGCTGAAACCGCGTCACACTATTTGGCTGGGGCGGATATCGGTGTGTTGCCCTTTAATCAAGGTCTGACGCTCAAGAGCGGTTCCCTTCTAACCTTGCTAGCTCACGGTCTACCTGTTGTAGGTACGCGGCATACTACATCTTTACCTGACAAACACCCAATTCGACTCGTAGCGCCTCGTGATATTGATGCCCTAGCATCTGAGTTACTCGATTTGCTGAATAATCCAGCTAAGTGTACTCAAATGAGTATGATATAGTCTTGCCTTTACAGAGAGTTTTAGCTGGCAGAGCATTGCTAAAGCGCACTTGGATATTTACCAAACCGTACTGGGACATTAGCAGGTTGACTGTTTACAGTCCTTGCTGGTTGTAATTTAAATCAAATCTCCTATTTTCGGCTTAGTCGGAATGTATTCTAGTCGCTCTAGTTCAGCAATCACCTTAGCAATACTTTCTGCAACACTTTCTTCTGAGGTATAGCAAACAATATCGGGATCTAATGGTTCTTCATAGGGGTCATCAATTCCTGTGAAAGCTGTAAGTTCCCCATCTCTTGCCATAGCATACAACCCCTTGACATCTCGCTCTTCACAAACTTCAAGTGGTGCATCTACATAAACTTCTATAAAGTTTTCAGTCAGCTGCCGAACTTCATTCCTGGCATCTCGATAGGGACTAATTGCAGCCACAATTGCCACTACACGATTGCGCCTGAGTAGATTAGCAACAAACCCAAGACGGCGGATGTTAATTTCACGGTCTTCTTTACTAAAACCGAGACCTTTTGAAAGGTTGGTTCTTACTACATCACCATCTAGAAGCTCAACCAGACGATTGCGTTCCCTAAGTTCGCTCTCTATTCCTTTAGCGATCGTGGTTTTACCTGAACCACTAAGTCCTGTAAGCCATAGTATTAGTCCTTCAGGTGGCTTCAACTCAGGAAATAAACGTTCATCGTCGGGAGAATCATCAACAACTTCTAAGCGGAGCCAATCTTGCACTTTGTGCTTAACAGACATCTTAGTCAATTCTAGTAGGAAGTGTGAAGGACGCTTGAAACTTTGAGCAGAAATCATAGAGAACTCCTCAAACGTTTAAATAATTACAGCTTGTTTCTGTAATCGGTCTAAATTCTATCTAAATCAAAATTAAAAGTCAAATGAATCTGAAAACATTTGCGCCACAAATACAAAAGCAATCTACGTTTCATGACAGAATAGATAAGTCTGCTGTTGAGAGGGTATCGGCATGGCAATGCGAGCCAGGGATTTGGCAGAACATGACCTGGTAAAAATGCTGGTTCAAGGTAACTATTTATTTAAAGGTCTGGATGAAGCTTGGGTGGCGAGCTACCTGCATCCTCATACTGCGAAGGGAGCAAAATTGTATGCTAGTCAACCAATATACACTGCTTTTCGGGTAGGAGAACCGCTAGATGTTTTATATGCAATAACTACAGGTGGCCCAGTGATTATTCGGAGTACACCTCTGGATCGGGTGATTGGAATCAGCTATTCCGGCAGTTGTTTTGGGATGCGAAGTTTGCCTTTTAGCTATGGGTTGGTGAGTCATGGTTTCCCAAGTCTGGTGGAAGCTTACAAAACTGCGGATGTGATTAAGATTCCTCTAGAAGCTGTTCAGGGTTTTTACAGAGATAATGAAGTGTTTCGGAGACGCTACGATTTGCTATTTGAACAGCGAGAGAAGTTCCAGTACCATCTGCTTAACTGTAGTACCTATCCACCCCAAGCAGTTGCTGCTTTGTTGCGATCGCTCATCTATCAAGAGCGAGAACTAGGCAATCAACCTGAGCCTGATGGAACTTACGCTTTTGACTTGCCGATTGATGTTATTGCCCGCGCTAGTCAACTTAACCATCGCACTGTAGAGCAGGTTATAAAAGGAATGCGCCAAGCTGGATTGCTGGCAAAATCAAAGCCAAGTGATGTTTCAACTGATATTGTGCGAGTGATTGATCCTGAAGGTCTGAAGGAAACCTACAGTGCAACTAGGGACAAGGTTCACTGGTGGCCACTTCGGGAAAAATAGAGGCAGGGGAGCTGGGGAAGCTGGGGAAGCTTGGGGAAATTATTTTATCTTTTGTCTTTAACCGTTCTATATGTATTGCAGAAGCATTTTGATGGTTTAAGACCTCTAGGATCAATAAGAGGTAAAGCCTGCGTTAAGGAGACTCGTCAGTGAAGATAAAGACAGTTTTGGATCTGCTCAAAGAGACAGTTTCAGAATGGAGCAAGGATAAAGCATCGCGGTTAGCGGCAGCTTTGGCATATTACACGGTTTTCTCGCTGGCACCGTTGCTGATTATTGTAATTGCGATCGCGGGTTCGGTATTTGGCGAAGAAGCAGCAAGGGGCGAAATTGTCGGGCAAATTCAAGGCTTAGTCGGCAGAGATGGCGCGAAGGTCATTGAAACGGCGATTGAAAATGCCAATAAACCAGATACGGGGAGTATTGCTTCAATTATCAGTATCATAGTCCTTTTGTTTGGGGCATCTGGGATATTTGCCGAGCTTCAAGATGCACTCAACACCGTTTGGGAGGTCCAGCCAAAGCCGGAACGCGGTTTAATCAACGTTATTCGCAGCCGCTTTTTGTCGTTCTCGATGGTGCTAGGCGTTGGCTTTTTACTGCTCGTGTCTCTCGTCACTAGCGCTGCTTTGGCTGCGACGGTCAATTTTTTTGGTCACTTGCTACCACCAGGTCTCGATTTTTTCTGGCAGCTGGTAAACTTTATTTTTGCTTTTGGCGTTACTACGGTGCTGTTTGGGCTGATTTACAAAGTGCTCCCAGATGTCAAAATTGGCTGGAGTGATGTTTGGATTGGAGCTGCGATTACCTCACTACTATTCTCAATCGGGAGGTATTTGCTGGGGCAGTATTTAGGTAACAGTAGTTTCAGCTCAACTTATGGGGCCGCTGGTTCTTTAGTGGTTGTTTTGGCTTGGGTTTACTATGCTGCCCAAATTCTATTTTTTGGAGCGGAGTTTACCCAAGTTTATGCCAGAAGATACGGCTCCCAAATTGTTCCAGATGATAATGCTATGCCTCTGACTGAGGAGGGGCGTGTTCAACAAGGAATGAAACCCAATCAGGATGAGCAGGTAGGGAGAGTATCTAGGAATAAACCGCGATCGCCTAACTTCATCGGTCGTCTATTTCGCCGTTTTACCCAACCTAAACGCTCAAACCGGAGAAGGTAATCATTGGATTAACTCTTGACAAAATGTAGAGTAGCTGATTAACAGGTAAAAGTAGTTAACTGTCAAATAAGGTAGTCAATCTATACCTAAAATCCTTTGCTAGCCTGTAAAGTGAAGCATACAGTCAAGAGCATCAGACCATGTATGTGCTAATTGGTGGAGCGGGCTTAGTGGGGCTAAATTTGGCGCAGAGACTCGTAGAATTGGGACATACCGTCGCCGTCATTGACATTGCTCCTAATGCCTGCCGTTATGCCCGTGAACAAGTGGGAGCGATGGCTTTTGAAGGGAGTGCTGTGAGTACAGAAGTGTTGTTAGAAGCGGGGATTCGCAAGGCGGATTCTTTAGCTGCTGTCCTCCGGAGTGATGCCTTAAATTTGGCAATGGTGACTCTCGCCAAGCACTACGGTGTCTCCCACATTCTGTCTCGGATGCGCCACCGAGATTTTGCCGAACCGCTGCGTATTGCTGGAGCCAACCATATCATCAGTACCGTTGATCTGGCGGTTTCAACGATGGTGAATTCCATTGAATATCCTCAAGTGGAATCGATGATGCATTTTGAGCAAGGGCAAATCGAAGTTCTGAAACTTTCCATTCCACAAAGTTGCTATGTTGTAGGTCTCAGTGTTGCTGAAATTGCTCAAGATTCCCGGTTTCCCAATGGTTCTCTGATTATTGGTTATCAACCCCATCCCCATGAAGATTTAATGATTCCTAATGGTAGTACGGTACTGGAACCGGGTTCGACTGTGCTGATTGTGACAAAACCGGGAGCATTACACCAAATTATCGATTTTATCGAAGGCTGTAGATAATTTTGAAGTTTGAGTTTTGGACATTAGCGCGATGTGCTTTGACTCCTGACTAGAGTAACTGACCACCTGTCATCACCATTTCTCCGGTAGGCTCTGGAGTTTCCTGGAATGGCTCAACAGTAACGACAACAGAAGTGGTGCCTGCCCAATTGTCCAGTGGGAGTTGAAGAAATACCTTACCTTCGGAGTTAGGTGTAAATTCAGCACAGTTGACTTTTTGACCGTTAGTAAATGCCCACAATCGATAAACTTTGCCCTCTGGTAAAGGAGGTAGATTCTGGAGAGTCAACACTCCTGCATGACTCTGAGGTGCGATTACTAAACTGCCAGAGGATGGCAGGGTTGGACTCATTCCTTTCAGCGTCAGCAAGCGGTTATTAGGCTGCCGCAGCAGGGCGATCGCTTCTTGGTAGCGGGATAAGTCATCTTGGACAACCTCTAGCTCCTGATTCAGGCGATAAACACTGAATCCTAGCCCAGCCAACAATACAGCAGCAGCGCTCCTGATCACCAAAATCCAGACCCCTGTCCGCCAAACTCGACTCGATGGTCTTGCAGTCGAACTGCTCAGAGATGCCTGAGCTGTTTGCAGGAGGCGTTCCCGTAGCGTTTCAGATGGCGATGTTTTCGCTAGTGATAGGGGCAGAAGTGCCAGAGTTGCTTGTAAGCGGTTGACTTCAGCCGCAAACTCAGGATGGGCTTCCAAGTGCTGTTTAACCCTGACGCTCTCTTCTGGGGTCAGATCACCCAGGACATATCCCGCCAGCAGTTTTTCCAATTGTTCAGGGTCAAGATGTTCCATTGCTATTCCACTAAGTCATTCAAAAGTTGTCGCAGCTTTAACAATCCTTGTCGTGTCCGCGTTTTGACGGTTCCCAGTGGGATATTCAACTGCTGAGTAATTTTTGCTTGGCTGAGACCGTCGAAGTAAGCCATCTCCAGGACTTGCCGCTGGTTCTCTGGCAGTTCTTGTAGTGCCTCACAAACTCGTTGGGAGATTTCTGTCAGGGAAGCTTGGTCCATCAGAGGATTAGACCTATGCGGGGGGATGCTGCGACCCCATCGTTGGATTAATTGCTGCTGCGATCGCACCTGATGCCAGCGATTAATTGCCCGCGATCGGGTCAGAGTCATGAGAAAAACCAGCATTGAACCCCGATTTGGGTCATACGTAGAACTGCGCCAGAAGGCGAGAAATACTTCCTGGGTAAGGTCTTCAGCCTCGGCTACATTGCCTAGAATCCGCAAAGCTAGCCGATAAACAGCTTCTCCATAGCGGTTATAAAGGATACCCAGGGCAAATAGGTCACCTAATTTCAAGGCTTGAAAGACCTCTGCATCTGTCCGGTTGGCTAGCATGATGTCAGAAAAACCAGCGGACACCATTGACCAGATAGTATCCCCCTGCCAGGATGAGAGCTACGCTACCCAAGCGAATCACCCATTCAGATTTGCTCAATATAACGCGACTTTGCTTCACCAATCCCGTAAAGAGGCTGGCAAAGAAGATCACGGCAGTGTATCCCAGGGCATAACTGACCATCGTCAGCGTGCTGAGAACCAAGGAACCTGTAGCCGCCGCCGCCGCCAACACTGCAAATAATACCGGACTGGCACAGGGAGAACTGACCAGGGCAAACGTTAAACCAACACTGTAAGGTCCAGCGACAGGCAAAGACAGCTGAGTTTGAAGTGAGGGCAGCTGAAATAGTCCGGCAAAGCTCAGCCCCATTAATAAAATCACCCCACCGATGACGATATTAATGTAACCGCGATAATCCACCAGTACCGCCGAGGCAAAGGATGAGAACAACCCAAACAAGCTGAGTACGGTTACAGTTCCCAGGACAAACAAACCTGCTTTGACAAATGCATCCCTACGAGAGTCAATTTTGAGAGTGCCAATGTAGCTGAGGTTGACAGGTAAAAGCGCCAGAATACAGGGAGAGACGCTAGCAAGTAATCCGCCCATAAACGCCAGCGGCAGCAAAATCAAGGGGTTACTGGTATTCTGCTGCTCAAACCATTGCTGATAGATATTTTCTCCCAGGGAAATAAGATATTCGAGGCTACTGGATAATTGCTGAAAGTAATTCGTTGCCAGAATGAGCAGCAGCGTTCCTCCAAAAAGGCTGGGGAGAAGGAATTTTTTTCTAGGCCGGCGCTTCGCTACAGGCAATTGGTCAGGAGTTCTATTGGAGAGCATGGGGATTTATTCTAATTCGAGTTTCGTGGGGGCAAAGCATACGGTAAATAAATCGCAACTACTGAAAGATTATTGTTCCCATGCTTCGTCCCTACTGGCTACTTGCCTTTCATTTGGGCGATCGCAGTGTTAAGCACTGTTTTGTAATCTGCCTGATTGGGATTGTTGCGGAATTGCCTCAAAATCCGACCCGTTGCTGGATCAATAATGGCAACCGTTGAAGTTTGAGATTTGTTGGCTGCAAAAAAGCTGCCTAACCCTAACTTCTTAGCTTTCTCTTCTGATGCCTTAGTGGTAGACCGATCCGTCACATCCAAAACAACAAAATGAGCAGTGTCTTGGTACTGTTGCTTCAGGTTTGATAGGGTTGGTGCAATATTTTTGCACCCTGGACACCAAGTTGCATAGATGTCAACAACAACAGGCTTCCCTTGAAGTTCTTTGGCAAGTGGACTGCCTGCTTGAGCAATTAGCTGCTTTGCACTGACGGGGGTGTCATTAGGAATTGCGACTGCAACCGTTGCAGTCACACCAAGAATAGCAGCTAAGCTGCCGATACCCAGACCTAGCAGTGAGAGTGAATTGCGTTGTTTTGTCATAATGCCTTTTCATCCATTTTGGGGTTCATTTAGATATACAAAGCTACAACCAAAATGGATTTATTGGGCTTATTCCAGGCAGAAGCGGTCTGGCAGCATTGGATAATCTAACTTAGACCTAATAATTGTTTGTGATGAAGCTTTCTGCATATTTTTATTCAGCAATTGCTGCTATTGTTCTTTCATCCTGTACATCATCAGAGATTCCACTAAAATCACAATCCGATCCATCTCGACTTAGAGTGGTGACTGTGGATGAAACCAAGATAGTAATGGGCCAAACCATCTACGTCCCTGTTTATTCCCATATTTATTATCGGAACCAGGAGAAAGTTCTCAATTTAGCGGCAACTCTCAGTATCCGTAATACGGATCTGAGTAAACCTATGATTATTACTTCTATCCGCTACTATGACTCAAACGGTAAAGTAATTAAGCAGTTTTTAGCGCGCCCTGTCCAACTTGGTGCTATGGCTTCTACAGATTTTGTTGTAGATAGCACTGACACCAGCGGAGGTTCAGGAGCAAATTTTATTGTGGAGTGGGTAGCTGAAACCGAAATTTTTGAACCTGTGGTTGAGGCAGTGATGATTGGGACTGAATCAAACCGAGGAATTTCTTTTGTTAGTCCTGGTAAAGTGATCAAAAGCTTAAATAATCAGCGCTCATCTTCCGTGCAAGGTTCCTGAAAAGCTATCAATCATCCTCTAGTCTCAGCAGTTGCTCATCAATAGTTTGTAGCTGCGATCGCACAAGTTCTTCTGAAAGAATCCGCTTACGCATCGCCTCGGTTAGCGCTCCTTTCTCTGCTAGCAGTAAACGGCGGCGGATGGCATCGAGTTTAGTGTGTTCACCTCTGGTGGCAGTTAACTCATCTGGACGGCGGTTATAGATTTCCCGTAGTGCCTTTTCTGCCCCTGCCACTCGTACCTGATAAGCTGAGCGCATCTCTTCATAGACGGCTTTTGGCAATACTCCTGACTTCAACAGGCTATCTAATTCATCCTGTGCTGCCTTACCCGTCATCAGTTGGGCTTGCAATTCTTCAGTCTGCTGACGAAATGCTGAGAAGTGAGAGAGTTGCAGCCGTTTCACCAACCAAGGCAAACTGACGCACTGCCCGACGAGGGACAGCAACACCGTACCAAACACTAAGGCAATCAGCTGCTCTCGCCCCACAAGCGCTGTTGGTAAGCTAAGCGCTAGCGCCATAGAAATAGAGCCTTTAATGTTGCCTAGAAACAAGACGTGCTGCCAGCGTTGTGGAATTGGACGGTCAAACCAACGCACCATAGCTAACAGCGGATAGACGGAGAGAACGCGCCCCACCTGGTAAGCAAGAACCGCCAACAGCACAGCAGGCAGAGTTCTCCAGAGAGTTATTAGGTCAATTTCTACACCGATGAGCAAGAAAATAAAGCTGTTAACACCAAATCCAGCCGATTCCCAAAAGCTGAGTAAAGTTAGTCGAGTAGAAGCCGATACACTGCCAGAAAGCCCGATATTTCCGACAATTAACCCGGCGACAACCACAGCCACTACACCGGAGACTCCCAAAAGATGCCCAATTTCAAAAGCCCCTAATGCCACTGCCACTGTTAGTAAGATACTACTGAGTGGCTCGTCCGACCGGATAAATAAACCCGTACTTAAATAGCCCAAAGCCAGCCCCACCAAACTACCGCCGGCGATCACTACAAATAATTCTTGCAATCCATCCAAAATTGTGAGTGAGCCAGTCGTATTAACTTGCAAAATTAGGCTGAACAAAACTAGAGCCACACCATCATTGAATAAGCTTTCCCCTTCAACAATGGTAGAAAGTCGGGAAGGGACAGACACCTCTTTGAATACAGCAATGACTGAAACGGTGTCGGTGATTGCTAAAATTACCCCAACCAATAGCGCTGGTATCCAATCCAGCCCCAATCCCCATTGCAACAATACCGCCGTCACCCCAGAAGAGATAACAACCCCCGGTCCTGCTAGGAGGGCAATTGGTTTAACAGTACTGCGGAGGCGACTAATATCAGTATTAATAGCTGCCTCGAACAGGAGAATTGGCAGAAACAGATTCAAAATCAGGGAGTCATCTAAGCCAATGCGTTGTGGTAAGAGTTCAGTGACGGCTAAACCAGCTAGAACTAAACCCGTGACGTAAGGAACTCGCAGCCAACGGGTCAGTAGAGCTACACCAGTGGCAACTAGCAAAAGAATAACTAGAACGGTAACTAATTCAGCGACATCCACTTAAGTTCACCCTAAAGGATTTTTGGGAATTGGGTCAATAGCTGGGGATTCTTGCTTATTGAACTCTGGACAAATTGTCTAAAGTCCAATCGTAAGACATGAGGTATTTTAGAGGATGACTGTGCCACAACCGAACCCACAGTTCAAGAGGAAGTTTTAGACGCATGACACTTAGCTGAGGTTAGGTGTGTCAATTTCTGATTGCCTGTCTAGCCAAATTGCATCTCTCAAGTCGTCTGCAAAGCGATCGCCTGCTCAAATACTTTGCAGTCGCTAATCCTAATAGATTTTCAGAGGAGTCATTTTCGGTGAAAAAAAAGCGTAGTCTACCTTCAATAGTGCAGATTGTAAGGCAGAATGGACGTTTGACCATTGTAGGGATGGGTAAATGGCACTCCTACTGGCGCGATCCGTACCATTTAATGCTGACCCTTCCTTGGCCTGGCTTCCTAGCGCTGACTGTTTTAGGGTATATAGTTGCTAACGCTCTATTTGCTTTAGCATACCTAGCTGGAGGAGACGGCATCGAAAATGCTCGTCCTGGAAACTTCTTAGATGCCTTCTTCTTCAGTGTCCAGACAATGGCATCCATCGGCTACGGCGCAATGTATCCGCGCACA
>JBGTCQ010000130.1:0-26202 GCA_041748755.1 Chroococcidiopsidaceae cyanobacterium | reverse complement strand
ATTGTTCAGTGCAATGCACGGGTCATTAGTAACATCCAGCCTAGTAAGAGAGACAACCGAAAGCGAAAGCCAAAACTACGGCTACAAATTCGGACAAGAAGAAGAAACCTACAACATCGTAGCCGCGCACGGATACTTTGGACGGTTGATATTCCAATACGCATCATTCAACAACAGCCGCAGTTTGCACTTCTTCCTAGCAGCGTGGCCAGTGATTGGGATTTGGATGACATCATTGGGGATCAGCACAATGGCGTTCAACCTCAACGGATTCAACTTCAACCAGTCGGTAATCGACTCCCAAGGTCGAGTGATCAACACATGGGCGGACGTATTGAACCGCGCCAACTTGGGTATGGAAGTGATGCACGAGCGGAATGCACACAACTTCCCGCTTGATTTGGCAGCAGGTGAAGCGACTCCAGTCGCTATGACTGCTCCTTCTATTAATGGCTAAGAGCTAACAACTAGCTCACGAAAAAGCGCTCTCCTTTCCGGGGGGCGCTTTTTTATTACCTTTTACCCAGCTACCCCTAGTTCCTCTCGCAACATCTTCTGATAAACCTTTGGCAAACGCCCGGTTATTGAATTGTCCTCTATCCCATACCCTAGGCTTGTCCAAGTTCCAGAAAGCAGCCGCCGTACTTGCTCCAACTTTCCTTGTCGCAACAGCCTAGAAATATCAGTTCCCCAGGCTTGGGAATCATTTAACCAAGCATGAACTACTGCATCCTGAAATTCTGGCTTGAAGCTATACGACTCCCAAAACATAAACCGAGGCGGCTGGGGATGATAGCGTTCAGCCTTTTCTTTCCAAGTTGTGTTTAACAACTGATATCGTCCAGCAGCTGTTGAACAATTTCCTAAATTGGGACCAGAGACAATCGTGATGCATTGCTCTGGATGACGGCTGAGATCGTTTACGTGCTGACCACCGTAGAGGATAGTGTACGGTTGCGGGTTGTTGGCTTCACTCGCCGATATTGTTCGCATCAAAGCTCGAATGTAAGGATCGCCTCCTTGCATTTCCAACTGTGGCAGGTAAACGCCTAGAGTGGGATTTCGATGCGACGACGATCGCGGTTCTTCTTTAATCCAATCCAGCAAAAACACCAATGCGATAACAGCAGTACTGCCTGCAATTAGACGTTTAAGAGCTAAAATCCTCAAAATCTCCTTGGGTTAATTATTCTTCAGAAAGACACATTAATTCCCCTATTTTTTACTCAACTAAATGGACACTGCCTTTAGCTGACGGTCACGCTAGCAAATAGCTGCTCAAAACTTTTTTGTGGAGCGTCCTCTTTTGTAATTACTTCAACAATTTTATTGCGAGCCGTCGGTTGAAATAGCGCTTCGACGCAAACCTGCGCTACTTTAGTGCGAGGAATGCTGCCACTTAAAGACAGACTGTCAGCAGTGAACATCACGACTGGCTCAGAATTGTCTTCATTCTTGAGACCCCCAGGTCGCACAATGGTATAGGTAAGAGTACTTTTTTGCAGGTATTCCTCCGCTTGTTTCTTCCAAACGAGAATCAGCCAAAACAAATTTAGCGGATGAAACAATTGAGAAGCACCGATAGAAGAAACAAGGACGAATTGCTCAATTCCTTTTGCCTTAGCCGCGTCCACCAGGTTTTTAGTGCCTTCGTAATCCACCTTATACGGTGCAGTTGGATCAAAACCGGGTTGGGAACCAGTGGCACAGAGTAGCACCGTGCTATCTCCTATAGCCGCACTGAGGTCTGCTGGCTTTAACACATCACCTACTACCAATTCAGCCGACTCAGGTAGAATTGCTCTGGCTTTTTCTAAGTCTCGCACCAAAGCGCGGACGGGAATATTCCGATTGACCAGTTCTTGCACAATCCGGCGACCGGTTTCGCCTGTTGCCCCTGCTACAAATGCTTTCATGTCACAAGCTATGCTCAATAAATCTCTATTTCTTAATTGTATGTTTACTAACCAGCAGCTAGAATTTTTATTTTTAGTCAAACTTGAAGATTGAGATGAAACATTCACTCCAAAATGGGAATACTGAGTATAGAACAAACCACACAGGAATAGATTTATGCTGTCACGGGAACGCGAATATCAATGCATTGAGGCTGGCGAAGCTGTTTGGAATATAGAGTCCATGCCAGAAATTGACAATTCAGTAGCAGACTCAGCAACTCGCTTTTACGGTCAGTTTGCCGACTGCATGGAGATGTATGCATCTGTTCAAACCGTTGCTGAGTATCTCAAAGCTCACCAAGGATGGTTTTGCCGTTGCGCTGCTCCAATGAAGGTGGAACCAATAGGAGAAAATGGTTATGCTTTAACAATTGGTCGCTTTGGCTCTTTTGGCTATGAAGTAGAACCGAAAATTGGCTTGGAGTTATTACCTCCAGATCAGGGCGTTTATAGCATCAAAACGCTACCAGTACCAGATTACGTTGCTCCAGGGTATGAAGTAGACTTTGAGTCTGCTATGGAGTTAGTGGAATCAGCACCGTCTAATCAGGATTTAGGTAAAGTTACAAGAGTTGAATGGCAGCTGGATTTGGCGGTTTATGTTCAATTTCCCAAGTTTATCCAACGCTTACCCAAATCTATAGTTCAAAGCACTGGCGATCGCCTTTTAAATCAAATTGTGCGGCAAGTCTCTCGTCGCTTGACTTACAAGGTGCAGGAAGATTTTCACAAGTCTCTAGGCTTACCGTTTCCGCTTAAGTCAAAGAAACGGTAAGCGGTCAGTTTATCAGAGGCTCTAATGTGTTAGCTAATAACTATATCTTATTAAGGATATTTTGGATAATTTGGACACCGCTGACTGCTTGCCAACTAAACAGTGCTAGAAGAGCCGAATTTAAAACAATATGGGTGTAACGCGCCCAATCTTGCCCTTTTTGCATGAAGGGAGAGAGTGAAGCTGAAACAGCAATCATTGCTGTCATGCCTAACCCTACTAGCAGGTGAGGTCCGAAGAACAGCTTTTGATTGTTGAGGTAAGTGACAGCCATAGCAGCAATAGCACCAATTACCATCAAGGCTAAGAGTACGGAACCGATTTGGTAGTGCTTAACGTTGTACCTGCCTTTTATTAGCTCTTTTTTAACTTCACCCTCAGCAGTTCTTGTCCGCCGTACTTGCATACCCAGGTACAAAGCATAAATCGAGACTCCTAGCAAAACCCACATTAAAATGGGGTGAATAAAATTTAGCCAAAATTTAATCTCTGGGGTTAATTCCAAGCTCATAGTATTTTTACCGCTCCAATAATCTTCATAAAACTTAGCATAATTACTTCAAAGAACTTGGCACAATATCTATTTTGTCCAAAAGTATTACTAAATGTAGGTCGAACTAGCTAGAGCTTCGGGCGCAGGCAAGCCATCGCAATTTGCGGTCTAGCAGCACTTCTGCGCTATACAGTCTTCAGTGACTTTTATAATGGAGGCGCGACCGCGGCAACAACCGCGTCAGCTTATAATTGCGCGGGACTGATCGCGGTGGTCAGGTTCGGAGGTTGCTTTTGTCCTCAAAAAGCTGGGAGCATAAGTTATACCATCTCCGGTTGAATACTTATCGTTATGACTTCTTTTTGGGCAGGGAATATGGAAGTATGACTTCTACTGAAAATATCTCCTTAATACGGGCGGTCAGGAGTGGTGACATTAAGCGGGTACAAGCGCTACTTGCGACTGGTGCTGATGTGAATAAGAGCAATCAAGATGGCACTACGGCTTTGATGTTTGCCGCCCTTCAGGGACACACCGAGCTTGTCCGGATTCTCCTTGAGCAAGGTGCTGATATTAACGTGCAGCGAAAATTATTTGGCATCAATGCGTTGATGTTAGCGGCTGCAAATCATCAAGTTGACATTGTAAATATGCTGGTTGCTAATGGTGCTAAGGTAAACGCCAAAAATGATGACGGCAGTACAGCACTGATGGCGGCAGCCTTAAAAGGTGATATCGATATTGTCCAAATTCTCTTGGCTGCTGGTGCGGATATTAATGTCAAAGATCAGGATGAGGATACCGCCTTGAACGTGGCTACCCAGTACGGTCATAGTAATGTAGTAAAAGCTTTGCTAGTTGCTGGGGCTGATTTAAATTGTACCAAGCAGGGTGAGACGACTTTAACGTTAGCAACAGCAAGAGGTCACATCCAGACGGTACAAGTGTTGTTAGAGCGTGGAGCAGCTATAAATGCTAAAAATCTTGATGGCAGAACTGCTCTGATGCAAGCAGCACAGAAAGGACATCTGTCGCTTACTCAACTATTGATAGCTAAAGGCGCTGATCTCAATGCCAAAGACAAAGAGGAAGAAACTGCATTAACGCTTTGTGCAGATCAGGGTAACACTGAAGTTGTGCAAGCATTGCTAGAGGCAGGGATTGATGTGATTAAATCTGCTGGTGCTGCGCTGGCTGCGGCTGCTTCTGGAGGGTATAGTGCGATCGCAGTTGCAATACTTAATCAAGGTGCTGACATCAATGCCCAAGACAAAGATGGTGAAACTGCTCTCCACTTTGCCGCTGTTGAAGGTCATACTGAAGTAGTAGAAATTTTACTGGGGCGAGGGGCAGATGTCCAAGTAAGAAATCAGCTGGGCGATACACCCTTAATGGTTGCAGCGTTACAAGGACATAACAAAATTGTAGAGGCGTTGCTGTGCCGGGTAGAGGCGCAACAGATCCAGCCTGTGATCAATAGTAAAAATTTGGGTGAAACACCTTTGACACTTGCAGCAACTCAGGGGCACATTGAGACTGTAAAGGTTTTACTAGCCTACGGTGCTGATGCCAATACGCAAACCGAGGACGGTAAAACCGCTTTGATGAAGGCAGCGGATCGCAGCCATACGGAGGTAATGCAGCAACTGGTGGCAAGCGCTGATGTGAATTTGCAAGATTCAGCCGGGGCAACGGCTTTGATGTGGGCAGCCCATCGGGGTTATGGCGAAGCTGTCAACCTGTTATTGAGCGCTGGGGCAGATGTAAATTTGAAAAATAGAGGTGGCTATACTGCTTTAATGATTGCGGAATTTAATGGGTATAGAGATGTAGTGCGATTACTTCAGGCAGCGCCAGAATAGCTCCTACTGTAACTTCTGGTTAACCAACATAACTTGAGCCATTTGTTGCTTCAAGGTATCAATTTCTGTCTGCATTTTGGCAACTTTCTGATTCAGTGCCTGGATTTCAGTAGAGCCTATTTCCGCTGGTGCGGATTCCGTTACAGCAGCGCCTACTACTTGTTTGCGAGGTAGTCTAGCCTTTAGCATTGCTGACTTGATCGCCCCAACCAGTTCTTTCTGTTCAAACGGCTTAGGAATAAATTCAAAATACTCAAACGGTTCCTGAATTTTCTCCATTACTTCTTCCTTACGCCCTGACATCAGCACTAAGGGGATCTTCTGCAACTCAATATCAGCTTGAATTTGCTGAAATACATCCCAACCGCTAAGTTTAGGTAACAGAAAATCTAGCATAATCAAGTTTGGACGTTCCTGGCGGATTAAATTAAGTCCTTCAAGACCGTCTTTTGCTTCCAAAACTTCAAAGTTACCAGGCGGTAACATTTCTTTTACTCGTACCCGAATTACACGGCTGTCATCAATAACTAAGATTTTATTACTTGCCACAACTGACCCCTACGGTAGGAACTTTAAGGTGAAATAGTGAGGTTGCTGACCAACGGTGAGAATTGTCGTTATACAATACAGAAGTGCATAATGCGTTGAAAAAATTACCCTACTTTCGCCTATGAGTTCGACGAAAAGCATACCTACACCGTAAACTCACTTATCAAGTGCAAACACTTCAGCGTCAAGAGCAATTACTCAAGCGCTTTTTAACGTAACCTTGCACAAAAAAACTACAAAACAAACTTAACCCTTGCTCTAATCTGTACCCCAGAGAAATTTCACTGATAAATTTAGCGCCGTTATATTTAATTTCTTTTTACTTCAGTGAATGTACGGTAGTACAAGATAAAGTTTCATGCTTTGGCAATATCTAATTTCGTTAGTACACTGAATTAACAGAGTATGTTCTAACAAAGGTAGTAGTTGGAAATTCCCCCCCTGCTCAAGAAAGCTTGTCATTCCCTTATGACCCCTTCCAATTTGAAATCTGAAATTAAGGCGCTGCCAACGTGGTTACGCCGTCCTATCGGCAAAGCCAGTGAACTTTCGACGGTACAACGGATTATTAAACAACGTCAAATTCACACAATTTGCGAAGAAGGACGCTGCCCGAACCGAGGAGAGTGCTATGCGCAGAAAACGGCAACTTTCTTGCTGATGGGACCAGTTTGCACCAGAGCTTGTGCTTTTTGTCAAGTAGATAAAGGTCATGCCCCAATGCCTTTAGATCCAGAAGAACCTCAAAAGGTAGCCGAGTCGGTGCAGCTGCTGGGGTTACGCTATGTGGTGCTGACTTCGGTTGCTCGTGATGATTTGTCGGATCAAGGAGCCAGCTGGTTTGTGGCTACAATGGCGGCTATTCGCGCCTGTAACCCTGAAACTCAAATTGAGGTACTTACTGCCGATTTTTGGGGTGGTCAAGGTTCTGGGGCGCAAGTTAGTGGGGTGCAAGGGCAACGCGATCGCGTTGCCATAGTTGTTAAGGCTAAACCAGCTTGTTACAACCACAATATTGAGACGGTGAAACGGTTGCAAGGACCAGTACGCCGGGGAGCAAAGTACGAGCGATCGCTCCAAGTTCTCCAGGTTGTGAAAGAGCTTGATCACCGGATTCTCACTAAATCTGGGCTAATGCTGGGCCACGGTGAAACCGCAGCGGAAGTGATTGAAACGATGGCAGATTTACGCGCTGTGGGATGCGATCGCTTGACTCTAGGACAGTACATGCGTCCATCACTCGCACATCTACCAGTACAGAAATACTGGACACCAGCAGAATTTGACTATTTGGGGGCGATCGCGCGTGAGATGGGATTTACTCATGTCCGTTCTGGTCCCCTAGTTCGTAGTTCTTACCACGCAGGCGAGAATGCTTGACTACAGAGGAGTTTGGCGGAAGATCCCCGCTACACTGCCAACTTTTTTCCAGATGCACACAAATATTTTTAACAGATTTGAATAATTGACACATCTGTTTGGTATTTCTTTAAGAGGTCATTAAGTTAGGAGAAAAGCCTATGGCTGCTCAAGCCAACAAAGCGTCTGGTAACAAAGCCGGAACAGGGGCTGAAAGTGACGGTAAGCCCCCTTACCCGTTTCGCACAGCTATTAGCCTGTTTTTACTAGCAGGTAACTTATTGGTTGCGGCAATTTACTTCCACGTAATTAATCCTTAATTACTAGCTTGTTGTCTCAACCAGTCGGTTAACTTTGGTGCTGCTCATAGTGGGACTTTGATTAATTCTTAGGAACACACGAGCAGTATCAAAGTATTATTATCTTGTTTGGATAAAGCTGTATTTTGTTTTGCTAAGAATAAAGCATTCCTCTAACAGCCAATGTAAAAGGCGCTGTTTAGTTGGTAAATTACTAAGCTAGGAGCTTATATTGTGATATCCATACAAAATAAATACTCACAAGCCGCCAGGAGAATGTTCTCACACGTTGAGGACACCACATCCGGTATTGCTATTGGAGTAGTCCTAGTGGTTATAAGGGGCGGTAAACGCGGTAATTAATTTCTGGGAAAATGTTGTCCATCTCCTCGACTTTTTCTAGCCAACCGCTGTCGATTTTGCCTAGATTGATCTCTTCGTAGAGTTTGTTGAAACGCATCAAGTGCGATCGCGTCCGCCGCACAGCATAAGGTACCATCGTCCCTGTCCGCATGATAAATGCCCAGTCAGACGACTGCGCTAACAGTAGTTCACGCGCTGCTTGGTTGAGTGCTTTCCACTCCAATTCATCAGCTGGTTCCCGCCGTCCTAGCTCAATCATCCGCTCTGTAGCTTTGTGCAAGTGGGGATATATCCAGGCGTTCGTTTCGTTCAACCAATACTCGTGAAAGCCCTTGAAGCCCCAACTAGATTGGGAAGGACGGCAAACTTGCTGTGTCGGATTTTCCTGTAAATAATCTGCTAAGTGGGTCATCTGATATGTTTTCTGGTCATACCACGACTTACGGAATAAATAATCAATGAACCAAGGACCTTCATACCACCAATGACCAAATAGCTCAGCATCATAGGGCGAAACTATAATTGGCGGGCGCTGCATTATTTCATATAAATGCTCAACTTGCCGCTCACGGTTATACATAAAGTTACCGGCGTGTTCAGTTGTCTTTTCCCTCGCCCAGTAAGGATCGTATAGTGCCTTATCTCCCAGCCCTAGTCCACGGCCAGTAATTTTATGATATTTAATGCCCGTGTTTTTCCGCTGACCATTCGGCATGATATAGGGCTTGATGTACTCGTATTCTGCTTCCCAGCCCAAATCTTTATAAAACTCTCGGTATTCCGCCGCACCGGGATAACCGACTTCAGAAGACCACACCTGTTGGGAAGATTCCTGATCTCGACCAAAGACAGCAACACCAGTTTCAGTAAAAATAGGAGCATAGCTGCCAAAGCGAGGACGGGGACGAGCATAGAGAATGCCATGTCCATCGGTGAGAAAGTAGTGCAGCCCCGCATCGGCTAGCATCCTTTCTAAGCCTTCGTAGTAAGCACATTCAGGCAACCAAATTCCTTTGGGTGGGCGACCAAACGTTTGTTCGTAGTGTTCACAAGCCACCTGAATTTGCGCCCAGACTGCCTGGGGATACATTTTCATTAGCGGCAGGTAGCCGTGAGTCGCGCCGCAGGTGATAATCTCCAAGTTGTTGCTATCTTGGAATTGCTTGAATGCTGCTATCAAGTCGCCATTGTAGCGTTCCCAAAGTTCACGCGCAGAATTGAACTCGTTGGCGTAATGTTCAGCTAGATAACGGACATGACCGTTGTTAATGTTATGTTCAACTTCCAGCTCAACTAGTTCTTCCAGTTTGGCTAAGTGTTCGTCATAGCGCTCTTGTAACAGAGGATCGCGTAGCATCGACACCAAAGGCGGTGTCATGCTCATAGTGATTTTGAAATCTACGCCGTCTTGCTTTAAGCCTTCAAATACTCGCAATAAGGGGATGTATGTTTCAGTAATTGCTTCATAGAGCCATTCTTCTTCCAGCACATAGTCACTTTCGGGGTGACGAACGAAGGGCAGGTGAGCGTGGAGTACAAGAGCGACGTAACCAATAGCCATAGGAATTTAAGGATTGTGAGTGAAGGAGTAACGGATGAGGGCTGGGGATCGTCAAGATATCTTAAGAATTTTATGCCGAAAGAGGTTGCAGGATAACACAAGCTAGTGATTCCTGGGAAAACCTCTGCAAACGAATTATAAATTTTCCTATTAATGTGTTAATGCTGGAGTTCAGCTTACCAGTTTGTCGAGAATAGAAATATTGAAAATGAACAAGTACCCGTCCTTGCTTTTAAGTCTGTTAACTAGTGCTATTTTTATAATCCCAGTTCAAGCGGTTCCAGTGGCTCAAACGCCCAAGCCACCGGCTTCTGAAAAACCCGCAACTTCAGTGAGCACTCTCACACTCCAAGATTTACCATCTGGGTTTCAGGCACTACCAGCACAAATTAAACCACTAATTGCTGCCCAGCTAGATACCATCAAGCGAGTTTTAGGTCAGCAGAACCTGCAACTCGACAACTCCTTCTCGTTTGTGAACCAGCAGCCCTTGGAGGTAGTGTTGGGTTTTAGTAGTACACTGCCAAATCAACCGCTGACTTTATTGAGGTTTGACGCCAGTTTGCAGCAGCTACAACAACCAAACATAGGGAAAAAACTCCAAGAGGAACTGCAAGCCGTCCAGCCAGGAATTAATGTTGTAGATTACAAAGTGCTTCCTGATTTAAATAACATTGCTAATTCATCAAGAGGAATAACGCTAGCTATCAAAATGCAAAACATACCGCCGCTACGGATGGAAATGGTAGGCTTCCGCCACAACAAAGTTGGATCTTTCACAGCAGTTTTTTATCTTGATGGTACGCAGCCTGCGGTTTCTGTAAAGGATGTTGCTACTAAGTTAGACGATCGCATCTTGCAATCTTCTCCAGCTGCTAATAGTCCTACAACTGTTATGCGATAGAGGATTGCGGCTACACATCTGGTGTTAGCCGTCTGCAAAACTGCTGGGAAAGTTGCGATCGCAGATAGATGCACAAGTAGTTGG
This sequence comes from Chroococcidiopsidaceae cyanobacterium, assembly GCA_041748755.1. GTDB lineage: Bacteria > Cyanobacteriota > Cyanobacteriia > Cyanobacteriales > Chroococcidiopsidaceae > JAHHHE01. The sequence continues at coordinate 15,995 of JBGTCQ010000130.1, read as the reverse complement.
ATCTTCGCTACAACCAGAATAGAAATGTAAGGACAATAATAAGCATATGGACGACTCGCAACAACAGTTACCAAAACCATTTACATTACCAGAGTCTGTAACGGATGTAGAGGTAACAATTCTACCAGCAGCTAACAATAATCAGCCAAGTAATACCTCTACTCAGACCACAATAAACCCACAAGAAGATGAGCCATCTTTTTTAGAGTCCTTTGCGAAAACAGTAGGCGTAGTCACAGAAACAATTACTCAAACAGGAAGTGCGATCGCCGATACAGCAGTTGATTTAGGAGGATCTGCGGCAAAACAAGCACACGATCTGATTTCCTCCGCCACCCAAGGAGCAGGGCAGACAGTTACTCATGTCGGTAATAACTGGCTAGTACGGCGACTAACGCGCTTTTTAAATTTAGATTGGCTGATGGGGGCAACTGATAGTGTTGACTTGGCACAAGCAGAAGCGGCGGTAAAGAAGTTACAGCAAGAGCATCCAAATGAATCACCTAGCCAGATTGCTCACCGGATCATGGTTGAAAAAGCTACTTACGCAGGTGGGGTTGGGCTAGCGAGTAGTATTTTGCCAGGAGTAGCGCTGGCGCTTTTGGCGGTTGATTTGGCAGCTACGACAAAATTGCAGGCAGAAATGGTTTATCAGATTGCAGCTGCCTATGGACTTGACTCACAAGATCCTGCCCGTAAAGGTGAAGTGTTAGGAATTTTTGGGTTAGGACTGGGTGGCAGTCGTGCGCTTAAGGCTGCTGGCTTAGGCTTACTGCGAAATGTACCCTTCGCCGGAGCAATGATTGGTGCAAGTACGAATGCAGCGATGCTTTATTCATTGGGGTATGCGGCTTGTCGGTTTTATGAAACCAAGCTGAATTCATCCGCTTCCGTCACTTCAGAGGAGACACTAGAAACTTTAAAGCAACAGAGCGAAAAATATCTGGAAACTGCGATCACTCAACAAACAGTGATGGATCAAATTTTGGTTCACATGATTCTCGCCAGTCATCCAGAAAAATCTTGGGAGGAAATTCAACCACAGTTAAAAGCCCTGAACCTTAGTCCAGCTTCTATTGAGGCGATCGCCAAAAATATCAAATCTCCCCAGCCGTTAGATACCCTGCTGAATCAACTTAATCATGATTTTGCCATACCTTTATTGGCACAGTGTTACAGAATTGTGCAGCAAGAGCATGTTATTACACCAGCTGCCAGAAAGGTGATGGAAGTAATTGCCTCTAAGTTTGATATTGACCTGAATTCGATGCAGTCAAATATTCAGTCTTAAAAGATGTTTGAATAGTAGATTTGACTCCACTATGCTAGTAAGATGGCAGGAGTCAAGTGAGCTTGCAAAAGAAGTAATATCTAGTTAAACCGCTGATTTCCGCAGCTAAACTGAGTGGTTGTACCTAAAGTGTAGATCAGCGTGTCCTCAATTTAAAGCACTATCTGGAGTCGTGGAAGCAATGGTTTATGCAGTGATAACTTGCCTCATACTGCGGCGTTTAATAACTTAAGATTAAATTTACAATGCTATTTCTAATAGCACAATCAAAGTTAGTTGCGAAAATTAGCATCTAACGTAGTACATAGATGACAAGATACAAATTATCATATTTGACGAATTATGTTTGATGCCCTATCTGACCGTTTAGAATCTGCCTGGAAAAAGCTCCGGGGTCAAGACAAAATTTCCGAATCCAACATTCAAGAGGCACTGCGGGAAGTGCGCCGCGCCTTGTTGGAGGCTGATGTCAATTTTCAGGTAGTTAAAGATTTTATTGCCGAAGTTGAAGCCAAAGCACAGGGAGCAGAGGTAATCGCTGGGGTTCGACCTGATCAGCAGTTCATCAAAATTGTCCATGACGAACTGGTTGAAATTATGGGGGAAACTAATGTCCCCCTAGCTGAAGCCGCACAGCCTCCTACAGTGATATTGATGGCTGGATTACAGGGGACTGGCAAAACCACTGCGACAGCAAAGTTAGCTTTGCACTTACGCAAACAGAATCGGACCTGTCTCATGGTGGCAACAGATGTCTACCGCCCAGCAGCTATTGACCAGCTAGTGACACTAGGTAAGCAGATCGAAGTGCCAGTGTTTGAACTGGGAAGTGATGCTGATCCAGTAGAGATTGCCCGGCAGGGAGTCGAGCGCGGCAGATCTGAGGGTGTTAATACCGTAATTATTGATACTGCTGGTCGCCTCCAGATCGACCAAGACATGATGGCTGAATTGGCCCGCATTAAGCAGACTGTCCAACCGCAGGAAACGCTGCTGGTAGTAGACGCGATGACAGGTCAGGAGGCGGCAAATCTGACGCGCACGTTCCATGAGGAAATTGGCATTACAGGTGCAATTCTTACCAAGATGGATGGTGATAGTCGCGGCGGCGCAGCGCTATCGGTAAGGCAGATTTCGGGTCAGCCAATTAAGTTTGTCGGTGTGGGTGAGAAGGTGGAGGCGCTGCAACCATTTTATCCAGACCGGATGGCTTCTCGAATCCTGGGGATGGGAGATGTCCTAACGCTGGTGGAAAAAGCCCAGGAAGAGATTGACCTCTCAGATGCTGAGCAGATGCAGGAGAAGATCCTGTCAGCAAAATTTGATTTTACGGATTTTTTGAAGCAGCTGCGACTACTGAAAAATATGGGTTCTCTGGGTGGAATCATGAAGCTGATTCCGGGAATGAATAAGCTGTCAGATGACCAGCTTAAGCAAGGTGAAACCCAGTTGAAGCGCTCTGAAGCGATGATTAATTCGATGACAGTTGCAGAGCGTCGAGACCCAGATTTGTTGGCAAGTTCGCCTAGTCGCAGACGACGGATTGCTAGTGGATCTGGCTTTAAGGAAGCGGATATTAACAAATTAGTGGCTGATTTTCAGAAAATGCGATCGCTCATGCAACAAATGGGTCAAGGTAATTTTCCTGGGATGCCAGGCATGTTCGGTGGCATGGGCAATCCCGCAGCAGCGGGTAATAGTCCGTCACAAGCTGGTTGGCGGGGTCAAGCTGGTGCAGCTAATAAGAAAAAGAAAAAAGAGAAAAAGAGAAAAGGCTTTGGCACGCTTTAATACCAATTAGTTTCAACTCCGATACCTTAAAAATGTCTTATTTGCGCCCAATTTTCGGGGCGCAGTAAACCCTGGCGATTACTTCTCTCCTAATTCTACTTCTGGCGGGATGGAGGTGTTTTCCTTAAACTGTCAGATATGAACCTATCGAAAGCTGAAACTCTGTTTGAAATGAAAGATACTAGTCTTATCTTTAAATTTAATTTAGAACCCTCTTTTCCTAAAGCCGTTCTTCTAGAGCAAGGACTATGATTTTGATGTCCACAAGTTGAAGAACTAAATGAGGGCGAGGAAGTCACAGAATGGTACCTGACCACCGAGTAAGCCGAGATGACCCTAGCCAGGATGGACCTCCCTCAGAATTGCAGACTCACTCCATGTCACCTCACGAGCTTGAGGAAACGCTGCGGCGGACTGAGGCAAACTTGGCATGGTACCGCACTCTGTACGAGAGTCTCCCCTCCATCTACTTCACCTTAAACTCAGCAGGTTTAGTGCTTGCGGTAAATTCGTTTGGTGCTGCGCGTCTAGGTTATACCGCCCAAGAGTTGACTGAAAAACCAGTTTTCAACTTGTTTCATCCAGAAGACCAAGCCAGCCTGCAAGAAGCGCTCACTGCCTTCTTAGACTCAACCTTGTCAATTGGAAATTGGAAGGTCCGCGCCTGTAGCAAGGATGGCAGCATTGTGTGGGTCAAAGCAAGTGCTCATGCTGTATCAGTTGACAATTCAGTTGACAATTTAGTCGTCTTGAACTGCGAGGACATCAGTGAGCAAAGGCGGGGGGAACAGGGGTGGGAGCGTTCTCAAGATAGTCTTGCTGTTTACATTAATGACATCACAGAACGCAAGCAGGCAGAGTCGGCGCTGCAAAAAGCCCATGACGAATTAGAAATCAGAGTAGAGGAGCGGACAACTGAATTAAGGAGTGCCAACGAGCAATTACAAAGCGAGATTGCCGAGCGCAAGCGGACGGAGGCGGCATTGCGGGAGTCACAGCAAATGCTACAGCTTGTGATGGATAACATTCCACAATTCATTTTCTGGAAGGATAGGAACTCTGTCTATCTAGGTTGCAATCACAATTTCGCCCAAATAGCAGGTGTTGGCAGTCCAGAGAATATCGTGGGAAAGACAGACTACGAGTTGCCCTGGAAGGAAGAGGAGGCAATCTTCTTTCGCAAATATGATAGTCAAGTCATTAAGACGCATACACCTGAATATCACATTATTGAACCCCTACTCCGAGCAGATGGCAAACAGGCTTGGCTCGACACGAATAAGGTGCCGTTCCGTGATTTAGAAGGAAACGTCATAGGTGTCCTTGGTACCTTTGAAGACATTAGCAAGCGCCAGCGAGCGGAGGCAGCGTTGCATGACGCGAACCAGCGACTGATGTACCATATCGAGAACTCCCCGCTCATCGTTATAGAGTGGGATCAGGATCTGCGGATGTTGCAGTGGTCGTCGCAGACGGAGAAAGTCTTTGGCTGGAAAGTCAAGGAGGTGTTCGGCAAACATATGTTCGATGATTGGCTATTCATTCATAACGAAGATAAGGAGACGGTTCGCCACGACATAGTTGGACCCCTGATGGATGGACGTGAACAGCGCAACGTATCGCACAACCGCAACTACACAAAGGACGGCTCAGTGATTCATTGCGAGTGGTATAACTCGGCTTTGCTGAACGAGTCGGGCGAGTTAGTCTCGGTCATGGCGATCGCTTTAGATGTCACCGAGCGCAAGCGGACAGAAGCCGCCTTGCATGAGAGCGAAGAACGTTTTGAATTGGTTGCACGCGCGACCAACGATGCGATATGGGATTGGGATTTGGTAACGAATAAAGTGTGGCGGAGTGAAGGCTCTCAGACACTCTTCGGCTACACAGAAGACGAGATAATTGCTCACATTAGCTGGTGGTATGAACGTCTCCACCCAGAAGAAGAGAGGGTTATTTCTGGCATTCATGCAGTGATTGACAGTGGTGAAGCATTCTGGTCGGATGAATACCGCTTTCGTCGCGGCGATGGTTCTTATTCTTGCATCATTGATCGCGCTTATATAATGCATGACGACAAGAGGAAGCCGATCCGCATGATTGGTGGAATGACGGACATCAGCGATCGCAAACGGGCAGAGGAGCAACTTCGTTACAACGCTTTTCATGATGCGCTGACAGGCTTGTCAAACAGAGCTTTATTTATAGATCGGCTGGGACAAGCAATCGAGCGAGTAAAACGGCATGAAGATTATCTGTTTGCTGTGCTATTTCTAGATCTGGATCGGTTCAAGGTAATCAACGACAGCCTGGGACACATTTTTGGCGATCAACTGCTAATCGCGATCGCCCAAAGGCTGAAGGCGTGTATGCGTTCGGGCGATACAGTGGCACGTTTTGGGGGAGATGAGTTTGTGCTTTTTTTGGCAGATATTACAGATGTCAGCGACGCAACATACGTAGCAGAGCGAATCCAAAAGGAACTAGCATTACCTTTTAATGTAAGTGGACATGAGGTATTCACAACTACGAGCATCGGCATCGCTTTAAGTACAACGAATTATCACCAGCCAGAAGACATTCTCCGGGACGCTGACACAGCTATGTATCGGGCTAAGTCGCTGGGCAAGGCACGTTATAAAATCTTCGACCCAGTGATGCGCGTCTGGGCATTAACTCTCTTGCAGGTAGAGAATGACCTGCGCCGAGCCATCGAACGCGAAGAGTTTCAGCTTTACTACCAGCCCATTGTGGAACTGCAAACTGGCAAGCTTATTGGTTTTGAGGCATTGGTGCGCTGGCAACATCCAACTCAGGGTCTGATTGCGCCAGCAGCATTTGTCCCAGTGGCGGAGGAAACTGGGCTGATTGTCCCCATCAGTTATTGGATACTCCGCTCTGCTTGCCGTCAATTGCACGTATGGCAGGAGCGCTTTTCTGCAAAGCCTTTAATAATCAGTGTAAACCTCTCAGGTAGACAATTTTCGCAACCGGATTTGAATCAGCAGATTAACCAAATTCTGCAAGAGACTGGTCTCGATGCCTGTAGTTTAAGTCTAGAGATTACAGAAAGTATGATTATGGAAAATGACGAGTCTGCTACTGCCACGTTGCAACTCAAAAACCTGGGTGTTAAGTTGTCAATCGATGACTTCGGTACGGGCTATTCATCATTGGGTCGTTTATCCCAATTTCCAATTGATGTATTAAAAATTGACCGTTCCTTTGTCAGTGGGATGGGTATTAATCAGGGGAACTTAGAAATTATTCAGGCGATCGTGACGCTTGCCCACCAGCTAGGTATAGAAGTAACAGCGGAAGGGGTGGAAACGGCAGAGCAACTAGCACAACTCAGAAAGTTAAAATGCGAGTACGGACAGGGATATTTGTTCTCTCAACCATTGGATAGTAAGGCGGCAGAGGTACTAATTATGGCACCACAATGGTAATGCCAAGGAGGAGCGATTCGTAAGTCGCTGTGCAAGTATTTTGTAAATGCTTCCCAGAATCAGAACCCGATAGTGCCCTATGGGCATCATATATATTAAAGCTAGAAGCTATTGGGCTTTCTTTTTCGATTTTTGCTAAGATAACTTATTCAGCAGCTAAAATCTGATAGCTGCTAGATAAACATTAGGAGAATTAATCTGACAATATGATCAAACTGAGATTGAAACGATACGGTAAAAAACGAGAAGCAAGTTACCGAGTTATTGCTATAAATAGCCGCGATCGCCGCGATGGTCGCCCCCTAGAAGAACTAGGGTTCTACAATCCAAGAACTGACGAAACCAGATTAGATGTTCCCGGACTCGTCAAGCGACTCCAACAAGGCGCTCAACCTAGTGATACCGTGCGTCGTATTCTCGAAAAAGCAAATGTTTTTGAACAAGTTAGGGCAACAGCCACTGAGTAAGGCAACAAGCCACTTGCAAATAACCACAGATATTGATTACGCTAAACTTGTACGGTTTTTGATTCAGCCATTTATGGAGTCGCCAGACTCCTTGAGTGTCGATTGCGAAATTTCTTCTAACACAGCACGGGTTTGGATTCGCGTTGCATTTGAAGGCGAAGACAAGGGGAGAGTTTTTGGTCGAGGTGGACGCAATATTCAGGCAATCCGAACTGTAATTGCAGCGGCTGCCACATTAGCTGGGCATTCTGTCCATCTCGACGTTTATGGCAGTGGGGCTGCCAACACCATATCCGGCTCGGAGCCCGACTTGGAGGAAGAAGGAGTAGCTCCGGCACAACCAAGAGAACAGCGTGATGTTGCTAAACCTGTACCTAAACCGCGCTCCCGCCCCAGTGTTGAATAGATGGGATAATATAAAATCCAATGATTTGCAGGAGTATTGCAGTTAATTGGATAGACATAGCTCCCTAATGTTAAATGAGCGCCATTGCCAAGTAGTAGGAGTTAGTTTGCATTAGAAACTGACCGCGTGGATTCTAAGGTCTCTTGCAGAATTAGATAGCGCGGTTACTTTATGACACCTAAAACCTAATAACTTAATAACTATACACATATCAACAACTATGGCAGAGGCATCGGCGATTCTGCTGCCGAGTCCAGAAAGTGCGATCGCGCTTTCTGGAGAGCAAGAAGAAAATCTAAGAACGCTGGCAAAGTCTACAGGAGCTACTCTGGTACTTAGAGGGCAGGAACTGTACATTTCTGGTACCGAGAAGCAAATTGAACTGTGCCGTCAATTAGTGCGATCGCTTGAGGACCTCTGGCTCAAAGGCAAGACTATTTCTACTGCCGACATCTTCACAGCCCGCCAAGCCTTCGATACCCAGCGGCAAGACGAACTGCAAGATTTACAACGTGATATTCTCGCCAGAACCCGCAAAGGAGAAGAAATTCGTGCCAAAACTTTTCGGCAGCGGCAGTATATCCAAGCCTTACGCAAGAATGACCTTACCTTCTGTACGGGACCCGCTGGCACGGGTAAGACATTCCTTGCTGTCGTCGTCGCTGTTCAAGCACTTCTTGCTACTCAGTACGAACGGTTGATTTTAACTCGTCCTGCCGTAGAAGCAGGTGAAAAACTTGGCTTTTTGCCAGGAGATTTGCAGCAGAAAGTTAATCCTTATCTTCGCCCACTCTACGATGCCATCAATGAATTTATTGATCCAGAAAAAGTCCCCAGTTTAATAGAACGTGGTGTGATTGAAGTGGCTCCCTTGGCTTACATGCGGGGGCGGACACTAAATAATGCCTTCATAATTGTGGATGAAGCCCAAAACACGACACCAGCTCAGATGAAAATGGTCTTGACTCGCCTGGGGTTCCGTTCTCGCATGGTCGTTACTGGCGACATGACGCAGACTGATTTGCCAATGAACCAACAATCTGGATTAGCAGTAGCTCTGAAGATTCTGCAAAATGTGGAAGGTGTTGCTTTGTGCGAGTTCTCCCAAAAAGACGTTGTGCGTCATCCTTTAGTGCAACGGATTGTTGCTGCCTACGAACAATACGAAAACTAGTGAAAACTAGTTAATAGTCATTGGTAAAAAACTAATGACCAATGACCAATGACCAATGACTAATTACAAATTATGAATGCCACACTGAAAGAATTTTTAGAAGCTTGTCATACACTTTCAACATTGCGTTTGATTGTCACCAGTAGTGCAGCTGTATTAGAAGCACGCGGCAAAATCGAGAAGCTTTTTTATGCAGAATTGCCAAAGGGAAAGTACGCGAATATGCATACTGAAGGCTTCGAGTTTCACTTAAATATGGATGAGATTAAACAAGTGAAATTTGAAACTGGTGAGGCGAAACGGGGCAACTTTACTACTTATGCGATCCGGTTCTTGGATCAGCAAGAAAAGCCAGCCCTCAGCCTGTTTTTGCAATGGGGCAAGCCGGGAGAATATGAACCTGGTCAAGTTGAAGCTTGGCACGCTCTACGCGAGCAGTTTGGAGAAATGTGGCAACCTGCACTCGTTGAAGCGCTGTAAGTTTTAGAACCGAAGGCGCTACTGGTCACATTTGTGAGGATTAGGGATACAAAAAAGAATCTAATTAAATGCAGGCGCTTGTTGGATAGATTAAGTTAAAACAGGTAACCATCTCAAGTAACTGGGAAAATATTATGTCGGATGCCAATAACGTACTCGGAGGCAAGCTTGAAGTTTGTTGTACTTCTCCGATGACTGGGTTTTATCGTAGCGGTAAATGTGACACCGGACCTAATGACAGCGGCGTGCATGTAGTCTGCGCTCAGGTGACTGAAGAGTTTCTATCATTTACCAAAACCAGCGGCAACGATCTGAGTACACCGTCCTATAGCTTTCCTGGTCTTAATCCAGGTGATAAATGGTGTTTGTGCGTCTCGCGGTGGCAGGAGGCATTAAATGCTGGCTTTGCGCCGCCAGTGATTTTGTCGGCTACTCACGTATTTGCTCTTGAGTCTGTGTCCCTGGAAGACCTAAAGAAACATGCTCTAGATATTTGATAGAGTCTAATACTGAATCACAAATAGCTTTGCTTAGCTCTCTGGCTCACTATTGATTTCAATATCTAGGGTTTCTTCATTGAGCCGGAGGTATAGCATATTAGGCTGACAGCAGACCTGACAATCTTCAATGTAAGACTGCTGCGCCCCAGCACTTAAATCAACAAATGTCAAATTGGTTTCACCACAGTAAGCGCAGATATATTCGGTCGTGTTCTGCATTTTAAGAAAAAGGGGAAATAAAGCCAAAACTACGATCGCAAGTTAGTTATGAAACACGAAGCAGGCGATCGCCCTCAGTTTATGCCATTTCTGCTTTAATTTACTTTGAGGTGTCTTGCGAGGACTGAAATATTTTTCACTGCGGTAACACCAAACTATTAAAAACTGGGAAATTTTGTCTTTCTGCTCCTGATTCAGGATATTGGAGAAAGGCGATCGCAACAATATGAGTAAAGTACTAGACGTAACTCTATCAATAGAAATTGCTCAACGTATCAACAGTAAGGCTAATGACTCCTTTAACAATGCTTATAAAGCGGCATTGCTGACTGAAGGTTCGATGTATGTACAAGGTTTTTTAGTGGATGCGGCCCAACCTTGTGTCCCCATCGAGTATGCCTGGATTGAGCTTGATGAGCAAATTGTTGATCCAACACTGCCGCATTTGAACAAAAATGCTCAAGAACTCCACTACTTTCCGGCACAACGCCTGAGCGTCCAGCAACTTACTGCAATAGTAGAAGAAGCTCTCGAAGACTATCCAGAAGACAATCCACTTCCTGCCTATGGTGCTGCGCCTTACGAGTATTACGGTGAAATAATGTTGGGTGGCGTTGACTATTCGGTAGCCCATAAAGAAGCTATTGCTAAGTGCCAGTTGAATAGCCAAAAATAGGATCACTGAGACTAATAGAGCGTTATATTACCTACCGTACTATTTAGAAATTTTTACCTGCCGAGCCATCTTCAGGAAGTCTTCCATCTTGGGATCAGGACGACGGCGAGCAGTGCTAGCAGTGGGAGGCATATTTGTTGAAGCTTTAGCAGGGATTTTAGGCTCATCTTCAGTTAGTTCCAAGCTCTGTACCTCATTTGCAAACCCAAGCACTCTACCAAGGAAACTCAAGCGTTGAATCAGCCAGCCAAATAGGTTTTTAAAGAAACCAAAGAATTGATAAAGCAAACCTTCAACGCGGATGAACGAATTGCGGAAAATCTGATTTAAACGTAACATGGCACTACTTAGACTCTAAAAAATAGATATTACTTATCTAATTTTACCGTACCCCAGATGTTACTACAAACTGCTGCACTCGCTGCCATACTTGCTCTAATAAATCTGGATGATCCGCATCAAACCATTCAATTTGAGGAGATGCCCGAAACCAAGTGCGCTGTCGCTTAGCAAATTGACGAGTGTGCAATACGGTTAAGTCTTTAGCTTCAGATAAGGAAATCTCTCTAGCCAGATATTGTTTCATCTCTCGATATCCCAGCGTATTCAGCAACGGCAAATCAGAACCGTATTTCTGGCAAAGGGTTTCTACTTCCGTTACCCAACCAGCTGTTAGCATTTGCTCTGTGCGGTGTTCAATCCGACGGGTGAGGGCAGCTGAGTCGGCGCAATCTAAGCCAATCTGAAGCATGGGATAATCGGGTGGATGCTCCCCTTGCTGCTGGGAAATAGGATAACCAGTAACGTAGAAAACCTCCAAGGCTCGCAAGGTTCGCACAGGATCATTTGGATGAATCTTTTGCGCCGCAACTGGGTCTACTTGTTGCAGCATAGCGTACAGTTGAGACTGACCGAGAGACTGGAGTTGCGATCGCAATTCTTTCTGAGGCGCAACTCTGGGAATTTTTAATCCTTGGACAACTGAACGGATGTATAATCCAGTTCCGCCAACCAAAAGGAGGGGGGGACAAGGGGACTTGGGGACAAGGGGAGAGCTAATTAAGGCTTGGGCTTGCTGCTGATAGTCTGCCACGGTTAGTATTTCAGTGGGAGCGCAGATATCAATCAAGTAGTGCGGTACCTGTTGCTCAACGACTGTTGGCTTAGCTGTGCCAATATTAAATTCGCGGTACACCTGACGAGAATCAGCACTGAGAACTATAGAATTCAGCCGCTTCGCCAATGCGATCGCTACTCCTGACTTGCCAGTAGCAGTAGCACCGCAAATCGTAATTAGACTTGGAGAAAAAATTATTGGGTACATCCCTCAAATAAATAGCTCTTTAAACAGCCCTAGAGTCGTCTTTAAGCCTTTTATGTTAAAATTTAGGAGTGTTTTGTTATTTTTTAAGCCTGATATCGGCTTACACCTTATTATTATTAGCGGAGAATTCCTTGCATGACTAGCAGTTACAGCGCCGATCAGATTCAAGTTCTGGAAGGTCTGGAACCGGTACGGAAACGACCCGGAATGTACATCGGCTCTACTGGACCGCGAGGACTCCACCATTTAGTTTACGAGGTAGTTGACAACTCTGTTGATGAGGCTTTGGCGGGGTACTGTACCCATGTAGAAATAGACCTAAATGCCGATGGTTCGGTTACCGTAACTGATGATGGTCGAGGCATTCCTACCGATACCCATCCCCAAACTGGGAAATCTGCCCTAGAAACAGTAATGACAGTCCTCCACGCTGGAGGTAAGTTTGGCGGTGGCGGCTATAAGGTTTCTGGAGGACTGCACGGAGTCGGTATTTCTGTTGTCAACGCTTTGTCCGAGAGGGTTGAAGTCACTGTTTGGCGAGATAACCGTGTTTATGTACAACGCTTTGAGCGTGGCATCCCCGTTACGGAACTGAAGGACAAGCCACAGCCGTCTAAAGAAGCGCGTACTGGAACTTCTATCACCTTCAAGCCTGACCTAGAAATTTTCACGACTAATGGCATAGAGTTTGATTACATCACTTTAGCAGGTCGTCTGCGCGAGTTAGCGTATCTCAATGCTGGTGTCAGAATTACATTTACCGATCATCGGCTAGAATTACTTAAAAGTAATGACCCTAAAGTAGAAACTTACGAGTACAAGGGAGGCATCAAAGAGTACATTGCTTACATGAACCGCGACAAGCAGCCTCTGCATGAGGAAATTATTTTTGTGCAGGGGGAACGCAATAATGTGCAAGTCGAGGTTGCCTTGCAGTGGTGTACTGATGCCTACACAGACAATTTGCTGGGTTTTGCAAATAATATCCGCACGGTGGATGGCGGTACTCACCTGGAAGGATTGAAAGCGGTTCTGACTCGCACCTTGAATGCGATCGCCCGCAAGCGTAACAAAATTAAAGAAAATGAACCTAATTTAACTGGAGAACACGTCCGAGAAGGATTGACGGCGGTAATTTCTGTTAAAGTTCCTGATCCAGAATTTGAAGGTCAAACTAAGACTAAATTGGGCAATACCGAGGTGCGGGGAATTGTTGATTCTCTAGTGGGAGAAGTCCTCACCGAGTACCTGGAGTTCCGTCCTGGTGTGGCAGATACGATCTTGGATAAAGCAATTCAAGCGTTCAAAGCCGCAGAAGCCGCGCGTCATGCCCGCGAACTAGTGCGCCGCAAATCAGTGCTGGAATCTTCGCCCTTGCCTGGGAAGTTAGCTGATTGTAGTTCTAGAGATGCCAGCGAGTCAGAAATCTTTATCGTCGAGGGGGATTCAGCAGGCGGATGCTACATTGGTAGTACATTAGTAGCATTAGCTGATGGACGTAATCTTAGCCTTGAAGAAATTGTTGCCGAACAGGCAATCGGAAAAGAGCATTTTTGCTACACAATTAGGGAAAGTGGCAATATTGGCATAGAGAGAATCATCAATGCCCGAATGACAAAGGCCAATGCCGAAGTCATCAAAATTACATTGGATAACGGGGAAACGCTAATTTGTACACCCGATCACCTACATATGTTGCGAGATGGCAGTTATAAGGCAGCAGAATTACTGACTCCGGAAGACTCACTCATGCCTCTACATCGTCAGATATCGCAGAAGAATGAAGGGGGAACGGGACTTATTGGCTACGAAATGATTTGGAATCCATTGACTGATAAGTGGATTTACACTCATTTGCTGGCAGATTTTTACAACCTTGAGCATGGTGTCTATAAGTCGTCAGATGGCAGCGATCGCCATCATGTTGATTTCAACAAACTCAATAACAACCCCACAAACATCAAGCGGATGCACCGTGAAGTACACTTAGATTTGCATCGCAAACACCTGAAAAAAACACTACATCGACCAGATGTGATTGAAAAGAGTCGCCAAATTCATCAGAGTCAGGAATTTCGCGCCTTGATGAGCGAAAGAATGCGGGAAGAACCAACGCGGCAGATTCTCTCGGAACAGGCTAAGATGCAATGGGCTTCGACAGTTTACAAAGCCTATATGACTGGTAAATGGCGAGAGTTTTATGAAAATAACGAAACTTACCGTCAGCAAAACCGCGAACATCTCAATCAAACACAGCAAAACTATTGGAATGATGAAACCAATTGCATAGCTCAAGCTCAAAGAGTTCGCAATTATTATGCTAGTAACCCACAGGCGCGTGAGACTTCTTCAGTTGTAGCCAAGCAACAATGGCAAGATGAGGTTTTGTTGGCATGGCGACGAGAAAAAACACAAGAACAATGGACACCAGAATTTCGTGCCAAGCGCCACGTTGCTTTACAGCAAACCTACTATCGCAAAACTATTGCTGCTCTTAAGCAAATCAAAATTGAGCAAGGTGTGCTTGACTTGAATGCTTATCAAGCTTACCGTCTACAGACACGAGACAAGTCTCTGTTAAAATTCGATACATTCTGTGATCGCTACTTTGAGGGTAATGCAGCACTAGCTTATGAAGCAGTTGCTAACTACAACCACCGCGTTGTTGCTATTGAACATTTAGAAGAACGAATAGATGTTTATGATATCGAAGTGCCACATACACATAACTTTGCTTTGGCAAGTGGTGTTTTTGTGCATAACAGCGCTAAGCAAGGACGCGATCGCGGTTTTCAAGCAATTCTCCCCTTGCGCGGTAAGATTCTCAACATTGAAAAAACCGATGATGCCAAAATCTACAAAAACACCGAAATTCAAGCGCTAATCACTGCTCTAGGATTAGGGGTTAAAGGCGATGAGTTTGATGCTTCCCAACTGCGCTATCACCGCATTTGTTTAATGACTGATGCTGATGTAGATGGGGCGCATATCAGAACGCTGTTACTGACATTTTTCTATCGTTATCAGCGATCGCTGATTGAGGAAGGCTACATTTATATTGCCTGTCCACCGTTGTATAAAGTCGAGCGCGGACGTAACCATTACTACTGCTACAGCGAGCGTGAACTTACAAATTTGGTTCAAAACGAGTTCCCTAGTAATGCCAACTACACGATGCAGCGATTCAAGGGCTTGGGTGAAATGATGCCACAGCAGCTATGGGAAACGACTATGAACCCAGAAACGCGCACCCTCAAACAAGTTGAAATCCAGGATGCAGCTGAAGCGGATCGAATCTTTACGATTCTGATGGGCGATCGCGTTGCACCTCGCCGCGAATTCATTGAAACCTATGGTTCCCGTCTCAACCTCGCCGAACTCGATATTTAATTTGGTACGGTTTGGGCAATTAGTAAAATTTGAGTATAAGTAAGGTTATCTATGCAGCATAACCTTACTTTGCTTTTAGACGATCTCTACAGTCTCTGTTACACAAACAGCAACAATCAAGAATGAAGTTTCGCAGTGAGTAATACTGGCATTAACGCAACAGTTGAGGCTAGGTAATGAACCGCTCGACTCATTCAATAAGTAAACCTATTTTAATGGTAAGTGTCCTACTGGGAGGTTTACTGTTAACTAGCTGTAGTAGCGGTAGCAACAATGTAGCCAGTAGAGAACCCATAAGCCAATCAGCACCAGCCCAGGATGCCGGAGCGGCATTTGAAACTCAAAATGAAGTGCCGCGATCGCCTCGCGCCAGCCCTCAACTGATTAGAAAGGCTGCACTCACTCTTATCGTTAACTCCCTAGACAAAAGTATTCAACAAGTCTTAAGCATTATCAGACAACAGCAGGGAGATTTACTGGGACTCGAAGACAAAAAGCCGATAGACAGCGATCGTCACACAGTCTCGATTCCAAATCCGAGTGCCTCAGAACCAGCTTGATACCACCCTAGACAAGCTAACTCAGCTAGGAAACGTCCAAAGTCGTACCATAACTGCTGAAGATGTTGCCGATCAACTGGTAGATTTCCAAGCTCGATTGCGAAATTTGCAGAAAACAGAAAGTACCTTGCTGGAGATCATGGAGCGCTCTGGCTCGCTCAGTTGGCGATGTACTGAAGGTTGCCCAAGAACTTAGCAACGTGCGGCAATCAGTTGAGCAGATTAATGCCCAACTTAAAAGCTTACAAAACCAGGTTGCCTATTCCAC
>JBGTCQ010000129.1:0-2144 GCA_041748755.1 Chroococcidiopsidaceae cyanobacterium | reverse complement strand
AACAACTGATAGGGCAAGAAAGGTTGCGCTTGTAAAAATATTTTGAGGCAAGTGAAGGATAAGTTCACGAACTAGATAAAACTAACTATGCTACAAATTTCTAAGACAGTCATCATCCCTGCTCACGAGATCGACATTAGCTCGATTCGCTCTCAGGGTGCGGGGGGTCAAAACGTCAACAAAGTAGAAACGGCGATTCATCTGCGCTTTGATATTGGGGCTTCCTCACTACCGGACATTCATAAAGAGCGGCTATTGCAACTGAGTGACCAGCGCATCACCAAAGAAGGAGTGATTGTTATCAAAGCACAGGAACACCGTAGTCAAGAGCAAAACCGTGAGTCAGCACTGAGGCGATTGCAAGATTTGATTAAAAGTGCCATTGTTATACCCAAAAAACGTAAGCCCAGCAAGCCGTCTCGTAGTTCCCAGCGAAAGCGGCTAGATAGCAAAAGCAAACGAGGGCAGATCAAAGAAATGCGGGGAAGAATTACTGAATGACTCCAAAATATGTCATCCCACATCTGTTTGGAAAAAGATAGTTAAGCAGTTCTATGGCAACGTATTTAGTCACAGGGGCAAATCGCGGCATCGGCTACGAATACTGCTGTCAACTTCAGGCGCGAGGGGATACCGTGATTGCAGTTTGTCGGACTGCAACTGAAGAATTAAAGACATTAGGAGTCCGATTGGAAGAAGGTATCGACATTACTTCTGATGCTTCTGTTGCGGACTTGAGCAAGCGGCTTGGAAAAACAAAGATTGATGTTTTGATCAATAACGCCGGAATTATCAAGCACGTCATGCTGGAACATCTCGACTTTGATAGTATTCGGGAACAGTTTGAGGTCAATGCTCTCGGCGCATTGCGGGTTACTCAGGTGTTGCTTCCCCACCTCAAGGCGGGTACAAAAGTTGTAATGATGACAAGCCGCATGGGGTCAATTGAAGATAATACCTCTGGTAGTTCCTACGGCTATCGGATGTCTAAAGTAGCGTTATCAATGGCAGGTAAATCGCTCTCTCTTGACCTCAAACCACTGGGGATTGCAGTCGCCATTCTCCATCCAGGATTGGTCCAAACTCGCATGACTAACTTTAACTCGAACGGTATTACACCGGAAGCATCAGTAATAGGATTGCTATCTCAAATCAATGAGTTGACGCTAGACAACACTGGCACTTTTTGGCACAGCAATGGCGAGGTGCTGCCTTGGTAGGCACTAATTTGGTTGGTGTCCTACTTTCTATAGGTCAAAAGTTGAAAATAACAGGGGTTGGGTTACCAAAAATACTTTAGCTCAACTTGCTGCATCGCTATTTCTGTAAAATAGCAATGCAGCAAGTTGGAAATTCAGCGCAACGCCCAAGCTAAAAAACGCTCCGTATAGTACAAGGTAAGTTGATTACTAACACCGTGAAAAATAGCATCAAAGGCGTGTTCAGCCCAAGGTATTTCTATTAAGATAGCTGTGTTACCAACGCTACGCAGCTGTTCGTACATTTGCCGCCCAAATCGCGCTTGGACTACATGATCTCGGCTGCCATACACCAACAGTGTCGGCGGCAGTTGAGGCGTTATGTAATTAATTGGTGAAGCGACTTGATACTGCTGTGGTAGTTCGTCGGGTGAACCACCTAGAAATGTCTTTAAAAGAGCGCGGACATTTAGAGGATCAGGACGCGGTGGCTCAACATACCCAGAGGTTAAATCAACAGGACCGTAGTAATTTACTACTGCTCGAATCGGTGGTGCATCTGGCTGATACGCAGCTAACATTGCTAAATGTGCACCTGATGAACGTCCCAGCACTGCTAGGCGCTCCGGGTCGGCTTCATACTTATTAGCGTGCTGGCGGATAAAAGTAATCGCTGCCTGCACATCATGCAACTGATTTGGAAAACGGTAGCGCGGCGCGTGGCGATAATCAACTGCAAAGACTGTATAGCCCCGCGCCGCCATGTAACGATTAAATTCTCTATCTTTTGCTGGACTGCCATTCTGCCAAGCTCCACCGTAAATTACTACAAGCGCTGGGTACTTACCTACCTGTAGCGGTTGATAAATATTCATGCTTAACGGCACTTCGTCTGGTTTGGCAAACTGAATATTTTCTAAGTATCGACATTTACTTGGAGGAATA
>JBGTCQ010000128.1:0-24291 GCA_041748755.1 Chroococcidiopsidaceae cyanobacterium | reverse complement strand
ACCTGATGAAGTGCTGGTACAGGTGCGGGTAGTGGGTTTGTGTCAATCGGATATTAAAAAGATTCGTTATCCCCTCTATGAACCGCCGCGTGTTTTTGGGCATGAAACAGCTGGAGTAATTGCAGCCGTAGGTAATGAAGTAACAAGCTGGGAAGTAGGACAACGAGTTGTAGTGATGCACCACATCCCCTGTATGCGCTGTAATTACTGTCTCAACGACAACTTCTCAATGTGCGATGTCTACAAAAACATCTCCACAACAGCTGGCTTTAATCCTAGTGGCGGCGGTTTTGCAGAATACGTTAAGGTTCCTGGTCATATTGTCCGCAACGGCGGGTTAATTCCGATTCCAGATGCAGTAAGTTTTGAGCAGGCGAGTTTTGTAGAACCGACTAACTGTTGCCTCAAAGCCGTAAAAAAAGCCCACATTGCCCCTGGTGACTCAGTTCTGGTAACTGGTGCTGGACCGATTGGGCTGATGTTCATTATGCTGGTAAAGTATTTCGGCGGTAAAGCGATCGCAACTGACTTGCTCCCCTCCCGCATCGAAAAAGCTTTAAGTGTTGGTGCAGAGGCGGCGTTTGATGCCCGCGATCGCAATCTAACAGCTAAAATTCAAGAACTTACCGATGGCATGGGAGTCGATACTACTCTACTCGCCGTTCCCAGTGACAAAGCTTTTTTTCAAGCTTTAGACTGTACCCGTAAAGGCGGTAAGATTCTCTTCTTTGCCGAGTTTCCCGATGAAGTAGAAATCCCGATTAATCCCAATATCCTCTATCGTCGCGAAATTGATTTGATGGGCAGCTACAGTTCTTCCTACCGCGTTCAAAGCCTTGCTGCTGATATTGTGTTTAACCAGCGCATTGATGTAGAAGCATTAATTAGCGATCGCTACCCTCTCCAAGATTTAGCAAAAGCTGTGGAACTTGCGATTACTCCCAGTCCCGATACCTATAAAATTCTCATCTATCCTCATTAAGAGGGGCTAGGGGCTAGGGACTAGGGGCTAGGGAAATTTTCTTGACGCATTCATCAGAGGATTTAATATCGACTCCTTATGTCTCGGAGCACAAGCAATCTCGACACAAATCTTTATTTTTTTTCCATGTCTCGTGTACAGGGGCTTGAAACCATCTGCGATCTCTAGTCTTCTCTCTTCCCTAGCCCCTTCTTCGGTAACTAAGCAACAGCTGGTATTGGCGGCAGATATTGACGGATCAGCGCTTCTAAATCTTCAATAAGATAAGGCTTGCTGATATAGTTGTTACATCCTGCCAAAATTAGGCGATCGCGGTCTTCTTCTCTTGCTAAAGCTGTTACAGCAACAACTGGTATCTGCGCCGTTTCTTGGTTCTGCCTCAGACGCTGAACTACTTCCATGCCATTTACGTCAGGCAGCATAACATCTAGCAAGATCAGATCTGGCTGATAACCTTGTGCTAAAAGTAGAGCAGTCTGACCATGCGTAGCAGTCATAACTAAGCAATTTAAAGGCTCAAGTACTTCAGTAAGCAGCAGCAAGTTATCTTCGTTGTCATCTACAGCCAAAATTATTTGCTTATTATTCACAGTTACTAAACCACTATGAAGTGCAGTTTTTAAGTTCATCTTCCATTAAGGGAAAGTCGTTGAGCGGCTAAGTCATCTTCTCTGCAAGAGTATTTAAGATGTTGTCCAAGCGGTAGAAGTCACGTGGTTTTAGAACTTTATCCAGCACTTGCGGTGGACTTGAGAATAGTTGATCCACTTTGCTAATGATATGCATTTGATTGAACACAATGCGAGACAAACTAATAGGCATCTACCTATTGGTATAACTTTAACAGAAATCAACCGAGAAATGAAACTCTTGTAAAGTAAATAGACAATCAAACCCTGCTAGATGAAATTTCTTTAAAAATAAGACAAATTTCAAGTAAAAGCTGTGCTGAGGCATACAAAAAGTTATTTAACTTAATACACTTTTAACAATACCTTGTTTTTTACCTTACTGATAGTATATTTTCTAACATTTAGTTTAAATATACATAAGTTAGACCTAACTTGACTATTTTTTAAATTTGGCATAATTAAAGTTGAATACTTCAATTTCTGCATGTTGTTCAAATAAAGATATTTTGATACATTTCAAGCTTTTATTGAGAATAAAATCATCCTAAATAAATAAAATTTTTAGATAGCTAGGCCCAAAAATAACGCTAGAAAACTATTCTAATTTATTGTTAAAGGAGAGGTTAGGCAATGGCGATCGCAACCATTAATCCCACAACTGGGGAAACACTCAAGACGTTTGAGCCGCTGAGCAATGCAGAGATTTCAACTAAGCTAGAACGGGCGCAACAAGCTTTTGAGCAGTATCGTAGCACTCAAATAGCACAACGCTCCCAGTGGCTTCAGGCAGCAGCTGAAATTTTGGAGCGAGAGCAGGAAAAATTTGGCAAGCTGATTACATTGGAAATGGGCAAGCCGCTGCGAGGCGCGATCGCGGAGGTAGAAAAGTGCGCTAATGGTTGTCGCTACTATGCCGAACACGCCGCAGAATTATTGGCAGATGTGCCAGTAATAACCGATGCTAGCCATAGCTTTATCCGTTATCAACCGTTGGGTGTGATTTTGGCGGTGATGCCCTGGAATTTTCCATTTTGGCAGGTATTCCGATTTGCTGCACCAACACTGATGGCTGGTAATGTGGGCTTACTCAAACACGCCTCGAATGTACCCCAGTGTGCCTTGGCAATTGAGGAGATTATCCACCAGGCGGGCTTTCCATCTGGTGTGTTTCAAACTTTATTAGTGGGTGCTGATAAAGTTACAGACTTGATGGCCTCAGAGCAAGTCAAAGCTGCAACCCTAACGGGAAGTGAATTAGCGGGAGCAAGTTTAGCTGCCTCTGCGGGGAAACAACTTAAAAAAACTGTGTTGGAATTGGGGGGAAGTGACCCGTTTATTGTGCTGCCAAGTGCTGATTTAAATGCAGCTGTGGCAACAGCTGTAACGGCACGGATGCTAAATAACGGTCAATCTTGCATTGCAGCAAAACGCTTTATTGTGGCGGAAGAAGTTGCAGATGAGTTTGAGAAGCAATTAGTGGAGAAATTTCAAGCGCTAAAGATTGGCGATCCAATGCATCCCGATACTGATTTAGGACCACTGGCAACGCCAAATATTCTCAAGGATCTAGACTATCAAGTTAAAGAGTCAGTTAAGGGCGGGGCCAGAGTTCTGACTGGTGGACAGCCTTTGGCAGATCGTCCAGGTAACTTTTATCCCCCGACGATTTTGACGGACATTCCCCCTGGGACTCCAGCAGAGCAAGAAGAATTTTTTGGTCCAGTGGCGCTATTATTTCGGGTAGCAGATATTGATGCAGCAATTGAGTTAGCTAATGCTACGCCGTTTGGATTGGGAGCGAGTGCCTGGACGACAAATGATTTGGAGCGCGATCGCCTGATATCAGAAATCGAAGCCGGATCTGTCTTTATCAACGGTTTGGTTAAATCCGATCCACGTCTTCCTTTTGGTGGCGTTAAACGTTCTGGCTATGGCAGAGAATTGAGTAGTCAAGGCATCCACGAGTTTGTAAATGTTAAAACAGTGTGGGTGAAGTAGGTTGCCCTTAGCCTTTAGTTCTTAGTCCTCAGCAGATAACAAATGACTAATGACTAGTGACTAGTGACTAATGACTCAAGGAGAGAATATGAATACATCTGAACTGTTGGTACAATGCCTGGAAAATGAAGGCGTGCGCTACGTCTTTGGTTTGCCTGGGGAAGAGAATTTGCACGTCCTCGAAGCCCTAAAGAAATCTTCGATTCAATTTATTACTACCCGTCACGAACAAGGCGCGGCGTTTATGGCAGATGTCTATGGGCGTTTGACTGGTTTATCAGGGGTGTGCCTTTCCACGTTGGGACCAGGTGCTACTAACTTGATGACTGGGGTGGCAGATGCTAATTTAGATGGCGCTCCTTTGGTGGCAATTACAGGACAGGTGGGAACGGATCAAATGCATATTGAGGCCCACCAGTATTTAGATCTGGTGGCGATGTTTGCTCCAGTGACGAAATGGAATACTCAGATTGTCAGGCCGAGTAATACACCAGAAATTGTGCGCAAGGCATTTAAGCGATCGCAGAGTGAAAAACCAGGCGCAGTTCACATCGATTTGCCGGAAAATATTGCCGCCATGTCAGCTGTTGGACAACCTCTCAATAAGGACGAATTGCACAAAACCTATGCAGCGTTCCAATGTATTTCTGAGGCAGCTACGGCGATATCCCAGGCAACTAATCCCTTAATCATGGTAGGGAATGGCGCTATCCGTGCCAATGCTCATGAAGCTTTGCTCCGATTTGCTACTCAGTTGAATATTCCAGTAGCTAATACCTTCATGGGCAAAGGTGTTATCCCTTATACTCATCCCTTAGCTCTGTGGGCAGTGGGATTGCAGCAGCGAGATTACATTAGTTGTGGCTTTGACAACACAGATTTAGTAATTGCAATTGGCTATGACTTAATTGAATATTCACCAAAACGGTGGAATCCTCACGGTACGATTCCAATTATTCATATCGGCCCCACTACAGCTGAAGTTGATAGTAGCTATATTCCCCTTGTTGAAGTAGTCGGAGATATTTCTGATTCCCTTAACGAAATCTTAAACCGGGCAGACCGACAAGGGAAACCCAATCCATATTCCCTGGAACTAATAGCAGATATTCGTGCTGATTACGAACAGTATGCTAATGACGATGGATTTCCGATTAAGCCGCAAAAAATGATCTATGACTTGCGGCAGGTGATGGGACCAGAAGATATCGTGATCTCGGATGTAGGGGCGCATAAAATGTGGATTGCGCGGCATTATCATTGCGATCGCCCTAATACCTGCCTGATCTCCAACGGCTTTGCGGCAATGGGAATTGCAATTCCGGGTGCTGTAGCCGCCAAACTCGTTCATCCAGAGCGCAAAGTTGTAGCTGCAACCGGAGATGGTGGTTTTATGATGAATTGTCAGGAACTAGAAACAGCTCTACGTGTCGGTACACCGTTTGTGACGCTGATTTTCAATGATGGCGGCTACGGCTTAATTGAATGGAAGCAGCAGAACCAATTTGGCGCATCATCCTACGTCCGTTTCGGCAATCCTGATTTTGTTAAATTAGCTGAAAGTATGGGGCTTAAAGGCTACCGCGTTGAATCCGCAGCTGATTTTATTCCGATACTTAAAACAGCTTTGGCTCAAGATGTACCTGCCGTAATTGATTGTCCTGTAGACTACCGCGAAAACTACCGCTTCACTCAAAAAGCTGGTGATTTGAGTTGTAAGATGTGGGAATAGTTTTTGACGAAGTAGTCATTAGTCATCAGTCATTGGTCATTAGTAGTTTGTACAAGCTATATGTAAATGGTGCCATCAGGCGCGATCGCTCCTGTGAGGGTTGCACCGTTGAAGTTTGCTTGATGAATGTTTGCTTGGATTAGCTTTGCTCTGCGGACATTTGCCTTACCGAGGTTTGCTTCCACAAGATTCGCTCCTTCCAGGTTTGCTTCCAAAAGGTTTGCACTTTCTAAGTTCGCCTTGTGGAAGTCTGCCTTACGTAGGTTCGTATGCATTAGGTTCGCCCCCAAAATATCTGCTTCTACGAGGATTGCTGCTTCAAGATTCGCTTCTGCGAGGTTTGCTCTGCGGATATTTGCCTGCGTCAGGTTTGCATCTCTAAGATCTGCCTTATTAAGGTTCGCCTTGTACAAATCTGTCCCTTGTAGATTTGCTCCTTGCAAGCAGGCCCCCTGTAAATTCACCCATAAAAGGTCTGCCATATAAAGGTTAGCTCCCTTGAGGTTGGCTTCTCTAAGAAAGGCTCCCCGAAGATCAGCGCCGCTAAGGTTTGCAAGTTCAAGATTGATACCACTGAGGTTTACGAGTTCAAGACTGGCACCACTGAGGTTTACTCCCCTAAAATCTAAATTGGTTTCAGGATTCTGTTCCCGCCACTCATTCCAAACATCTACTCCTTGCTTGAGCAATTCTAAGGGTTCAATGTATATCTCTTCAGTGGAACTCGCTTGCTGAAGTTGTTTTTGAAGCGATCGCGCCTCCAGGCTGACTTGAGCTTCCAGTAACTGATCAATAACTACGCGCAGTTGCAGCAGTGAATCGCGCTCTAGTTGGGAGGCATCTCTAGTAATTGATTTTAGAGTGGGTCGGGTACGTCTTTTAGGGGTAAGCTGCTTTCTGGTCATTCTATACTCAAAGGAATGGTCTCTAGTTTATTGTGCCCAAAATCATTGTCTAAATTATCTACAATGAAGATCGCCACTTGGAATGTCAATTCAATTCGCACTCGTTTAGAGCAGGTAGTGGATTGGTTACGCCAAAATCCGGTTGATGTCCTATGTCTGCAAGAAACTAAAGTTGTAGATGTAGACTTTCCGCGATCGCCTTTTGAGCAGCTAGGCTATCACCTCTACGTATCAGGACAAAAATCTTACAACGGCGTTGCCCTTGCAAGTAGTAAGCAGCTACAGGACGTTAGCACTGGTTTTGCACCGATACTAGGTGTAGAGGATTTGGATGAGCAAAAGCGGGTAATTACTGGTATTTTAGATGGCATTCGGATTATCAATATTTACGTCCCCAATGGTTCTTCTGTGGGTAGCGAGAAGTACGCATATAAACTTCGCTGGTTGAAGGTGTTGCGGCAATACTTACATTCCCTCTTGCAAGCAGATGGTATGTGTATCTGCGGTGATTTCAACATTGCTCTAGAAGACCAGGATATTCACGATCCAGCTACCTTGACAGGTCGAATTATGGCATCTGATCTGGAGCGTCAAGCATTACAGGAAATTCTGGAATTGGGGTTGTCCGATGCATTTCGTAAGTTTACTACTGAGGGCGGACACTTCAGCTGGTGGGATTATCGCGCTGGGGCTTTCCGCCGCAACTTGGGCTGGCGGATTGATTATCACTATCTCACTCCGGAACTCTACAAGCAAGCAAGCAGCTGCACGATTGATGTTACTCCCAGAAAGCTCCCGAAACCCAGCGATCATGCACCAGTGATTGTTGAGTTTTAAATAGTTGTATTTCTGCTCCCTTTGTATCTTTGTAGTTTCTAAGATAGTTTCTAGACAACTACTAGAGAACTGCCGCTATGTTTTTAGTTACAGGAGCAACCGGAGGAATCGGCCGTAGAGTAGTGCGACTGCTACGCGAACAAGAGACACCTGTTCGCACCTTTGTCCGCCTTACTTCTCACTACGGACAGCTAGAACACCGAGGAGCCGAAATATTTATTGGTGATTTACGGCAAGATAAAGATATCCAAAAAGCTTGTCAGGGAGTACAGTACATTATCAGCGCCCACGGCTCAGATGGTGATGCTCTGGCTTTGGACTACCGCGCCAATATTGAACTAATTGACCAAGCTAAGGTAGTTGGAGTGCAGCACTTTGTTTTTATTTCCGTGCTGGGAGCCGATCGCGGCTATGAAGATGCACCAGTGTTTAAGGCAAAGCGGGCAGTGGAACAATATCTCCAAGCTAGTGGATTAAATTACACTATTCTGCGTCCGGCTGGATTATCTTCAAATCTCCTACCATTGGCAGAACGGTTCCGCGAAACTAGAATATATCTGCTGCTCGGCGATCGCCAGAACCGCACTTCAATTGTGAGTACCGATGATTTAGCGCGAATTACTGTGGACTCTGTGACGATTGCAGCTGCTCACAACCAAATTTTGCCAGTAGGTGGTCCAGAAATTTTACAGCGGCAAGATGTACCCCGCATCCTTGGTCGGATCTTTAACCAGGAGCCGATTATAATTAATCCACCGCTGTTTTTATTTGATGGAGTGCGGAGTGCTGTAGGAATATTGAATTCTCAAGCTCAAAAAGCACTAGGAACCCTTCGCACCCTGCTAGCAAATGAATTTTTCTGCACACCTGATGAAATTTCTCACCTGGAGTCAATTTTCAACTTGAAGCTGGAACCCCTGGAGAGTTTCTTACGGCGCTATTTGGGGGTTTAAACATTATGGAGCAAAGTAAAGCGTCCGCCGTTGTAGCCCTCACTGCCATTGTCTTGGCGGGGGGTCAAAGTTCTCGGATGGGTGAGGATAAAGCCTTGCTGACAATTGATGGTGTACCGCTACTACGGCTAGTCTGTGACATTGCCAGTGCGTTGTGTGATCCCGTTTATGTTGTAACACCTTGGCCAGAACACTATCAGGGCTTACTTCCAGCAAATTGCCAATTTATCCAAGAAGTGCCTCTGCCGAGTGAGAGTGCAAGCGATGTTGTCTCGTCGTCCACTAAAGTTACTTCGCCCTTACGCCACGGGCCGCTAGTTGGGTTTGCTCAAGGACTCGCTCAAGTTCAGACAAATTGGGTACTGTTGCTGGCTTGCGATTTGCCTCGATTGCAGGTTGAAGTGTTGCAAAACTGGGCAGTTGGACTAGATAGTGTGGCAGAGGAAGTAATCGCCCTGCTTACGCATCACGCCAAAGGCTGGAACCCTTTATGTGGTTTCTACCGCTATAGTTGTTTACCAGCTTTAACTGATTATATTAACCAAGGAGGGCGCTCGTTTCAGCACTGGCTAGCTCAACACTCCGTACAACTCCTACCTTTGACGGATGCTCAAATGCTGTTCAACTGTAATACGCCAGCTGATTTTGCTTCTGTAATATCAAATGAGTCTGAATGCTCATAATTAATCTTTTTCCCCTCCATCCCCAGTTTAAGGGGGCATGGTTTGCCAATGCCATATCCTTGAGCGTAATCAACTCCAAGCGATTTTAGCTGCATCAAAATAGCATCATCTTCGACAAACTCACCAATAGTCTGAATGTCCATTACTGATGCGATACGAGCGATCGCTGCTACCATTTCTGAGGCAATTGAGTCTTTAACAATATCCCTAATAAAAACACCATCAATTTTCAGGTAATCCACAGGTAGGTTCTTGAGATAAGCAAAAGACGACATGCCACTGCCAAAATCGTCTAAGGCAAACTGGCAGCCAAGCACCTTAAGTTCACGCATAAACTGCGCGGCTTTAGCCAAGTTAGTAATCGCCAGGGTTTCAGTAATTTCAAAGCAGATGACTGACGGGGGAACGCGGTGTAAGGCAAATTGCTCTTTTACAAAGTTAATAAATTGGTCATCGTTGATGCTATCGCCAGAAAGGTTTATGGCATATATTCTGGAATAATCCTGGTGATGTTGCTCTAGTTGGGAAAACAGTGTGGAGATTACCCAACGGTCAATTAGATGCATCATGTTGTAGCGTTCAGCCGCTGGAATAAACGTCATCGGCATTATAAGGTTGCCATTTTCATCTTCCAAGCGTAAGAGAACTTCGCAATGTTCACTCTTACCTTTAGTTGGAGTAGTCGGCACAATCGGCTGGGAATACAGACGAAAGCGATTCTCTTCCAGTGCTTTAGGAATTCGTGCTACCCATTGCATTTCGTTACGCTGCTGTGCCAGTTCGCGATCGTCAATTTGATAAACATGCACCCGATTTCGCCCATTGTTTTTAGCGGCATAGCAGGCGGCATCTGCTGCACTTAAAACAGTAACTAAACTTTGAGTGTCTGTATTGATCACAACTAAGCCGATACTGACACCAATAGAAAATGTTTTTTCCTGCCACCTAAACCGCAATTCCTGAACCCGCGATCGCAGCAGATTGGCAACTTGTACTGCCTGCTCTAATGGGCATTGGGAGAGCAATACACCAAATTCATCGCCGCCTAAACGCGCTAGCGTATCAGTGCCGCCTAAACGCGCTAGCGTATCAGTTTTGGGTAATTCAGTTTCCAATAACTTGCTGACTTGGCACAACAATTTATCTCCCGCCAGATGACCGCAGGTATCATTGACGATTTTGAACTGATCGAGATCCAAATACAATAAGGCGTGTTGGTGGTCTGAAGTTTTGGCGTTGACTACAGCTTGTTCTAGACGTTGCTCAAATTCACGTCGGTTCACCAATTCAGTTAAGGAGTCGTGACTGGCTTGCCAGGATAAGCGTTTTTCACTCTCCTGTAATGCCTGTTCTGCAAGCTTACGCTCAGTGACGTCACGCACAACAATACACAAACCATCTTTTTCTTCACAAGGGATTAGGTTGGCACTGACCTCAACATTGATTAAGGAACCATTTTTACAGCGGTATTGCCATTCACTAGTGAACTGATTTTTTTGGTTGAGGATCTGCTGCACGTCACGATCAATGCTTTCATGATCGGAAGCGATCGCATCGTAAAGCGTTAGTTCATGGACTTCTTCAGAAGTATAACCAAGCAAATTTTGCAGCGCGGCATTAGCTTCCAAAAAGCGTTTACTATCAGCGTCAACCAAAAAGATTCCTTCTGAAGCCTGGGAGACTACGGCGCGGTAGCGTTCTTCTTTCTCCTGCCGTTCACACCAAAAAATAATTAATTGCTCTAGAAGCGGCAGAGTTACCCCAGCAAACACCAATCCTATTATCAAGAGTGATGCAATGAGATAGTGCAGGCTGTTCTGACCTCGTTGGTATATCTCTCTAGGAACGTCTACCCGTAATAGCACAGCAGGCTTGCCATAGATATCTGGTAGTAGTGCGTATCCAGCGATTGTCTGACTACTTATTGGACGAACTAGAATTGGGTTGCTTGCCGACAATGAGCCACGCACTGCCTGGAAGTCGGGAGGCAGTTGAGTTTTATTCAGTCCATGTACCATAAGAGGCAAACGGGTGATCTTGGACAACCTCGCAATTTCATCTGGATCTAGCCAACGTCCAAAGATCAGAGTGCCACGAATCGGACCTTTGACTGCACTGGTCACAATAGGTCGTGATGCAATCAGCATCGGTCCTTCTGGCAGAAGCATGATTCCCTTCAAGCTACTCTCTATGTTGGGATGTTGGAGCAGCCGATCTTGAGGAGAAAGATGGATTTGTAGCCCTTCAAGAAGGGGTGTTTTTTTACGGTGTATTAAGTCAAAGCCTGTACCAAACACTATTTGAGCAGAAGGCTTGAGATATAGCGCCAGGTTGATTTTTAAAGTTGTTAGTGATCCTGTACCAAGATTTGATTCAAGGTAATCTTTGTTAGCGTCTTTGACGAACTGGTAAGTATCATCCCATGCAGCCCAATCTTTCAAACGGGAACTAGATTCCTCTTGGGTCTGATTCAGGATACTTAAAACTCCTGCAACAACTTGGCGAGTATGTTGTTCCTCTGCTTCCTTAAGACTATTCAACAAAATGGTTGATGAGGCAGCGTATAAAACCCCAATTAGACTAGTAAGCGTTATACCAAATATCAGCCGTGTCTTTTTACGCAGTTTTATAGACTTGCCTTTCACTGGTATGCTTGGCTGACCTATGCCAATATCTTTTTGGTCCGCTTGCATCCCAAGTATTTCCAAAACACTATAGTGGCGAAATAGCCACGATTGTTCAGCTTGATTGGGTGGCGAGGGAGTAGGTGACATAGCATACCTTAATAAAATCAGCTGATATGGGTTAAAAATTAATAACTGCGATCTGCCTTTGGCATCGCGCTTTGCACCGTTACTGTATTCAGCACTAGTTCAGGCAACATTGCATTTAAAAGAAAGCCGCTACCCTACATAAACTAAAGCCTATTTAATTTCAGCACATTAGCCGCAGCCAATGCCTCAGAGAATTTAACTAAACCTGACTGCTGCTTGTTACTTCAAATGTTCACAATTGAGTAGATATACTTGAAATATTTGTTAATTGCAATTTATAGTTTGAATTTGTAAAAAACCTATTGCAGTGGACTAAAAATTAACTCATCATCAGAGGCAACTGTACCACTGGTGATTACCTTTGCCAGTACTCCAGTCTGCTTATGTTTAAAATGCTGCTGCAACAAAGAGAAAAGCGGAATATCTCGTTCTCCCGTATTGGGGTTCACATCAATATTTAAGCAGCGATTAATCGGGGCTGTAATTTCTAGCCGCGCTGTACCTAGCTGAATTTCTTGTCCTACCCAGTCAAATTCCCCCCAAGCTGGGATACCTTCTACGACAACATTGGGGCGGAAACGACGAACATCAACAAGCGTACCAGCAGCAATACTAATTTGGTCAAGAGTTGCTTGACTTACTAGCGACAGATGCCCTGGTTCGCGATCGGGATATCGAGTCGTGCCGTTGCTATCCCCTACTAACCGCAGCGCACGTTTAGGGTGTCTAGCTGATTGACTAGGATGAATCGCTGCTAGATAACCTGTAAAAAATGCACCAATTGCGTAGCGTCCACCTGGGGTGTTAGTCTTGGCAACCAATAACTCAACACCCTTGCGCTTCACTGTTAAAACAGCTGTTTGGGGGTGATAATGACAATCCAAAGCTGCTAGCCCAGGCCAATCACATTGCATGGCAAAGTTTTGCTTCTTCATCCAGGGTACAACTGGGCTGGCATTCTCAGCAGCTAGTAAGTCAAACATTAGGGCGAAGGCTCTGTCACCTGGTATGCCATGCCCAGCTTGCAAGTTAACACTATTCACAGCTTGAGGCGTTAACCCCTTAACCGGATGGATGAATAACTGTTTAACTGCAATTGTCATAGTAATCGTGTCTAAGCTTAATCTTGATTTGAGCTAACAGGTATTTGAGTAGCTGGCTTGTTTATTATGCTGGAACTAGCACCACCTAAGCTGCGGAAATAAAAGCCACCGATAGTAATCAAAAATCCAATATAAGACACAGCTTGAACTAAGTAGAGTTTTTGCCTGTAGCCAAACAGGGCTTTGAGAACAACGCCAGGGAATTTGTTGTCAGGCAGTATGTTGGAAGTATCCCAAACTCTTGGACCCAGAATACACGAGGAATCTTTGGTATGTTCGGGATAGAAACACAAAGATGCATACTGGGGATCTATTTGTGCCAGATGGGTAACAGCGCCGTTAAAATGTTTCAACGCTGAAACTACCAACCCAGCCACAATCAAGAGCAACAAAACCCCCATAATTTGGAAAAATAGGCGGATATTAATCTTGACACCCCACTTGAATAGTAAAATTCCGATGCCAACAGCACCAGCTAAACCCGCAACAGCGCCAAAAGCTGGAATTAAGCCTTGTTGAAAATTGGCGGCAATGAACAGAACAGTTTCAAAACCTTCGCGCAGTACGGCAATGAAAATTAAGCTGAAAACGCCCCAACCAGCACTATTGTTTTGTTGTAAGGTAGCTGTTAAAGTTCCTTGAATTTCTGTTTTTAAAAACCGCGCTTGTTGAGTCATCCAAATTAGCATCCAACTAAGCATAGCGATCGCCACGACGCTGAACACTCCCTCTAGCAGTGGTTCAACTACGGGCGTGTATTTGGGATTAGCTGCACTTAGAGTCTGAATTACCCATTCAAATAAAACGCCTACCAGTGTACTAGCAGCAATTCCCACCCCGACACCAGCATAAACCCAAGAATTCAGCTGACTCTGCTGTGCTTTCTTTAAGCACGCCAGCACAATGCCTACAACTAAAGCGGCTTCTACTCCTTCCCGGAGTGTAATTACAAAAGTAGGTATGGCAGCACTAAAATCCATAGGTAGTTACAACAAGTAGTTATGAGTTTTAAGTTTTAAGTTAAGGAAGTGTAGCTTTACAAGTAGTTTTGAGTTTTAAGTCGAAAAAGGGGTGGCGCAGGCTTAACTCCTTCTCTCTTTTAACTCAAAATTCAAAACTCAAAACTCAAAACTATTCTTTACCGCTGCCACTAAAATCGCGTAACATCTTTTTTATTTCTATGTTATGCAGTTCTTCTGTACCAATCATGGTGCGGGCAAATTCTTCCAGATACACGCTAGCATCATTCACTGTATCGAGTAAGACTTTATAAAGATCCAGTGCTTTCTTTTCGTGGTTCAGGCTTTCTTCCAAAATATCTCGTACCGTGTGTTTGTAGGTTTCTTC
This sequence comes from Chroococcidiopsidaceae cyanobacterium, assembly GCA_041748755.1. Taxonomy (GTDB): domain Bacteria; phylum Cyanobacteriota; class Cyanobacteriia; order Cyanobacteriales; family Chroococcidiopsidaceae; genus JAHHHE01. Next base: position 10,345 of record JBGTCQ010000128.1, on the reverse strand, counting down.
CATTGGAGCGATGCGGAGGCTGGGATGCCCTTCTAACCCAGTGAGAATTTCGCCTACTTGTTGAGCATGGGTAAGAGATTCAGTCGCCTGCGCCTTGAAAAACTCGACAATTGGAATTCGGTTAGGTCCTGTAACCATTAGAGAATAGTGCGTATAACGCACAACTCCTGCTAGTTCAAATTCCATGATTGAATTTAACAAGTCAATAGTTTTTTTCTGGTCAAGCTCTCGCATAAGTTCTATCGTTTAGCCCAGTGTTAGATTTGTTTACTACCTTTTGAGAGTGCTGTTCAATCGTCTTAATCAGCACGTTTATACTAACTTTTACTAAGCCTTAATAGAGAATAGCTCTCTTACGACAGGTGCATCTTCAAGCTTACAGTAGGGGCGACTATAGCTTAGCGGTGACTCTAGAGCATGCTGAACTAAGAACTCTGGATCACTCATTACCCGCTCAGTCTCACCATCGTACACGATCTGACCTTGACTCAAGACAACAGTGCGATCGCAAAGCTCTAAAGCTAAATCTAAGTCGTGCGTTGCGATTAGTTGAGTGAGGGGCAAGCTTTGCAGTAACTCGATTAACTGGCGACGAGAACGAGGATCTAACTGGGCAGAAGGTTCGTCGAATACCAACACCTGTGGTTGCATAGCTAGTACGCCAGCGATCGCAATGCGTTTTTTTTCTCCTCCTGACAAATTATCAGTATTCCGTTGCCCGTAGATTTCTGGATCGATGCCAACTGCTGCCATCGCTTGCAGAACTCGCTCTTTGAGTTCTGCGTCTCGCAATCCCAGATTCATCGGACCAAAGGCAACATCTTCCCAGACTGTGGGCATGAACAGCTGATTATCTGGATTTTGGAACACTAGCCCGACAAAATTCCGAATTTCTCGTAAATGCTGGGAAATTACTGGTAACTCTCCTATAATCACCTGTCCCTCTTGCGGCAGCAAAATCCCGTTTAGGTGTAACTGCAACGTAGACTTCCCCGAACCATTAGCTCCGATTAATGCCACCCGCTCTGAAGCTCGGATAGATAAATTAATTTCTCTTAGCGCTTGAGTTCCGTCAGGGTAAGTATAGCTAAGGTTTTGAATTGATATGGGATTATGATGCATGCAGAAAACGTGAATAAACTTTATCGGGGCAAGTAAATAATCTGTCCTAGTAGTGCCACAATTACAGTCAAAGTCAGAGCAAAAACGTCGCGCTTTCTACCCGATGGCACCTTCTCGACTAGCGGTATCCCTTGATATCCCCGTGACAGCATAGCCTGATAAACGCGATCGCCCCGCTCATAAGTACGGATAAACAGCGCTCCAATCATATTGCCAATTACCAAGCGTTGCCAGCGGTTGCTGCCCATCAAGTTCCGAGACGCAGCCGCCCGACGCATAGCGTTAAACTCTCCAAGCAAGACACTAATATAGCGATACATTGATGCCATAATGGCGACCAAGAGAGGTGGAGTTCGTAGCGCTACCAAGGCATTTAGCAGTGCTGGGATCGAGGTGGTAAGAGTTAGCACGTTCACCATCAGCAGTGATAATAGGGACTTGAGTGTCACACTACCTAAGACTGTTAGCCCCTCTGTAGTAATTTGTAGCAGTCCCCAAGACCAGATCACTTCGCCGCCACTACGGAATAAAGTACCTAGTAACACCGTGCCAATAAAAGCAAACTCAACTGCCACCCGTTTTAGTAGCACTGGCAGAGTGACGCGACTGAGTAGGATAATTCCTAATACACTTGAACCGTAAACTGTCCAAGTCAACCAGCGGCCGTTGGGCGTTAGAGCAATAGCAAATACACTTAGTAGCGTACACAGTAGCCGCGTCCGGGGAGCTAAAGAGTTCCAGGGGGTAGTCTGCTTGCTATCAATATCTAATTTGAAGGCATTGACGTGCAGCAGCATCTACTTAAATTCCTATTTTTCCCAGTGCTTAGTTGCGATAATCTGAATCATCGGGATACGAGGATGCATCTTGATCGCTATTAGAGCTAGCAGAATTACGAACTACTAGCTTACCAAATCCCCAAGCCAAGCCAAACGCTGCTAGCGTTCCCACTAAACCTGCCAAGGGAGTAGCGACGCTCTCAGGAACACCTCTAAGGGCATACTCATCAAAAACAGCGTAAAAGGGTAATTGTCGGGCAGGTGTATCTTCAACTGCTCTGTCCTCAAATTCCAAATCCTGGGAAACTCGGTCCAAGCCGTCTGGATCTGAGCTGGCGAATGGAGAGAGGAAAATCGCAATCAGCAGGGCAACACCTAAGCTAGCTATAACAAAGGCACGGTTGCGTTGGTTGGAGTTGCTACTCATACATTCAATTCCTATTTAGACTAGTCCAATTCTTTAAATTAGCGTGGTGACGGGCGAGCAGCGGCAAAAGCTTGGCGAGGTGGGTCATAAAATAAATCTGGCCGCGATCGCCAAACAAAACTCACTGCTATCACCGTAATCACTGCTTCTCCAATGCCAATCAGTACGTGCCAAGAAACCATTGCGGTCAAGGCCACCGCTAAAGGTACGGTTCCAGACAAGGCTAGTTGCAATGCAGTCACAACTGCGGCAACCACCACACTCACCCAAGCAGCAACTGCCGTACCAACTAACATTCCCCGCCAGGTATTACGACCAAAGGCAAATCGAATTGCTTTGTAAAGATAGTAACCACCAAACGTGCCAATCAGACCCATGTTAAAAATGTTGGCTCCTAGCACCGTCAAACCGCCATCCTGAAATAAGACAGCCTGCACAATGAAAACCACACAGACGACTAGCGTTCCAGCCCACGGTCCCAACAAAGCTCCAGCTAGCGTTCCACCTAGGAGGTGACCCGAAGTGCCTCCTGGAATCGGGAAATTTATCATTTGGGCAGCGAAAATAAATGCTGCACAAACTCCCATCAGGGGTACTGCCCGTTCTTTGTAGTCAGCCTGAACCCGTTTTAGAGAGAGTGCAATCAGACCGATGGCAACTATCCAGGTGATGAGGCTCACAGGTAAACTCAAGAACCCATCTGGAATATGCAAGGCCAACTGCGGCTGTATAATCCAATGCAGCAACTTTGGGAACGAAATACTAAAGAACTGGGCAGTATCCATAATTACCAGGAGTCCTCGGCAGCCAAATTAGTCAATATGTGTAACCTTCTATAGAACCTGTTTTGCAGGGGAAATACAATCCTATAGGGGGGCATTTTGATTTAGATTTGGGGTAGCAGAATCAACCACTCTACCTTAAGTGTGCTGCTTGATTTGCTTTTGTTCGTAAGATGCAAATGACCAGTGTTTTATGCCGACGCTCGTGGAGAAGATTATCCTTGAATCGCGTAATTATAGAATGCTAGCAGTATTGGCGAATAAAGCTTGCCAGCCAAAGAGCGCGTAGGCTAAGCCCGCCGTAGGCATCGCGTGTCATTTGTCAATAGAAGGCTCTCTTGATCAATGGTGGATTTCCAAATTCAGAATGTAGTGTCCCAATTGAAGTTTTTCTGACCACAATTCGTACTCTAGCCGCAGGTGCTCTGGTAAGGGACGACCGGTTAGTGTTAAGCGGCAGGTAAAATTGTGTAGGCACATCTGCTCGTTGCCCTGTAGTGACTGATTTCGCAACCAATAACGGCTGAGTCCGTAAACACCTTGCTCCCAAGAGTGACGATAGCTTACCTGACCGTTTCCCTGTTTGGTCATAGTCACGCGGTAGGGCGAGATGTTCAGCCACAAAAGTCGGGGGGTGGCAACTGCCTCAGAGTCTTCTGGGGATTGCGGATCTTGAAGTGGCGGTTCTGTCAACAGTAAATGGAACCGCTCAGTATCTTTTTGATACAGCGTTGCGGCAGTTTCTATTACAGACCAAATAGGCATATCGGCAGAAATCAATGAGAGACACACGGTTTTGCGGTGATGCGTCAGCATGAGAAGTTAGGATTTAGAAGTAAAGAATTTTGCATAACTCAGCACTCAGTAAAAGGTTGATCAATTACGTAAGTTTGAAGCGGCAATATTGCATGCCAGTACAAGTTCCTTTGGGTTGTGGCGCTGTACCTTGCCATTATTTAGCATCACTACAAAGTCACTTATGGACATCAACACTTTAGCTTACGCAGGAATTTTTGCCAAAGCTGAATTAAGGTAAGAATTCCTCAAGAGTAAACCTAACGCCACTTTTGCTTTGGTTTCAAGCGTAATTTTACTGAGAGATTAAATCTCCCTAAAATTTTTACGTAGAAACAACTAAATGACGTAATTATTGATACAGAAATTAATTTGGAATGGTAGCACTACGGGAACTACCGCAATCAAAGCAAAGATAACCAGAAGTGGGAAATTCTGGCTTTACAGTGGCAAGATTCAACAGAAAACATGCTGCCGCGATCGCGCGATAATTTTTACACAGTGAGTTAGCCGTAGGAAGTGAAACCCCTAATCATATATCCGATAATAAGACCAATCAACAGTGCCCATCCCTGTCCTGACTGAATGAAGTTATCAAATGCTTTTTGAAAGTCTCCCAAAAGGTCTGGATCGTTGATTTGTTGAGCTAATAATGTCCAATTGTTTTGTAAATCCCAAAGTAGTTGCGAATCCAGATAATGACTGTAAATCATGCTGGGGCAAGCTGTTATTTGCTGAATTACGTTGACTACTATCATAATCTCCTCATAAAAAATTGGATAAGACACTGGCTTAGTAGCTGCTGATAAAAATTTTATACTTCTAGACTTGTGTTTTTTGAGATTGCGAAGTGCTGTAGAGATTTATTGTGGTACTGTCTTAACATAAAGTGGACGCAGTTACTACTACGAATCAAAAGATAGGTGCTTTTCGCATATTGCCTGTTAGCTAACTAGTTAGCCTGCATAACAACCAGAGTCATGTCATCTCCGTTTTGATTGGCTGAACCGATAAATTGTTGTACTTGAGCAAACAGATAGTCAAGAATTGCCTGTGGTCCTTGACAATGCCTACAAGAATAGTGCAAGTTACGGATTAAATTTTCTTCATCAAAGCGATCGCCACTTTGGTTAGCGGCATCGGTAAACCCATCTGTGTAATAAATAATTGTGTCTCCAGATGCTAGCTGAATTTGAGCATCTTCATACTGGCTCTCTGCATTTAGTCCAACCAGCATTCCTAATGTATCTAGGCGCTTGACAGTCTGAGTTGCCGCTTGCCACAACAAAGGCGGATTGTGAGCCGCATTGCTATAAGATAGAATGCGAGTCTGGGGGTCATACTCGGAGTAAAACAGCGTCAAGAAGCGGTGAGAATTCTCCAGATCAGCATACATTACTCGGTTTAATCTTTGCAAAATCCGAGCTGGTGAGTGACTATTTAGAACCTCTGCCCGCAGCATTCCCCGCGTCATCGTCATAATTAAACCAGCGGGAACGCCTTTACCCATCACATCGCCAATCACTAGCCCCCAACGACTGGACTGCCCATCCTCTGGCTGACTTGGATTGTGATTAGTAGGAATAAAATCGTAGTAGTCCCCTCCTACACGATTGGCAGGTTGGCAACGTGCAGCAAGGGACACACTTGGAATATTTGGGCATTGGCGCGGTAGCAGTCGCAGCTGAATTTCGGCACCAATTTCTAGCTCTCGGTCTAGGCGTTCTTTTTGACGCAGTTCCATCTTCAGATCATTGTTTTCGAGCGCCATAGCTGTGTGATCTGCGACTAACCGAACTAACTGCTGTCTAGTTTCCGTCCAGGTATATTTTGGGTCATTACTGAAGACGTAGAGCCGTCCCCGCTCTATGTGTCTAACGAGAATAGTCGTACCAAACAACTGTATTTCTGGTCCCAAGTAGCGACTCACTTGGGCATCCAAAGCAGCTGGTGTAGTTACTAACACAGGCGTAGCTAAAGAGGTGACAGCACTTGTCGCAGTTTCTAGTGCCTTACGAATATTCTTATGTTGCTCCCTATCTTGGCAGTGTAACCGCTCTAATCTCACTTGACCGTTTTTAAACAGAATCAGGGCGCTGCCGTCAGCATCGGTTCCCCGCGTTGCCATTAGGGGCATCACCTCTAGAAACTGATTTAGATTATTGAAGCTTCTCAGGGCAAATCCTAGAGAACTTAGGAGGTCTTGCATCTTGTGCTGTTCCCGATGTAGACGTGCTACCAGTTCTTTAAGCGCAAAGATTGGATTTACATCTGCCGGGGCGCTGCTATTAATATCAGCAGGTTGAAAGGGTGAAGGAGGCACAGACACAGGCGTTATTCCATTAAAGGGAGGCATGTAGTAATTAAGCGTTGAGTCAAAAAAGAGAGCTGGGGAAGTTGGGGGAGTAAGGGGAGCTACTTAGAGCAACCCCATGAATAAATTTACGCTTCTTGAAATAAGGAATTATTGTTTTTCGCACAACGTATCTCGAAATTCTTTTTTTCTTCGACCTAATTAAATTTAGGAGCTTGAAACCGTGTGCTGGCGTTGCCATTAATTCTTTCTCCCCTAGCTTCCCCAGCTCTTCTTTAGTTAGCCGTAAATAAAATCTTAAGCGTTAGCATAAACGGTTTTCGTAGAGAATTACCTCTAACATTTGGTTTTAAGTCTATGTATTAAGTAGACTCTCGCTGATAAAGATATTTCCCTGGTTTCTCATCGTAGGAATATCAAAGGTTTTAAGTTGAAATATACTAACTCAAAAATCGGATAGACTCACGCTGCCCCTTTAAAAAGGCAGGAACAAGAATTGCCCCCAACTGATCGCGGGGTTAGGAGGATATTCGTGTAAGTTCTAAATTAATATAGCTGCGGCTTTGAGTTTTACCTTATGTTACAACCTCAAAAAATTTAGCCTAGCTGCTCAGTAGGGCTTCAATGAATTCGTAGCTGGAAAAGGGACGGAGGTCTTCAATTCCTTCACCAGCACCAATGAAACGAATGGGTAGTCCCAACTGTTGCACCACGGCTAGGGCAACGCCACCTTTAGCAGTGCCGTCAAGCTTGGTTAAGACAACACCGCTCAATTGGGCAGCTTGAGCAAAAACTTCGGCTTGCCGTAGTCCGTTTTGACCCAAGGTAGCATCTAGAACTAATAGGGATTCAACTTTGGCAGAAGATGCTTTTTTGTCAACAATGCGGCGGATTTTGCTGAGTTCGTCCATTAAGTTTTTCTTGTTTTGCAGTCGCCCTGCTGTGTCTACTAAGAGTAACTCTGTTCCCCGAGATTGGGCGGCTGCGATCGCATCAAACACCACAGCAGCTGGATCTGTATTCTGTCCCGGATTTGCAATTACCTCTATCCCACTTCTTGAACCCCAAATTTTTACCTGTTCCACCGCTGCTGCTCTGAAGGTATCAGCTGCTGCTATTAAGCATTTGTAGCCGGATTTTTGGGCAATGTGGGCAATTTTACCGATGGTAGTCGTTTTACCAGCCCCATTTACTCCAGTTATCAACCAAATATTCAAGGTATCTTTTTCGGGAACAAAGATCGGGTTGTGGGATTGCAGGGGTCGATCGAGCATATCCCGCAAAATTTGTTTCAGGTAAGCGATCGCTTCATCTGCTGGTAAAGCTTCTTGCTTTAGTCGGTTCTGTAGCGCATTAATAATGTAATCCGTAGCCTCCACGCCGACATCTGCTTGCAACAGTAATGCCTCTATTTCCATCACTGCTGTTTGATTCAGTGGTCCTTGACCGACAATCGCCTTCAGCTGATTGACAATATTCCGCCGAGTTTTGTCTAAGCTTTGCCGCAGCTTCTTCAGCCAAGTAATTTCTTCAATCGAAACGTCTTCAGGACGACGACCTTGGGAGGCAAGAATTTCTGCTGACCAGACAAAACCCTCATCAAAGGCCAGGTCAGGCATTTCTGGCATTTCTATTTGGGGCTGTTGCGTTGTCTCTGTCTGAGTTACAGCGGCTGGTACTACCTCGTCGGGTGGTACTTCAATTGCGGTTGCCTTAAGTCGTTCTAGTCTAGCTTGCCGATCTGCCTCTGTCCGCGCCCAGAAGGGTAATGGAGCTGTTGGAGTTGCTTCATTGTCAGCTTGCTGTTCATTGTCTCTTTCGACTAATTCGCCAGAAATTTCAGCCGTTGTGCCTGCTGCATCGTCGGCTAATTCTAGGACTGGTTCTTCCCTACTCCCCTGCTCCCCCTGCTCCCCTGCTCCCCTGCTCCCCAGCTCTTCTAGGGATACTTCGATTTCAGTGGCAGCTTCCTGCACTTGCGATTGTTGCTGGATATTTCTGTATGCGGCTTTTGCCCAATTCAGATAGTCTGCCGCAGCATCTTGAGATGGTTCGCTTGACGCTACTTCTTCAGTTGGTTCTGCTTCCGGTGCCGCAGGTGCGGGTGTGACTTCCTCTTGGGGAGTGGCAGACTTATCACTAAATTGACGACGGAACCAATTAAAAGCCATTGGACCTACTTGAAGGGCATTAAAATTAACTACTTAGATGATAGAAAACTTGTTCAATTTGGGTAAGCTGCTGCCTTAATTTGCTCACTTACCCGACGCAAAACACCGTTGATAAATCGGTGGCCTTCATCTCCACTGTAACGTTTGGCTAACTCTACTGATTCGTTAATCGCTACCTTACCTGGGATCCCTAAGTACATTATTTCTGCCACTGCGATCCGCAGAATATCGCGGTCAATTCGGGCGAGGCGAGATAATTGCCAATCTACCAGGGCGTTCGTCAGCTGTGCGTCAATCTCAGTCCGTTTGGCGTTCACTGTACGGACAATTTGCAGCGCGTAAGTGCGGACATCGAAATCTGATTGTTGAGCCATCTGAATAAATTCTGGCAGTTCCAGCGCTGTACTCACTCGGTTGATTGCAGTCTGGGTGAGTTGGATCGCCTCCTCCACCATACCTCTAGCCGTTTGTAAATCTCCAGCACGAGTTTCGCTAGTTAGCAGGCGATCGCTACCACGTTGCAGTTCACCAGCAGCAGTTGAGAGTGCGTCTTGAACTTCTGTATTCAGCATTCGTACTGCTGCCAGCACCAAGTTGGACAGTTGTTGCGTTTCCAGTTTTTCTGGTGAAGTAGGCAGTTGACTAAGGCTTAAGAGAGCCAATTCACGAGCAATTCTACGGGGTTGCATAAGGAATAGTTTTGAGTTTTGAGTTAATTTAGAACTTAATTTTTAGGAACACCCTTGCTGTGGAGAGCGTTGTCAGCCTTTTTCGGTGGGGAGAACTTGTAGTGCTTCCGGCAATGGCGGTTCAAGTTGCCCAAGGAAAACTAACGGGGACGATGTATTGGGGGTGACAATTCCACCAGAAATAACTATTTTAAAGGCATTTTCGACTGACATTGGCAGGTTCACAACTTCGTCTTCAGGAATAATTGCATACCAGCCGGTTGTGGGATTAGGGGTTTTTGGGATAAAAACACTTAGCATTGGGCGAGTTAGCTGGGACTGGATTTCGTTGCTGAGTGAACCTGTTACAAAGGCGATCGCCCAAATTCCCTGTCGCGGATATTCTACTAAAATCACGCGGCGGAACTTGCCATTTGTATCCTTTAACAGCGTTTCTAATAACTGCTTAAGGGTTTTATAAACCGATCCAGCTAACGGAATCGCCTGCAACAACTGCTCCCCCATATCAAGCAACCAGCGTCCAGCAATATTGCGTGCCATCAAGCCAATCAGCAGAATACACAGTAGGGGTACAGTCAGTCCTACTGCTAGATTCAGGATGTTAATCAGAATTGGATGCATCCCATCAAATGGGTTCAGTTGCTGGGGAATTCGGGTGAGAAAGTTGATTACCCAAGTAGCGATCGTAATCGTGAGCCAGATTGTAGTAGCCAAGGGAATCACTACTAACAACCCAGCAATTAGATCATTTTTTAAGTCTTGTTTCAAGCGTTCGATCACAAATCGCCTCTTCTCCTGCTAATTTGCTTTTAAATTTTGATTGGGTAATTGCACTCCAACAGCGTCCTGCCAAACACTCTACAGCTGCCTCGTTGGGGAGCGCATACTTCTTAATCCTATCCAGGCGATCGCAATATAGCCAATGGACACTAGCAAACTTCTAATCCCAATTCTCACGCCAGTTTGCCACACCTCTTGTTGGGCTTTTTGCTCAACTTCTTGCTTGCGACGTTGAATTTCAGCCCGTCCTTGATTGCGAATTGTTTCAGCATTTAATTGTTGAGCCAGCAACTGGTCAAGTGCTGCTGGATTTGCTTTAGCCTGCCTGAGTAAAGTTTTAAATTGCTCTGGAACTTGGTTACTTTCAAGTGCTTGATTGAATTGTTGTTCATTTTGCAGCAAGTTGCCAATCTGGCTTCTAAATTGATTTTGCTGGGTTTCAATTTGAGTTTGCAGTTGGGTTTCAGCTTGAGTAACTTCCTGATT
>JBGTCQ010000127.1:0-6537 GCA_041748755.1 Chroococcidiopsidaceae cyanobacterium | reverse complement strand
CAATATACTGATCCCAATCCACATCCGCCGATACAGTTGAGATAATAAAGTCAAACTCATTTGCTGAAGCGGCGAGTTCGTCTGTGCCGCGTGTGGCAATGAAATCAGTTGCGCCCAGTTGACGTGCCTCTTCTTCCTTGTTGTGGCTGGAACTGATAGCGGTGACATCCGTACCAAACTTTGCCAGGAATTGAACTGCTATATGTCCCAATCCACCGACACCAAGGACAGCTGTTTTCATACCTGGACGTACACCATAATGCGTCATCGGTGTCCAAACAGTTGTACCAGCACACATTAAAGGACCAGTGATCGCCGAGTCTAAGTTATCAGGAATCGGAACAGCAAAACGTGCTTGAGCGGTGACGTAATCAGCCCAACCACCATACCGTCCGACAATGGTTTCTTCTTGATGAACTACGCACAGATGCTCTTTCCCCCGACGACAATAGCGACACATTTGGCAAGAACCGGACTGCCAGCCGACTCCAACGCGCTGTCCGACTTTGAGATCGGTAACTTGAGATCCTACGGCTGTAACTTCACCGATGACTTCATGCCCAGGTACAAGTGGGTACGTGCTCATGCCCCAATCGTTGTCAATCATTCCTAGATCACTATGACAGACACCGCAGTACTGGACGCGCACCTCCACATCCATTGGACCTAATGGCTGTGGATCGTAGTCAAACGGTACTAACTCTGATTTAGCGGACATGGTAGCGTAGGCGTGGACTTGCATAACTAATCATCCTTTTAATTGAAATGGCAATGGTTTAAGAGAAATTTAGATGGCGAAAGAGCTACAACCTACTGCTCTTGATAGTTCCACAGCAATCCACCATCGACATAAAATGTGGAGCCTGTGATGTAGTCAGCATCGGGCGAAGCTAAAAAGGCGACGAGGGCAGCGACATCGTTGGGCTGTCCTAACCGTCCGAGCGGAATATTTTTCAGCACAGCATTCAGCTTTTCAGGGTTGTTCAAAAGCTCTTTATTGATCGGTGTTTCAATCGCTCCTGGTGCAACGTTGTTAATCGTAATTCCCAGCGCTCCCAGTTCAACTGCCAGGTTTCGCATCATCATTTTTACGCCGCCTTTGCTGGCACAGTAAGAAGTAAAGTGGGGGAATGGCAGTTCCTCATGGACTGAACTAATGTTGATAATTTTCCCTGATCGCTTGGTTTCTCTTAAGTGCTGGACGATCGCTTGAGTTGCGAAAAATACGCCTTTGAGGTTGACGTTAATTACACTGTCGTAATCTTCTTCTGTCACTTCCCAGAAATCGGCACGTTTTTCTAGACCAGAATTATTCACCAAAATATCCAACTTGCCGAAGTGTTGCATACCCGACTCAATCATCTGACGGACATCGCTAACCACACCTAAATCTGCCTTGATAACTAAACCTTTGCGTCCTGTGGCTTCTACTTTAGATTTGGTTTCCTCTGCACCTTCAGGGTGAGAGCGATAGTCAATAACGATATCTGCACCTTCAGAGGCAAGGCGGACTGCAATCGCTTGACCAATTCCCCCGCTGCTACCAGTAACTAGAGCAACTTTACCTTCAAGCTTCATAAATTCTCCTACCGCAATCACGAAATTGACTAGTTTTAAACAATGCCGCCATTTGCGCGAATGTGCTGTCCAGTGATCCATCGGGCATTGTCCGACACAAGTAAGGCAACTGCATCGGCAATATCCGCAGGCTGACCGAGACGACCAAGTGGAGTTTGGGTAATCATCTGATCGACCTGTGCTTGCTCCAATACAAGCCCATCGGTTGCGGTAACGCCAGGAGCGATCGTGTTTACTGTAATGCCGCGATCGCCCAGTTCTTTTGCTAGACAGGCACTGAATTGTTCAATCGCCGCTTTACAGCCGGAATACGCGCCCCCTGCCGGAATTGCCATTGCCGTACCGCTCGTCGAAAGGTTGACGATTCTACCGCCGTCTGCTAGATGATGCGCCGCTTGCTGGAGGGCGAAGTACACGCCTCTAGTGATGTCGAACATACTGTCGTACTCTGCTTCTGTCATGTCAGCCGTGGGCTTAAAAATGTTTTTGCCCGCCGCATTGTTGACGAGAATGTCTAATTTACCAAAGTGAGCCAGCGTCTTCTGAAACAGGTTGCGAACATCCTCCAGGTTTCGCATATCTGTTTGAATCGCGATCGCTTCTGATCCATTCGCCTTGATCTCCGAAACGACTTCCTCTGCTTTGTCTTTGTTGCCTGCATAGGTGACGACCACGTTTGCCCCATCCTGTCCTAAGCGGAGGGCGATCGCGCGTCCAATTCCTCTTGAGGAACCTGTTACTAGTGCCACTTTTCCCAACATCTCATTAGGCATGAATATCTCCTAATTTGCTCTTGAATACCCATTTAAACAATGTCGAACTTTGACATTTTTGAAAATACAACGGTAATTAGGAACGTGAAAAAGTTTTGCTGTGAGAATCTTGCACCCACCAAAGGTAAATAGCCGGAAACCTATAGCAAGAATTGCGCTGAGTGTGTCTCCACCATCTAAAGGTCATGATTTCTCATTAAACGAGCAATCTGCCACCATCGACACCAATTACAGTTCCAGTTGTGAAGCCGTTATTCATCAGATAAAGTACAGTTGCTGCAATATCTTCAGGAACGGCAATCCGTTTAACTGGTAACTTGCTTGCCGTATTTTGAAAGAAAGCTTCGCGCTGCTCTGGGGACATTCCTTCATAAACCGGAGTTGCCACTACGCCAGGAGAAACTACATTTACACGCACTGGAGCAAGTTCGAGAGCTAAAGCACGACCTAAAGCTTCGACTGCACCATTAATTGCGGATACTACTGCATATCCTGGTGATGGTCTGTGACTCAGAGTACCGGAGAACAAAACAATTGAGCCTTGCTCCTGCATTTGGGCATATTTGACGGCAAGATAAGCGCCCCAAAATTTACTGTCCACCGATTTACGAGCATCGCTAGTTTCAAGTTCTCGAAAAGATCCGGCTGTAACTGAACTTCCAGAAATTACTAGATGATCGATGATTCCCACTTCAGCAAAAAACTTTTTTACAGCATCTTCTTGGAGGAGATCAAGACTACTAATTTCTCCGCCGCCGATTTCTGCTTGAGCTTGTGCCAGCTTTTGTAAGGAACGACCTGCAATCAAAACTTTTGCTCCAGCGGTAACTGCTGCTTTAGCTGTTGCTAGACCTATACCGGAACTTCCGCCAATGATTACAACTTTTTTACCTTGTAGATTCATGTTTTCCTTTACGAAGGCTTTTCTCGCTAGTTACATGGCGATCGCGTTACCTTTTTCAGGCTGTCATTTCTGCTCCAAGTCGTCTCTTTTGCTCAAATTCAAAACTGTATACGGGCTATAGCCGTTGAACAGCAAATAAATTACCATATTGCCTGCTGGCTCAAGTAAGCGTGCTTGCCGCAGTGCGCCCATATCAAGCGGCTCAAATCCCATCTCAGTAATCAGTTGAGCTACCTTCTGCTTGGCTTGCTCGTTATCGCCACAGTAAAAGACTGTCATTGGGCGACCATCGAAGATCGGTGGATCTAGCGCCCATACTTTAGCCTGAGCCATATTAAACGCTTTGACGACAAGACCAGAGGAAGCTTTAGCAATTTCCTCAGCTAACGAGGTGGTAAAACCAACAGTAAGAGTAAGATTTTCCAGTTCGACTGGGTTGTTGCAGTCGATGAGAACTTTACCCTCAAACGTGCCACTTGGCGCACCAGCAGCATTTAGAACGTCAATAGCAGCCTCAGAGCGCACCGATAGCAAGACTACCTCACCAAACTCGGCAGCCTCAGTCATGCTACCTGCTGTGGCTCCATTCCCGACATCCTGCGCCACAGCTTTAGCCTTTTCTAGGTCCCTAGCACCAAAGAACAGTAGATGACCGTTATTTGCCCAACGTTTACCCAGCACGCTAGCCATAGACCCCGCACCAATGATACCAATCTTCATAAGTTCATTCCTGTTCACTCTCTAGACCGCTCATCTGCACTCCTATAAGTTATTTAGTTGCTTAGGTGATTTATTAGCACTTACATACAAGTTATGTAAAGTACGAACTAAAAAGTAAGGTACTAACCTCAAAGAGCCTTATACAAGTGGCGTACTATAGCGTTCAATTAAAGACTGGACAGCAACAGCGGCTCATTTTCGATATCGGGAATCATGATTGGACGCTGTGTTTCTACTAAGACATGTCAAATTAAGAGACAAAAGGGCAACTGCCCACAGTGCAAGCTGTACTTTAGGTACAGAGACATTTTGGAAGTAGACCACACAATCTCTCGCCCCCAAGAAAGAATTACAAGAGAAATTATATCCATGCCGTGAGCGATTGTTCTCCCAAGCTTGAGAGGTACAATGTGACGGTTGTGTTCTGTAGCAGACTTTGATCGAGCGTTATACTTTGCCCGAAATGGGCGAACTGTGGACGGAGACAGCCAAACTTAAGACTTGGTTGCAAGTAGAGATTGCCGTTTGTGAGGCTCAGGCTGAACTAGGTTACATTCCAGAGTCGGCAGTTGCGGAAATTAAAGCAAAGGCTGATTTTGATCCTCAGCGCGTTCTAGAAATTGAAGCTGAAGTCCGCCATGACATGATCGCCTTTCTTACCAATGTCAACGAGTATGTAGGCGATGCCGGACGCTATATTCACTTAGGGTTAACCAGTTCAGATGTACTGGATACGGCTTTGGCGCTGCAATTAGTTGCCAGTCTGGATGTATTATTGCAGCGGTTGTCAGATTTGATTGCAGCGATCCGTTCCCAAGCTCAACAACATCGGCATACGGTGATGGTTGGGCGATCGCACGGTATTCATGCTGAACCAATCACGTTCGGCTTTAAGCTGGCTGGATGGTTAGCAGAAGTGCTGCGACACCAAAATCGCCTCACACGTCTGCGGACAGAGATTGCTGTAGGCAAGATTTCTGGTGCAGTGGGAACTTATGCCACTATTGAGCCACAAGTAGAAGTAATTGCTTGCCAAAAACTGGGACTAGAACCGGATACTGCCTCTACTCAAGTAATTTCACGCGATCGCCACGCCGATTTCGTGCAACAGCTGGCTCTACTGACAGCAACAATTGAGCGGTTTGCCGTAGAAATTCGCAACTTACAGCGGACAGATGTTTTGGAAGTAGAAGAATTTTTTGCCAAAGGCCAGAAAGGCTCTTCGGCAATGCCGCACAAACGTAACCCGATCCGCTCAGAGCGACTAACTGGGATGGCGCGGATTGTTCGCTCTTCTGCTGTTGCTGCTTTGGAAAACGTTGCCCTGTGGCACGAGCGCGATATTTCCCACAGCTCGGTGGAGCGGGTGGCGTTTCCCGACAGCTGCATTCTCGCCCACTTTATGCTGGTGGAGACCACCGAGCTGATTAAGCACCTGCTGGTCTACCCCCAAAACATGGCCCGCAATATGAATGTCTACGGCGGCGTGGTGTTTAGCCAGGGGGTAATGCTGGCCCTGGTGGACAAGGGGCTGGCGCGGGAAGAGGCCTATGCGATCGTGCAGAGCTGCGCCCACCAGGCCTGGAATACAGACGACGGCAACTTTCGTGGGCTGATTGAGGCCGACGAGCGGGTGCAGGCCAACCTATCTGCCGCCGAGATCGACCACTGCTTTAGCCCTGATCGCCACCTGCGCAATCTTGACCAGGTCTACCAGCGGCTGGGCATTTAGTTGAGGTAAGCCTAGTGCTCTGCGGAGCCTCGCCCGATCATCATGCACACCACGACGATTAACTGGAAAAACCCCACCCACCCATCTACTCATCCACCCACCCACCCACTCACCCACTCCCTGGATACTCCCGCCCCCGCCAGCGGGTCGGTCGCCGCAGAGACGACAGGCCAATGCGGGCCACCGCCGCCAAGTCGGCCAGGGGCGACAGCCAGAAAGCCCAGGCCCCCGGTGCCCCCTTGAGGTCGTAGGCCGAGGCCACCGCCGCCTGCATGCCAACCCGAATCAGCACCAGCCCGCCGTTGACTACCCACAGCAGCTGCAGAGCCAGCGACCAGGAGGCGGGTCGCCAACTGTGCACGATTAGGAGCAGCGGGGTCAAGACCCAGGGCAGACCCTGCACCAGGGCCAGAAAAACCCAGTCCCACCAGACCTGGGCAGCCGGAGCGGCATCCTTTAGATCGAGGGAGCGGCCCCACTCCCGCCAGGTTTCGGCCATGCCCTCATACATGCGCACCTTGAGCAGGCGGCTGCCATCCCAAAAGCCGACCTTGGCCCCCTGGGCAGCGGCATGGCGGGCCAGGGTGACATCGTCGCAAAATGAAGTGGCGGCAGAGCGGTAGCCGTCGAGCTGCTCCAGCAGCGATCGCCGCACCATAAAACACTGGCCGTTGGCCATCACCCGCTGCGATGAGCTGCTCGGGGTGCCCGCCGGGCCAAATCGATACACCAAGGTCATCAGCAGGGCAGGCTGAAGCCAAAACTCGCCCGGCTGTTTGAGAATAAATCGGGGTGCCAGGGACACCAGGTCATAGCCCTCTTGATCCATG
>JBGTCQ010000126.1:0-13664 GCA_041748755.1 Chroococcidiopsidaceae cyanobacterium | reverse complement strand
GTCCATCATCGGGGCAATCAAACGGCGATTTTGCCTCTGTGCAGAATGTTCCTAGTGGACTTTTTAATTATGGTGGCAGTACATCATGGGCACCAATTCGACTGACGATTGACCCAGCAATTCAAGCGGCGCGACCTGAATTCCGGCTGCGTTATGTAGAACCCACTAGTGAACCTCCAAGTTCTGGTAGCGGCATTCAGATGTTGCTTGATGGTAGACTTGCCTTTGCCCAGTCTTCACGACCGATTCTCGACCAGGAATTAGCCCGCGCCCAGCAACGCGGATTCGGTCTTAAACAAATTCCTATTGCTATTGATGGCTTGGCAGTGGCAGTTAAACCCAACTTGGATATCCCAGGACTCACCATAGACCAGTTGAAGTCAATTTATACTGGCAAGACAACAAACTGGAAACAACTTGGTGGTCCTGATGTAGCGATTAAACCCTATTCACGCCCTACGAGTAATGGCGGCACTGTTGAGCTTTTTGTCCAAGACATTTTGGGACAGGCTTTTGGTTCCAATGTGGAGTTTGTCGCCACTACTACCCAAGCACTGCGAAAATTAGCAGACAACTCTGGGGGAATTTACTATGCCTCTGCACCAGAAGTAGTGCCACAATACAGCATTAAGTCTCTGCTCCTGGGTCGCAAACCAGATGAATTGATTCTCCTCCTTATCAAGAACCGTTTGTTCCCCTATCTCAATGTCCCAGTGTCCGCAATCGGTTAAATATTGAGGCTTTTCAAACAGGGCAGTACCCAATTACGCGCAACTTATTTGTAGTGGTCAAACAGAATGGTCAGATCGATGAGCAAGCTGGGGAAACCTATGCCAACTTTCTTTTGACAGCACAGGGGCAGGAACTGATTGCCCAGACAGGTTTCGTTAAAATCCGCTGACATACATTTAAATAGCACTACAGATACCTTTACCTTGCTATTTTTTTAACAGTCCCAATTTCAAAAAATAGGATTTTTGGACTCAAAATGTCTTAAATGACGGAGATCTAAGGGTTTAAATTCTGTCTGGTCTTACAATCAGTTCCTCAAGCGCTTTATATTCACTTGTGCGTACTGCCTCTTATCGATCTTGATAACGACACGGGCCTAACAAGATTTCTATCGCACCAAAGTAATAGAATCAGCAGGCAAACAGATCAGATTATCTCCCTGATTAACGAGCAAACCACGTTGACGTAACTTGCCCATAAGCCGAGTGACAGTCACCCTTGTTGATCCTATAGCGCTGCCAATTTGAGCATGGGTGAGAGGAAATGGCAGACAATAGCCGCGCAGAACTTCGGGATCTTCTTCACTGATTGACGGTTCTCCATACTCTTCAACTAACAGTGTCAAAAATCCCAAGAGTCTGTCAATTGTCCGCCGCTGACCTAAAGCACTAAGCCACAGAAGCTTGCGTTGGTGTTGGTAGCGAAATGCATCCAAAACTTCTCGCCGGAAATGGGGCCAGTTGTCTAGATCGTGCCAGTACATCCATACTACAGAAGTTTGGTCAACATGGGCATAGCTCTGGAGTGTAAAGGGAGACTGAGCGACAATTTCAAAGGGCTGTCCAGCGCCAACGAAGCCTAAAAAAGCTTCTTCTGGAGTTCTGTTAATTCGTTTAGACGTTAGCTGACTAGCGGTGGTATTTGCTTGGGCAGTACCTGCGAGGCGGACAGCACCCTTTTGTACCAAATATAGCAGCCCAGGTCGAGCTGGAATGCGCTCATCTTTACTAAACGAGCGGACTCGGTAGTGTTCTTGAGCCCAGTCCAAAATCCGTTGCCAGGTTAAAAAAGGGCGTGGTGCCTCAGAAAAGGAGGATTGGGATTGCATAGGTCAAAGCAGTTGGCGGTAGACAAAAACGTTACAAGAAGGCGTAGCCATTGTCGGTGTGCTGACATGATAGTCACTCTGCAAACCACTATAATTAACAGCTACTAAACTAGCTTAAGTATAGAGTTAAGCTAGCTCAACTCTATACTTGTTTTATATGTTTTAGGAAACAGTCTTAGTATTGAAAGATACTTGTTATTTACTAAATCTTGCTGCCTTCTTAAGTTTAGCGCTTACGCAACTCAACATTAAAACAACAGACAGGTATGGTGAGCATTTAAACAACAGAATTGAAAGGAATATTCGCTAAAAGGTGATTACACATTGAAATGATAATAAAGTCCAACAGATTATAGGTTTTAAAAGTTACCGCGTATGTGATCAAAGTCACAGGTTATTGCTGTTCAAAATCATACCAGGATCAAGGTAATAATGATGCTAATTTAGAGAAGATATTACGTAGCTGTGCTAATGCTGCAAAAAACTTACTTTGAACCACCAATTATGATAAATTAAGTAGCTTTTATTGTTTAAGCTACACGTAGGTCTAGGTTTGTACATCCTAGATATTTCAGTGCTAACCCACGCCTTTGGTATATTTCATTACATCGAGCCAAAGATTGTAGTCGGATGTACGTATCGGCGATCGCCTTCTGGCTAAGTCAATTTAAAAACATTCCCGCTTTAGAAATTGCCAATGGGTATAGTTATACACAATCAGTTTTACGGTTACTGCTGCAAGACAAGCTGGGTGTGCCTGCACCACTAGAATTTTAGACAGTTTTGTGTCTTTAAATAGAAAGTTTTGTTAAAAGTGATGACAAATCAGTTGAGTTTCAGATATTATGGCATTGTGTGAGGAGCGAACCAGTCAGGACACCGAGACGAAACACGGCCAGTCGTCGGTGTCCTTTCTGATGTCGAGCGGTTGTTATCTGAGCACAAATTCTTCAATTGCTGCTGCCGCTCCATCTTGCTCTACAGTGGGAGCCACCCATTGAGCAAAAGCCTTGACTTCTACTGGTGCATTACCCATTGCTACACCAATTCCAGCATACTCAAGCATTTCTACATCATTGAAGTTATCGCCAACTGTCATCACGTTAGCAGCTTGTAGTCCAAGTAGTTCTTCAGCTAAGTAACGAACTCCAGTTCCTTTGTTGACACTTGGGTTAGTAGCTTCAAAAAACGTAGCAACAGATTTAGTTAGGTACAGTTCCGCAGGGGTGTATTGCTGGCGTAAATTTCCGAGTAGCTGGTCGATTACATCTGTGTCATCACTTAAAGCCAAAACTTTTGTGGGTTCGTTTGTCAAAACTTGGCGCAAGTCTCCGACTGCGATCGCTTCAATACCAGAGCGTTCTGAATAGATTTGCGTTTCCGGGGTGATCTCACGGACATATAACTGATCGTTGATGTAGAAGTGGACAGAAAGCAGCGATCGCAATTGGGGCTGCTCAAAGTAGTCCAGCAATTGATGTGCAGTTTGTGTGGAAACCGGCCAATGGCGATGAAGTTGCTCAGTGGTGGGATCTTGAATCCAAGCTCCCTGGTAGGCCAGTAGGGGCAGAGTAGAGTTTATTTTCCGATGAAAACGCAAGGCGGAGCGGTACATTCTACCCGTTGCGATCGCTACTTGGACTCCGCGTTCTTGTGCCGCCTGAATAGCCTGGATTACGGGTTGGCGAATTTCATTAGATTCACCAGCGATCGTGCCATCGATGTCCACTACGAGTAGTTTAATTTCGGTTCGTGCACCCGCTATTTTTGCCAAATCTTGATCAGCCACAGATACTTTCTGCATGATTACTTGCCAGTCTCCTGATTCCCAGTTAAAAGTTAACAGGTTAAGGGCAACATTGCCTGTGCATTCGATACTGTGAGAAAGTTTAGGAACCACTGTAAAAAGCGGGTATCAAACCAGGACTATGTATGTGTAACAGTGGGTGCATAAGCTGTGAGGAGCGATCGCCCATCCTTGAGCTTCCACAATTTGATTGGATGCACTAACTCTGGTGAGATTGGCGAAAATTGCAGTACTAGTGCTATTTTCTGCACTTTGAATGGGCGCACCCAAATAAATCTACCTGAACTGAGTCACCTCTGTCACTAACCAGGAGGAATTAGTCTGAGTTAAAAAAGATAAATCTTTTCTAGACTTAAAACGATTGCGATTAGACCAGTAATTAAGTGGTGCTAATTGAACAATTACTCACCGCTATTAGCATCAGAATTAGTAGGTTTAGGAACCGACTGCGATCGCTGTTGATAAGTACGTAACGATTGCCGCAATTTTGTTTGACTCCGAGGTGTGGCTTGCTGTGTGCTTGGTTTCTGACGGCGTAAAGATTGCCGCAAACGAGTTTGAGTACGGGGTGTAGCTTGCTGCGAACGGCGTGGCGTGACATTTTCTACACGCCGCCGAGGTGCAACTGTTTGAGTTGAACGTGGCGACACAGTTGAAGTATTCCTCGACCGAACTGCTGCTGGTTGAGCAACTGATGGCGTTCTTCTGATTCTCCGAGTTGGGGCAGAGCGTTCAGATGTCTGAGTAGCTGGTTTCTGAGGTGAATTTGCAGTAGTAGCCTGACGGTTTCTCCCCGCAACTTCTCTTCGTTTTTGACGTTCTTGGAGTTGGCGGTGACGTTCTGAACCTTCTATCGCAAAATCGACTTTAACCAAAACCCCTTGCCGTCCCCCAGAGGGAGCCTTATACTTTGCCCGTCTTGCACCTCTGAGGGCAGCTTCATCAAGCTCTCGATTACCACTAGAACGTGCTAGTTGAATATTAGTAGCCTTGCCATCACTACCGATATCAATCCTAAGTTGTGGTTGACCTTCCTCTCCTCGCCGCCGTGCACTTTCTGGATACAGTGGTTTACAGTTGCTGCGGCAAGCTACACCATCACCTGAACCTGTAGTATCACGGTTGCCACTACCTGCTCCTGGAGAAGTTGTTCGTCTTATATTCCTTGATCCTGTAGCTACCGTTGAACCACGTCCTGAGCCATTCCCAGTGCCGCTACCCGTACCAGTAGTACCACTGCCCGTGCCGCTACCAGTGCCAGTGCCCCCTCCAGTAGCAAAGCCACTTCTCCCATTGCCTAGATTGGCAGTACCGCTTGCTGGGCGAGTCCCTGCTCCAGTGGTTTGGTTGGACGACACTGTGCTATTTGGAGTAATTCCTTGGTTTTCTGGGGAGTTTCTGACCCCTGCTAGTAAATTTCTTAATTTTTCAGTACCTTGCTCCTGATTTTGAAGCAAAGTTGAGTTCGGTACAGAGGGTTCTGGGCTAGTGGCTGGAATAGGTGAGGGCGTAATAACAGATTTTGGTTCTGTTGCCACCTTTGGGGGAGACGTTTGGACTGGTTTTGTTGCTTGGGTTGGCTCAGGGGGCACAATTGGCTGAGGAACCTGAGCTGGTTTTTGCTGTTGAGGTGGCTCCCTTTTCTGTACCGGAGCTTGTGCAATTGGGGTGCGCTGTTTTGCAGCAATAATCGATGGCGCAGAGGGAGCGGCTTTAGCAACTACTGGAGGTTGAGAAGCCGTAGATGCACTACTGCGTGGCGAACCACCGCCACTAGAGCCACCACCCGCAACTGAACCGCCTTCACTTGATTTTTCTTGTTTTGGTTCCAATTCTTGAATTGGAGGATCAACAACTGCCACTTCAATTGGCTCATCTGCAATTTCAGGCACTTTGTTCAAAAAATTGCCAATGCCAAAGGTCAGCACCCCAATATGCAGCGCTAGGGAGCCAATGAGACTGTAAGCCAGAAGAGACTTGAGAGCCTCTACTTCTTTTTCTCGCTGCTCCGCAGCAATGCTGGACAAACCCATAGTCTATTGCCATCTATTATCATTAACTTCAGTCAGCCTAAGACGTTTAGAGGCAAATGTCAAGTAAAAAGTTAAGAGGTATTTGTTGCCACTGCTAAAGAGGAAAAATCATTAAAAGTTGTGATAGGCAACTGTTTTAAGTTAAAAAGATTGACTTTATAGATTAACGTGGTTTCCTGAGTACATAAGCATCTAAAAGCGCTTAACAAGCCAAAAAACAAAGTCTGACAGCTTGTCTTTTGACACTACCAGATGCCTAGCTTAAAATTCTTAACAATATTCTTACACGCTCAAAACCTGCAAAGTAGGTCAAATTAGTTTTCAATTGATAAATTTGGTTATTGAGAAGATATACCAGTGTATTCAGTAGATCGCCCTAGTAAATCGACTGTGGCTGATTGATGCTTAACAAACGCATTCTCCGCGTCCCAACCCTAGAAACATCGCTGTTGTTTTCGAGCAAATACTTTGTCCGAAAACAACAGCATGCAGAGCCTCGTTTCATAGGGCGGTGATTCTCAATGCGTGTACTTAGTTACTAATTTTACCAATTTTCCGCTAGTTTCTGTGAGATAGCTTTTCAAATAATTGAAAGTCCTTGGCAACAAATTGAAAAGAGTTTCAGCTATTTTGATAGAATTATTTAGCATAATTCTCAATAACTGTTAACTCTTTTGCAGTTTTACACCAAAATTATCTCTATGCTGCCAGCAAGCAATTACAAATTCTGGACTCGCCGACAGCTATTAACCTGGGGAATTGCTGGATTAGGTGCAACAACAGCCGCTGCTACATTCACCTACCCGTTCCGTCGCTCACACTCGTCCGTTAAAATTCCGCCAATTGCCGCTCAAACTTCCGTAGCTAAGGGTAATACCTTCAACCCCATGAACGTGCTGCGCGATTTTGACTATGGCACACTCAAGCGTGAGAATGGGCGACGAGTTCGAGAGTTTGAGGTGGTCGCTGATAGTACCACACTACAGCTTAACAGTGCGATCTCGTTTGTAAGTTGGAATTTAAACGGTCGTGTACCTGGCCCTACTATGCGAGCCACTGAAGGCGATCGCATCCGAGTTATTTTTCACAATGAAGATGGGCATTCCCACAGTATGCACTTTCACGGCATTCATCCGGCTGAGATGGATGGGGTGAAGCCTGTGCGACACGGCAAGACAACGATCTATGAGTTTGATGCCGAACCCTACGGCGTGCATCCCTACCACTGTCACATTGCCCCGGTGACTCGCCATGTCAGTAAGGGGTTGTATGGAGTCTTCATTGTTGACCCTCCTGGTGGTCGTCCTCCTGCGGATGAAATGGTGCTGGTGATAGGGGGCTATGACATCAATAACGAGCAACGGAATGCGCTGTATGTCTTCAATGGCATCCCTAACTACTATCGAGATCACCCAATTCCCATCTATCAGAACCAGCTAGTGCGGCTGTACCTCCTGAATATGATTGAGTTCGACCCTGCTGTCACTTTTCACATCCACGCCAATATGTTCCAGGTTTATCGCACAGGGCGGACGCTAACACCTAGTGAGGAAACTGATGTAATTACGATGGGTACTGCTGAACGGCACATCTTAGAGTTTTCCTATCCTTACCCTGGTCAATATATGTTTCATCCTCACCAAGATGCGATCGCCGAAAACGGATGCATGGGCGTATTTGATGTGATCCCTACTTGAATACATTTCCCATCCCACATTAGTGCTAATAATTCCTAAAAATTTGGTTTATATTCTTGACAAGAACTATCATTAAGCTTAGTGTAAGAGCTGTACTTTCTGCTTTTCATGGTAATTATTAATAACAATGGTGAAACAATTAAAGCCTGTAGAAATATTCCTGGCGCTTGGTTTAGCTGCTACTCTTGGTGCCTGTGCTAGTCCATCCACTAATGCTGGTGGAGATGGTGAGTCCATGAATGAACCTGCTTCTACATCCGCTTCTACAGAAGTTAGTTCCGCGGAGGGTGGTGAAGGTGGTGAAGGTGGTGAAGGTGGCGCAGGCTCTGGAAATGCCGACGTTGATTACATGACGACTCTGGGGTTGATGAAGGGGCATCTGATGGTTGCCGAGGAATTGATGGTACAGAAGAATTACGCTCAAGCCGAACCCCATATTGGGCATCCCGTAGAAGAACTATATAGCACTATAGAAAGTGAACTCTCACAACGGAACGTGCCACAGTTTAAATCCACGCTAAATGAACTCCACGATTTATCAAAATCAGCACCAGACAAGCCGGAGACGACTACAGCGTTTGAGGCTTCTGAACAGTCTATTGATCAGGCGATCGCCGCTATACCCGAAAGCCAGCGTCAGTCTCCCGAATTTGTTTTAGGTGTGATCAATCAAATGTTAAAAACTGCTGGCGAGGAATATACAGCTGCGATCGCCAACAACAAGTTTGTCGAACTTGTTGAGTATCAAGATTCTAGAGGATTTGTCATGTATGCTGAAGACCTCTACCAAAACATTGCCCAGCAGATGAGCCAGGAGCGTCCTGATAATCATCAGAAGATTACTGCAAGTCTAGAAGAACTCAAAACAGCTTGGCCCTCAGTAAATCCGCCTACTACTCCTGTTAAAACACCTTCAGAAGTTAGTGGGCTTATCTCCACAATTGAACTGCAAAGCTAACGGTTTATTTCCCCAATTGCTTACACGATGGCTCAAACTTATCTATTAGTCAATAGTCAAACAAAAGTGCATACTCGCCTATATCGTCAGCGGATTAACTAATGACTAAGAATTCCTCAACTTTATTCCCCTGATGGGTAGAGTTTAACTAATGACTCGCACCTTGCGTGCTTTGACAGTTTCCTCGCAATTAAATTTAATTGCGGGGATTGAATTGTTTTGTTGATCTGCGATTATGATTTTCAAAATTCCAGACATTCTTGCTCCTGAGGAGTTAGAGTACATCACTTCTAGCCTTGCTCAGGCGGAATTCGTAGACGGTAAGCTGACAGCAGGCTGGCACGCCAAGCTAGTTAAAAATAACCAACAACTCAAACATAGCGAGTCGCAACAAGAACTTAAGGAACTTATTAAAAAAGCACTCAACCGTAATGCGCTGTTTCAGATGGCAGTTCGCCCCAAAATTGTGCATTCCATTCTGTTTAGCCGCTACGACACAGGTATGGCTTACGGCAGACATACAGACAATGCCCTCATGGGATCGTTTGCGCGCTCGGATGTATCGTTTACTCTATTCTTGACTTCAACTTACGAGGGGGGTGAACTGGTTATTGAAGCAGCAGATGATGAGAAAGCTTATAAGCTAGAAGCTGGAGAGATGATCGTGTATCCTTCAACGGCTCTGCATCGGGTTAATCCTGTAACAAAGGGAACCCGGTTGGTTGTTGTTGGTTGGGTACAGAGTCTAGTTCGTGATGCTAGTGAACGAGAAATCCTATTTGAGCTTGATACTGTGCGACACGCGATCTTTGCCAAAGACGGCAAAACTTTAGAGTTTGACTTAATCGCTAAAAGTGTTGCTAATTTACTGCGTAAGTGGGCGGAATAATTGAGACTTATTTAAAATTATCTCTAAGTTGTCACAAAAGTACATCAAATCTTCAGGTCTCTTTGATAAATATTTTCATTATACTCAATTGAATATTTTAGATGTATGGCGGTGAAGGTTGCAGCAATTCTGATTTTGTCTGTTATAGCTTAGTGGTTCAAACTAGTTAGATGGCAAAGGGTGCAAATCTCTTACCGTTAATCGAAGCGAATGCTCTTATGAGTAATAAGCTGAATTAATAAATGAAAATCTATCTCAAGAGCAATACAAAGAATAGGATACTTGTGAGATGTTAATCCTGCTCTAGATTATTTGAGGAAGGTCAACTATGGTTGTAACTTTGGACGATACTAAGTGCAGCGCGATCGCTATGGAACTAGCAGATATGCAAGCGCTACAAAAGTTGGTGATTGCTACTGAACAAAAATTACTACCTGCTGTGAGTGGCGATAAAGAGATTAGCGATCGCTTAATTGCAATGCTTTTAGGCAATATCTCTTGGCGCTGTTATTGCAGACTATGGCATATTTAGGGATATGCAACCCAGATTACTTGCACCGTTTGGAGCAGCCCGTAGCACGATTTGTAGTCGGTTCATAGTCGAAACAGTTGATGGCTTCTTCTGTCAACGCTTTTGTAGGATGTACTGTGCATTTAAGGCGGTAATTTCTAGTGAAAAAGGCACAGCGCGAGCATGGAATTTGATGCAGCCGATGCAGTTGCGCCATACCATCTTTACCTGCCTGCCAAATACTCCAAACAAATAAACCTGCGAATGTCAATTCACAAAAGCAATACAGAGAAAACGCTAGAGGTTTGAGCATTCCACTCAGAAACATTTGTAGCATTATCTTCCTCAGCTCAAAATCAATGGCAATTTAAGACACGAGAATTTTGCTTAAACCCTCAGGCTGGAACAAAGTGCATCAGACTGGCGGAGAGATTCCCAGAACTTGAGAATCTGTCGTCCTACTTGCTGGGACTGGAAGAAGTGAAAGAAATGCCGTCCTTCTAGACATGACCATAAGCGATCGCCCTCCTTTAACCAAAGTTGCCATCCTTGCAGTGCATTGGGTTCTATAATGATGTCGTCCTTGCTGCCACAGACCATCAACGGCACTTGGACTCCGCCTGGGTAAATATTCAGCCGTTGAAATATAGAGTGAGGCGAGAGGGAGCAATCTAAATCTCGCTCCAGGATGCTCACTAGATTATTAATGGTGTGTCGATCCTGATAGCCAAACAGGTTATAAGCCATGTTACTTAAAACTCCTTGGCGACTACAGGGTAAAATCTGATTATGGAGATGGAGATAGTAGTGGGCTTGCCAGTCAAGGGCTACATCGACACCCACAGCTAATAGAGTTAAAGACTTTACTTTTTCTGGATATTGACGAGCATAGAGTAGCCCTAGCAATCCTCCAGTGCTATGACCAATCAAATCCACAGGTTGATTGCAGGATTTGAGATAGTCATGCAGCAGCAATACTGCAACATCCAGCGAACTGGCTTCATCCTGACTTTGGCAATATTCCCACTGTCCAATTGTTACTTGCCTAGCCAAGTAACGCAGCAAGGGTCGAGCGAAACATTGCAAACTAGGGCTTGTATTCAACCAAAGAACATCTGGAGATTTAGACATCAAAATTCCTTAAAACAAGGTCACAAATAAGATTGAATTGACAAATCTACTCGCACTAGCACTAGGTCATCCTAACTTTGCAAGGCTCAGACGATACATATCTTTGAAGGGTGGAATCATCTCTTGCACAGTACCGAGATTTATTTTCAACTTGTTCATCGTATTGATTATTTGCATTAGGACTTCTCAGCGGGTTTTAGACAAATCTACTCGTAAAGAGCCAAATTTTCTTAAAGTCCAATCTTTGAACAAGATTCCCAAAGATGTCACATTTGTCCAAAATCTAAAGTTATAAGATAGAAGACAAAAAGGCAACTGGAACGTAAATCTAGATAAATTAAAGTGGCGATCGCTCCATTTAGAAGACAAGCCGCACAAAAGTCAATCGCCATCAATTATCAAACTACAATGCTATTAAAGCAGCAGTTTTCTCCTTTCTTCTGTTTCATCTCATATCTATACCCCAAACTCTTTTTTCAGTTGAGCTACCCAGGCTTTGACGCGCTCTTCAGTCATGTCAGATTGGTTATCTTCATCAAGAGCCAGACCAACAAATTTGCCGTCTTTCAATGCTCTTGATTCATTGAATTCATAACCATTTGTCGACCAATATCCAACTGTAGTACCGCCTCTTTCTGAAATTTTCTCTTCTAAAATACCTAGCACATCCATGAAGTTATCGTTGTAGCCAACTTGGTCTCCTGTACCGAAATAGGCTATCTTTTTACCACTGAAATCTATATCGTCTAGCTCTGGAAAGTAACCATCCCAGTCACTTTGTAATTCACCAATATTCCAGGTAGGACAGGCGATAATTAGATTTTGATAGTCTTCAAAGTCACTATCTTCCACCTCGGCAATGTTATGCAGTGTTAATACATCCTGACCAAATTCTTTCTGAAGCATCTCTGCTACATACTCGGTTTTGCCTGTTGTAGAGCCGTAAAACAGACCAATATTTGACATATTTGCTCCTGATTCAGGTTTATTGAACAGTGTTAAAGAAAGGGGAGGAGAGGGCTAGAAAATCTTTTCCCCCGCTGCCCCTAATTCCCTTAAGGAACCCCAAGTTCCTCAATGAAAAACCACAAGTGTTTGTAAGTTTTAGTTAACTGAGTTGTTGGCGATCGCTTGGAACAAATTCAGATTATTCAACAGCAGATATGCGAATATTGCTCCACCAATGCCGCCAATCAGAAAACCTGTAGTAAACTGACTCCAATCGTCTACATTTTGGAGAGAATCTGGCACGTTTGGTACTGTCGATACGAAAGCTGGTCGCGGGAAAGTTTCTAAGCGCTTTTCAAAGGTGGTACTGCCATAAATCGAGAAACCAATTGTCAGGATGACAATCAAACTTCCTGTGGCTAGTAAACCAATTAAGTTACCCACATTAGCATCGCGTAGTGAACCTATTGAACCTAATGTGGTAAAGGGACCAATCAACCAATAACCATGAGCCATACCAATTTCTAATCCCCGCGAGAGAGGATTTATCCCAGGACGGTAAATTGGTAAGTACTTCAGAAAGTTCAGCGTGAAATCCTCAGACTTGACCGAGGCTACCAGATTACTCCTTTGGGGATTTGCCATTGGCGGCTGAATCAAGTCGCCTTTTTTCAAATCAAACCCAGCTTCAATGGCACGGGCGCGGAGGGCATGCCAAATGTGACCTAGTAGGAATAACAATGCCAGGACAAAATGGAAAGTTACCAACCAACCACGGGAGAAAACTATACCAGTAGAAGTTTCTAAAGTGCGAATGGGACCATAAAAAACTTCGGGATAAACGGTGTTATTGACTGAGGCAAAGTATGCCGCAAAAAAGCCCATGTAGGCTACAGCGCCAATACTATACGAAAGATACGCTTCTCCAGACCAAACCAAAATTCGCTGCGCCCACTCAAAAAGTTTGGTCAAGATGTGGAAAATGCCACCACCAATTAACATCAAGCCAACCCAGATGTGACCGCCGACAACATCTTCCAAGTTATTGACAGCTGCCATTCCCTCTGGACCCCAAGCCCCAAACAGGTAGCCAAAGATGCGGAATGGGTTCAGCGTTGGATGAGCGATCGCCCTTACGTTTCCACCGCCAGCTGCCCACGGGTCAAATAGTCCACCCCAGAACATCGCCTTGGCGACCAGAAGCAAAGCACCTAACCCTAAAATCGTCAGGTGAATGCCCAGGATGGTTGTCATCTTGTCTTTGTCTTTCCAGTCATAGCCAAAAAAGCCAGCCAAAGTGGGATTGTCCTCTAACACCTTTGGTCCCAGCAAGGAGTGGTAAATTCCACCGGCTCCTAGAATCACAGAAGGGATCAGATGCAAGACAGCGATTACAAAGTAGGGATAGGTGCTAATGACTTGACTACCAGCACCGACACCAAAACCGAGAGTGGCTAAATGAGGTAACAAGATTAACCCTTGCTCATACATCGGCTGGTCTGAATGAAAGCGAGACAACTCAAACAGTGTCATCCCCCCAGCCCATAACAAAATCAATCCAGCATGAGCAACATGAGCGCCTAACAATTTGCCCGATAAGTTGGTAAGACGAAAGTTACCTGCCCACCATCCCACATCGGGGATTTGGTTTTTGTAGGGGCTATCAGTAATCACTGCTGTCATTTAGTTTTCTCCTTGACAAAGATTTGCATTACTTAATTAGTAGTAAGATTTCTGCATCGTAAGGCTAATGCAAGTTTTTTGCATTTAATCCTACTTCAGCTAGTTGGTAGAGGAATCACTGCTTCCTGACTTACCCGACCTTTGCGGAAATCAAATCCACGCGCCCG